>NZ_LT629731.1:4016556-4368927 GCF_900104575.1 Bacillus tuaregi
TTTACCACTAAACTACACCCGCATAATATATAGAAGAAAAAAATCCTCATGGTCGGGAAGACAGGATTCGAACCTGCGACCCCTTGGTCCCAAACCAAGTGCTCTACCAAGCTGAGCTACTTCCCGTATAAATGGCGCGCCCGAAAGGAGTCGAACCCATAACCTTCTGATCCGTAGTCAGACGCTCTATCCAATTGAGCTACGGGCGCAATTTAATATTTAAGCCAACTTTTAAATATTAACACCTTGGGTTAACACTGTCAATATTTTTTTGGTGCGGCCGAGAAGAGTCGAACTTCCACGGGGTTACCCCCACTAGGCCCTCAACCTAGCGCGTCTGCCATTCCGCCACGACCGCATATACTTAATTAGGACATTAAATATTATATCATACATAAATAAAATCTCAAATAGCAATTTTTGGTGCGGGTGAAGGGAGTCGAACCCCCACGCCTTGCGGCGCTAGATCCTAAGTCTAGTGCGTCTGCCAATTCCGCCACACCCGCATTTGGAAAGTTATTTTGCTTATGCAAAAAACTTTGGTGAGCCATGAAGGACTCGAACCTTCGACCCTCTGATTAAAAGTCAGATGCTCTACCGACTGAGCTAATGGCTCAAACATGATATACTTTACTCACCATGTGCACTGCAGGTCAGATGTGCTTCAAAAGCCTTTGGCTTTTGTTGCAAAACTCATCCTCTTCAGGACGATGAGTTTCTCTACCGACTGAGCTAATGGCTCAAACAAAATAAAAAAATGGCTGGGCTAGCAGGATTCGAACCTACGAATGACGGAGTCAAAGTCCGTTGCCTTACCGCTTGGCTATAGCCCAAACATTTTAAATGGCGGTCCGGACGGGACTCGAACCCGCGACCTCCTGCGTGACAGGCAGGCATTCTAACCAACTGAACTACCGGACCAACTATATTATTATACATTAGATAGCGGTTTAGCTCCAGCGCCTAGCGTCTAGTGGACTTCACATTCCTCCCTACGATAAGTCAACACCCAATCGCACTACGCGCTCTTGGTGTTTCCTTTATCTCGGTCCGGATGCTCCAGTCTATACGCCGCTGGGCAAGGCACTTCCGCTTCCTAGATGACCCGTACGGGATTCGAACCCGTGTTACCGCCGTGAAAGGGCGGTGTCTTAACCGCTTGACCAACGGGCCATAAATCATATGGCGGAGAAGGAGGGATTTGAACCCTCGCGCCGCTCGCGCGACCTACACCCTTAGCAGGGGCGCCTCTTCAGCCTCTTGAGTACTTCCCCATATGGCTCCGCAGGTAGGATTCGAACCTACGACCGATCGGTTAACAGCCGATAGCTCTACCACTGAGCTACTGCGGAATAATTACTAATTTGTTAACTTGTCTTGATATCGACTCTTATTATTATATTTACGTGATATATAAAAGTCAAGGTTAAATTGGATATGAATTATCGCAATATGATTAACTGATTGACAACCATAGAATAGGATACCAATCTGGTTTTGGACAAACATTAATTCTTTTTAAGACTTAATGCCCCTCTACAAATTCCACATACATACTTTTTCGTGTCCATCCTTCTCTTACGTCTATATATTTGGTTACAGCTATTACAGATGTAAATATTGACCTTTTGGCTTTTGGGGCCCGCTGAATTCTCAGGAAGTGAGGAACAATACCTTGGTGCCCCAACCACCTCCATTAACTCCTTAAAATCCTTATCCCTATGCTTGTAACCCTTTCCTTCTATATGTAAATGATAGTGGCATAACTCATGCTTGATTATCCCAACTAATTCCTCTATTCCCAGCTGCTGATAGTACTTTATATTCATCTCTATGTCATGACTCTTTAATAAGTAGCGACCACCTGTTGTTTTCAGCCGGTTATTAAAAATAGCTCGATGACGAAATGGTTTATGGAAATACTTAATTGAGATGTCTTCGACTAGCTTTTGTAATTCTTGATTATCCACATTGTTTCAACTCCTTTAGATCATGAAGCACATGACAAACTATATCAGCATAGACTAATGATAATTAATGAGATTTTTGTCCGGGAGGTTACCATATGCCTACTTGGTTTCAAAATCAAATCCAAAGAGCTTTTTATAATAAAAATAGATACCAAATTAAATTGTTAAATCAATGCTGGTTTTTATATAGAAAAAAACATTTTTAACATCCATACAGGACTGTCCCACCTTTATGTATAGCACATAGAAGACAATCTAGATGCTATCATCTTTTAGGACAGCCCTGTTAGATGCTATATTATAGACCGTTAGCCCTCTGTCGGAGAAAGCATCGTTAGGGCTACTCTGCCTTTATGCAAATCAACCGAATCTACCCAAACGGTCACGACATCCCCAACGGAAACAACATCGAGCGGATGCTTAACAAACTGACGTCTCAGTTTTGAAATATGAACAAGCCCATCCTGCTTAACACCGATATCGACAAAGGCACCAAAATCCACGACATTACGGACGGTTCCTTGAAGCTCCATTCCTGGCTTTAAGTCTTCAAGTTTAAGAATATCCTTTTTAAGGAGCGGAGTTGGTAACTCGTCACGCGGATCTCTTTCCGGCCTTACCAATGCATCAACGATATCCTGCAGCGTCAATACACCAATTGCTAATTGTTCAGCTGTTTGTTTAATATCAATCGCTGAGATTGCCTTTTTCATCTCTTCTGTACCTAAATGCGCAGAACTAAATCCAAGGGTCTGAAGCAGCTGTTCAACTGCATTGTAATTTTCTGGATGTATCGAAGTTCTATCTAGAGGTTCACTTCCATCTATTACCCTTAAAAATCCAATCGCCTGTTCATATGTCTTAGCCCCAAGTCGAGGTATTTTCTTTAATTGCTTACGAGATGTAAATCTGCCTTCCTCTTCTCTCTTTTTCACAATATTGTTGGCGACCGTTTTCGAAAGACCTGCAACATATTGAAGCAATGATGGGGATGCTGTATTAACATTTACTCCGACCTGGTTTACAACGGTTTCCACTATAAACGTAAGTGATTCAGATAGCTTCTTTTGTGAGACATCATGCTGATATTGACCGACACCAACTGATTTTGGATCTATTTTCACTAATTCTGCAAGCGGGTCCTGAAGACGTCTAGCAATAGAGACCGCACTTCTTTCCTCCACCTGATAATCAGGAAATTCTTCTCTGGCAATGTCTGATGCAGAATAAACACTTGCTCCAGCCTCGTTTACGATTAAATAAAAAATCTCCTTCGGAAGGTCCTTTAAGATATCTGCTACAAATTGCTCTGTTTCTCTCGATGCGGTTCCGTTTCCAATCGCAACCATTTCGACCCCGTAATCCCGGACAATTTTTTCAAACTTTTCCTTAGCCTCTTTCGTTTTGGACACTGGAGGGTGTGGATATATGACTCCAATCGTTAAAACCTTTCCTGTCTCATCCACGACTGCAAGCTTGCATCCAGTTCGATAAGCAGGATCAACTCCAAGAACCACTTTTCCCTTTAACGGCGGCTGCAACAAAAGATTTCTAAGGTTTTCCGAAAAGATATGGATGGCCTGTTCCTCTGCCTTTTCCGTCAGTTCATTCCGAATATCCCTTTCAATCGATGGCTGTATGAGCCTTTTATATCCGTCATCTACAGCTTCTTTTACATACTGCGCCGTAAATGAACTAGTATCACGAATCCACTTCTTATGTAGATAGTTTAAAATAAACTCATTATCAGATTTAATGCTGACACGTATAATATCCTCTTTTTCCCCGCGATTCAATGCCAGGATTCGATGTGGAACGATTTTGCTTACCGGCTCCTCATACGAATAATACATTTCATATACTTTCTTCTCGTCCTTTGCTGAGTCCTTTTCAGTTGTTTCAATGATTCCCTTTTTACTCGTTTCCCTTCGGATCCATTTGCGGCTCTCTGCTTCGTCTGAGGCCATTTCTGCGATTATATCTTTGGCACCTGCGACAACGTCCTCAATCGTTTTTACCTCTTTTTCATCTGATATATATTTACTCGCTTCATCCTCTAATGAGCCCTTCCTTGGGAAAGTTAGAAGCCACTCAGCAAACGGCTCTAGGCCTTTTTCCTTCGCCACCGTTGCTTTTGTACGACGCTTTTGTTTATACGGACGGTATAAATCCTCAACCTCCTGCAGTTTCACGGACTTTATGATATTTTGCTGCAACTCTGGCGTCAATTTCCCTTGTTCATCTATCAATCGGATTACTTCTTCTTTACGGTGCTCTAAGTTTTGTATGTATTGCCATCTCTCTAAAATATCTCGAATTTGCACTTCATCTAATGAACCGGTCTGTTCCTTTCGATAGCGGGCAATAAACGGCACTGTGTTTCCCTCATCAAGCATCGCAATTACATTTTTTACTTGTTTAACTGTTAAGGCTTGCTCCGATGCTATTAACTGAAATAATTCTGTTTGCTTTTCTAGAGTTTTTTCCAATCGCACTGCCTCCAATAATAAGTAATATGTTCATTTTAACAAATTCACTGACAGGATAACCAACTGTATCACTTATCTTGCAAAAAGATATATATCTATGTGTTTATGTAATTTTACTCATAATAAAAACGTCCCTACAATCATAAGGACGTTTTTAGTGTATGATCTAAAATTCAATAAGACCTAAACTTATTTGCAGGGCTTCATTGACCTTTTCCATCATTTCATCATCGAGATGAGTAATTTTATCGGTTAAGCGTTGCTTATCAATTGTACGAATTTGCTCTAAAAGAATGACCGAATCTCGTTCAAAACCATAACGCTTCGCATCAATTTCAACATGTGTAGGCAGCTTCGCTTTTTGTATCTGTGCTGTGATTGCTGCAATAATTACTGTGGGACTAAACCGATTCCCGATGTCGTTTTGAATGACGAGTACAGGGCGCACCCCGCCTTGTTCTGAGCCAACAACTGGGGAAAGGTCCGCAAAATAAACGTCTCCACGTTTGACAATCAAAGGGTTACCCTCCGCTTACTAGACGTTCAACAGTGTGTTCTGCCTCATATTCTGCTTGAAATGATTCAGATGCAATCGTCAAATTTATTTTGGCCATTTCCATATAGCCCCGTCTCATGGATTCACGAATATGTCTTTTTTTACGCTCACGCAGGTACATTTTCGTTGCTTGGTAAATAAATTCACTGCGATTCACATTTTCTTGTTTGACAAAACCGTCTAACTCGCTTAATAGATGTTGCGGTAATTTTATCATAATCTCTGTCGTTACACTTGACTCAGACACAATTGTACACCTCCACCATCAATACACACCTATTCACTCTACCATTTTTTATAATATCATTATTTTTAATGAATGCAAAGACTATTCAAGGATTCTTAAATATTATCGTCCAAAAAAATAGTCTTTTATGCATACATACGCTTGATTAACAAGATTATGTCGATAATTTCATTTCTTTATAATGGGCCGTAAGGAAAACTGGAGACGTATTATGAAAGCGGTTGCCTAAATCAGGAATCAAATTCGCACGTCGAATTTGCGTCCGGATTTTTATCGAGCTCGCTCGATAAACTACCTTTAAAAAATCCGAGACATCCGCCGGAGGCTTAACTTCATTCAGCCGGGGTTTGTACCCCCACTAAATCGAAGTACCATTTTCTTTCATCCCCCACTTATAGAAGTGAAAGACTTCTGCTGAATGAAGTTAAAATAATCCATTCACCACTTCCACGATTTTATCATCCTGAATAAAGACTCGCGGAACCCGATTTGACATCATACAGACGATTTCATAGTTTATTGTCTCTAATGTCTCAGCTATCTCATTCACTGAGATGAATTCATCCCCTTGGTTTCCTATAAGAGTAACTTCTGTACCTAGTGGTAACTGATATGGAAGCTTAATCATCGTTTGGTCCATACAGATTCTTCCGGCAATCGGTACTCTTTTTCCATCCACCAATACTTCTTGTCCAGAAAGCTTACGGATCCAACCATCAGCATAGCCAATTGGCAGCGTTCCAATCCATTCCTTCGCCTTTGCTTCGTATGTTGCACCATAGCCTACCTTATCTCCAGGCTCTACTTCCTTCACATGTACCAGCTTTGTACGCAATGAAAAGGCTTCCTTAAGTGGGTATGGTAATTCCACCTCAATCTCCTTTGATGGGCTTAAGCCATACATAGAAATTCCTAAACGAGCTCCGTTGAAATAGCTTTCAGGGTAGCGAAGCGATGCTGCAGAGTTGCTGGAGTGAACTAATTCAGGTCGTTCTTCAAAGCTGTCAACTAACTCCTTAAATAGCGCTAGCTGCTTTTTATAATAGGTTCGGTCTACCTGGTCGGCTGTCGCAAAATGGGTAAATACACCTTCTAAGTAAAAACAAGCATTTTCTCTGATTGCCTCTTCCACTTCCCGAAGCTCCTGCTTGGTCTTTACACCGATTCTGCCCATGCCAGAGTCAACCTTGATATGGAGCTTTACTGGTTTACTATCGTTCAAATATTCTTTAGCCTTGACTATCCATTCCTTTTGAAAAACAGTCAATGTAATATCGTATTCAGCAGCTAACGAAACATCTTCCGGTCTGCTCGCACCTAATACAAGCACTGGTTCCTGCAGACCTTTTTGACGTAAGGCTACTGCTTCATCCATAAGCGCAACTGCAATATAAGAAGCTCCTGCACGTACAGCAGTGCGGGCTACCTGTATGTCCCCGTGTCCATAAGCATTCGCCTTTACAACGGCAAATAAAGCAACGTTCTCAGGTAAAATATTTTTTAATGATTCCACGTTATAATAGATATTATCTAGATTAATTTCTGCCCAAGTATCACGATAAAAGTGTTGAATTCCCATTTGAGTAATCCTTTCTATAGTTGACTTATATATCTGTATAATTTGATTATCGAACTCCGATTCATCCTTGTCAAATGGGTTTTTGTTTTTTAATATTTATCCGTTGTAAACAGTGGTAAACTACAGGGCTAATGTTTTATACAATGAAAAAGGCTGACCCTTTTGTTAAGGTGTCAGACCCTGCCATACAATTAGTTAGCATAAACAAATAGTTGGTGATTATTCATTTACGCAGGAATTATATAGACAGGATCTTACCCTCCTTTTGTCAGCCGCTTACTTTATTTTACTGTGTTACTTTGAACTGTCTGTGCGATTTCCACCATTTCCTCTGGCGTTAAATCATTTGAAGCAATCATATAGTCGACACCATCGTCAGTCCAGGTTAAACTATTGTTCGTTATAGCGCCGATGGTAAATCCTAAATCAACAAGCTCACCTGTAATCGTTGTTGGTCCTGCTGTTGCAGGCATAACCATTGTTTTTTCCTGAACCAACGTAAAGGATTTATCTCCTTCATAGGTAAGGACGATTCGTTTTCCATTTTCTATTTTCACTTCTTTTTCACCTGTTAAATGAACGCCAGGGATTTCCTCCGGATACTTGACTGAGAATTCTTGGTCCTCCAAATCAGCCATCACGGTTTTATCTAGCTGGGCACCTGTCATATTCTTTTGGACATTAAAATCATTTTTATCGAAGCTAGCATCGAATTTCACTTCAGAAAACTTAACGGTAACAAGTGCATTATGGTCCGAATCCATCACCTTCACACTAATCGGCGCAAGATTCTTTTTGTTTAAGGTTATCTCCTGATATGGGAGCATCTTGTTATTTTGATATCTAGTTTTCGTTTCAAAAACATAATGTTCCTTTGTTGCCGTAAACTTCGCTTCTTTATCCTCCATAATATCCTTTACGAGCGATTCATATAAATAGGCTTGACTGCTGTTCTGTGGCCAATCACTTTGGAATTTAAAGCTTTTATTGAGAGCAGGAGTTAATACAAAGACACCTTCTTCATTGCGAAGAATCATTTGATTTTGATCCTTTTGAGCATTTTTTAAATCAACCCGATAGAAATCCGGCTCTTTATGCCATATCTCCACGTCATACGTGTGCGGGTCTGTTCCCATTTGCAAGGTCATCTTCGCTTTTGCCTTATAGCCACCTAATTCCTCAAGCTTCTTATTTAAGTCTTTCACAACATCCTCTTGCGATTTCGTTCCACAGGCAGACAGTATAAGGACAGTCACGAGCGCTAAAGCCAGCATGAATATCTTTTTCTTCATTCCTTCAACCCCTTTTGTCTCATTTCCACTACAGTAGAAGGAGAGCACGAGAAAATGCACCTGGCCTTGTCTCTCCTATTGCACTATGAATATATGAGACAACCACCTATAATATGACGAACTGGGTTGAAGGATTTGCCGCCGGACCTTTCTATGCTGCACAGGTCTTTATTTTTCTATAACGACCTGTGCAGCAGCGTATTCTCTACTATGGGTAATAGAAAGATGAACGCCTTTTTGAAGCGGCTTGCAAATTGACGGCTTTCCATTCTCATCGTTTTCGACTTGAATATCAAGGAAGGAAAGCTTTGTGCCAATTCCAGTTCCATTTGCTTTAGCAAAGGCTTCTTTGGCAGCAAAACGTCCAGCTAAATATTCAATTTTTCTTTTATCCGATAACTGAACATAGATTTCCTTTTCTAAAGGGGTTAAAATCCGGTCCACAAATTTCTCTTGACGTTCTACGATGTTTTTTATTCGCTCCAGTTCAACAATATCGAGTCCAATCCCTGATATCATTCCACATCTTCCTTCTATCTATTGATTTTTATGCATAAGAAATAGCATGGACATACAGCCATATTATTTCGAACAAAATACAAGCTGTGTTATCATTTTATGCAGATACAAATGCAGGAGGTCTACATGTTTACAAGAACAGAAAGCTTTCGTGAGTTTATTCGTTATTATCCAGTTGTTTCTGTCATTGTTTCAATCCACATTATATTATATTTATTAACGTCTTTGCCTATTTTCCCCAATCTCATGCTGTTGGAGCAATTCTCAGGTGTCAACCTGTATATTTGGCAGGGCGAAATCTGGAGGCTACTTACACCCATCTTTCTGCATAGTGGCTTTTCGCATGTCTTGTTTAACAGTTTTTCACTCGTACTGTTCGGACCTGCTTTAGAGAGAATTCTTGGAAGCATTCGTTTTACCTGGATCTATTTAATCACCGGAATTTCTGCCAATGTGGCCACCCTCCTGATTGAGCCGGTTACCTATATCCATTTGGGCGCAAGCGGCGCTATTTTTGGCCTATTCGGGATGTACATCAGTATGAATATATTCCATAAACATCTGTTATCAAGGGATAATAGACAATTGATTACCACCATAGCTGTTATCAGTATCATCATGACCTTTTTCCAGCCAAATATTAATGTCATCGCCCATCTTTTTGGATTTCTGTCCGGTTTCCTTATTGGGGCATTGATATTACGAAAAAACGCCTGACTATCTTTAGGACAACGACGTCTATCCACTATTGCTCTGTAGCAAACTCTGACGTCAGCCCGTCCTATTCATGTCAGGCATTTTTTCATTGATATTTATACCATTCATATATAGCTAGACTATCTTCTTCCTCCATGTCTACAACCTGTCCACCTGAAGGTCCAATCCCTCCCTTTACAGTGGCTGAAATAGTGGCGAGGTTTTGTTTTTCTTGAAAAAAGCTTTTTGCCATTGAAAGTGACTGGACTTTATTTTTCTTCATAAAAAAGGTATTCTTGACAATTCCTCTGTAGCTCAAGGTCAATTGCTGCTGATGCAAATTCCAGCCGGCATCTTTATAATTGAGAAAAGCCCAAATCGCTGCAAACGGAAGCAGTAACAAGGCCAAATAACCCCATGGACGGAAGAAAATGATTGCTGCCGCTGCGATGATTATTGGAAACAGTAAGCCTCGAAATAGATACCTTTTTAAGGCCCTTTTGGGAGCTGGTACTATTTCCGGAGTAAAGCAGTAGTCACCTAGAAATGGCGATAAAAGAGAAGCAACTTCCTTCTTCCTAATAAGCGGGAGAAGAAGGGTCTTTGAGCTGTCCTTTTCGAGCGAACCTCCAGCTGTTTCCAAAAAAACAGAGCAGAGGCCAAACGGCTGTCTTATGATATTCTCACTTATGATAATCCCCTGTATTCGGTTTAGGGGAATGGTAAGCTGTCTCTTTTCGAGCAGTCCTCTCGAAATAACCAAATCCTCTTCTACTTTTTTGACTGTAAATCCCGCATACTTAATAACCGTTCCAATTACCGCAATAAACCAAGCGGCTAAAAAAAGCAAGAAAAGGACAATGCTTACAAAAGCAACTCCCGAAGAGATAAAGCCTTGCAGCTCCTTAAATATTCTTTCATACGGAATTAGTTCATCAAATTGTAAGATAAACGCAATCGATGCTGAAATCACCACTCCGGCACCGCCCGAGGTAGATGCCAGCAACAAAAGCTGTGAAGGCTTAATGGTGTATAATGCTTCAGACTTTTCAATAGGCTCAACTATATCTGATTGCCCTCTTTTGACTGATGTAAGAATATCCTGAATCGCAAGTGCATCCTCTTTTTTAATCGCTGTTAGCACTGCTTCAGCACTATTTAATCCACTTGAACCCGCTGTTTCTACCTGTACTTTTACAAGCCCGAAAGGACGCTGCAGGATTCCTTCCGAAAAATCCAGACTTTGTATCCTTTCAAACGGAATATAACGTTTCTTTCTCACAAACAAGCCCGATTCAATCCTTAGCTCACCTTCCTCGACACGGTACGTGAACCGTAGCCATGATATGATCCCACCAATTAGCGACAGCAGGATAAAGGCAGCCGCGATGATCATTTGCCAAAAGTCAAAGCCAAGACCATTACCTCCAAATAAAAAGAGGATAATAAAAGGAGCTATGAATTCCTTCAATGTTTTCAGAAAATTAATGACACTTGAAATGGGATGCAGACGTTTTGGTTCATACATCTTCATCAGCCACCCTTGCCAGCCTCGAAATGTATACTCTCATTTCTTCAGCTTCCGAAAGCTCTAAAGCTGGAATTTCATGAGTTGTTGCTGCTGTTGACACCGTAACGGTAGCTAAGTTATATTTCCGCAAAAGCGGGCCCTGGGCAGTATCCACATGCTGCACTCGGACCATCGGGACAAGCGTGCGTTTGATAACAAACAATCCGTGCTGAAGCTCAATTTCTTGCTCGCGAACCTCGTAGCGCCAACGCTTCCAGCGCAGCGATGGAAATAGCATAACAAAAAAATAAATCGAAATTAGAAATAATATAATGGCTGCAGCACTAATCCAAAGCGGCCAATCAAAAATAATCGTTAATGCAGTGATTCCTCCGGCTAGTAACAAGAACATGACGGAATAAAATGCGCCGGATATCCGCCATACCTTTAGTGCTCTACCAGAAATCCTATTCTTCGGTTCCAATATCATGACTTCTCCCCCTGAATCAATATATCCCTATGGATATATGTACGTTTCAACTTCCATTTAGTTTCAGTATGACCTCTATATCAAATTCGCCCGTCTAAAACAAATGGTGTCAGGCACCACATATGGACAAATTATATTACTTTGTCTTTTTGTGGTGCCTGACACCATATATTATTTATTATTTATAGCTATTAGATTTTGATTTGTATTGAGAGTTGTTTGGACGTTTTCCGCCATGGCTGTGTCCTTGACGTGATTTCATCGGTGTTCTCTTACGGTTATGTGAATCATAGCCACGCTTACGATCATCGAATTTACGGTCCCGTTTAACAGGTAATGGCTTCTCTTCAGTTAATTTTACTGGCGTTGTATCAGGCTCTTTTGTCAGCATTTTTAAGACAGCCGCTACAACTTTGGAAGCATCATGTCCCTCCAATAGTTCATCTGCAGCCTGCTTATAGAACTGAAGGTTATTTTCATCAATAATTTGAATGATTTTTTCCATCGCTGCCTTCTGTTGGCCCTCTAACGCTTCATCCAATGTCGGCGGCTCCATGCGCTCCATTTTCTTTCTCGTTGTTTTCTCAACAACATGAAGGTAGGATTTCTCTCGTGGAGTAATAAATGTCATCGCAACACCATTTTTTCCGGCACGACCTGTTCGACCAATACGATGGACATAGCTTTCAGGATCCTGCGGAATATCGAAGTTATAGACATGAGTGACACCGGAAATATCTAAACCACGGGCTGCAACATCCGTAGCAACAAGGACATCAATCGAACCTTCCTTAAACTTACGCAATACAGATAGACGTTTGGCCTGACTTAAGTCCCCATGGATTCCTTCTGCATTGTAGCCGCGAAGGTTTAATGCTTCAGAAAGCTCATCCACCCGTCTTTTTGTCCGTCCAAAGATGATTGCTAATTCCGGTGATTGTATATCTAACAATCTTGTTAAGACGTCGAACTTTCCTTTTTCATGTATTTCAATATAGTATTGTTCAATTGAGGACACCGTTACTTCCTTCGTTTTAACACGCACAATTTGCGGTTCCTTCATGAAACGCTCTGCAATACGCTGAATCGGAGCCGGCATCGTGGCAGAGAAAAGCAAGGTTTGGTGGTCCTCAGGAGTTTTTGCCAGGATTGCTTCAATATCCTCAATAAATCCCATGTTCAGCATTTCATCTGCTTCATCCAAAATCACAGTCTGAACATGATCAAGCTTTAGTGTGTTCCGATTGATATGATCGAGTAATCGACCAGGTGTACCAACAATAATATGAGGAGGTCTTTTTAACGCACGGATTTGTCTGTTAATATCCTGTCCGCCATAGATAGAAAGAACGCGCGCTCTTTTTCCGTAACCAATCTTGTATAGCTCCTCTGATACCTGTATCGCAAGTTCCCTTGTAGGGGCGATGACGATTCCCTGAATAATATCCTTCTTGTAGTCGATTTTATCAATCATTGGAACACCGAATGCGGTTGTTTTTCCCGTACCTGTTTGTGCTTGACCGATTAAATCCTTGTTACCCAGACCCAATGGAATTGTTTCCGCTTGAATTGGCGTAGCCTCCTCAAATCCCATTCTCTTCAAAGATTTTAATGTAGCCGGACTAATATTTAATTCTTCAAATTTTGTCAATTTTTCCAATCTCCTTTAATTGTAACAAAATAGTCTATATAAAGTGGCTAGTGTGGTTTTCTCCCGAGCCAAATTCCTGCGGAGATTATTTAAAAACACAGACGCAGCAATACATACAAAACTAGCATAGTGTTGTACGCCACCCTTTAGTATGGAGGAATCATAATTGAAGAGCCAAGTAAATTTATTTATATTCAACTGGCTTGTTGTGGAGGAAGGCTTCGTTAACTCTATTGAAGTGGAAATGAACAAATCCATAATTTTTAAACAACTCATCATGAGCTGCTCCGTCCTCCGCTTCCTACATACAATAAGTGAAAAAAGACATTCTCCAAATGGAGTATGTCTGGGATCGAAAGAAATTCTCTCATTGGCACTTTGATGGTAATTTTACCAGTAATTCCACCTATTTGCAACAAAGACACATAACCTAAGGGAAAACTAATAAATTGTTTTTAATAACTAGAGCAGAAAAAAACACTACTTAGCAACCTTTAGAAATTGAAGGATATTCTCAAATAAATCCTCTCTTTCTTCACTGTGACAAATCAAATGCTTTGATTTCTTTAAATAAAATAGCTTCTTTGAAGACGAACTAATATTGGAATATAAATATTGGGCTGCTTTTGGCGGTACAACCCCATCCACTTCACCCTGAGCTATAAAGGTAGGAACACTAATTTGAGGCACTAAGGGTCTTATTGAATAGACAAGCTTACGAAATTGCAGTGTTGCTGCCAAGGGCGTTTCCTTTACCTTTCGCTTATAACGCAAATAGAGTTCGTTCTCATTCAATTTCCCTTGATACAAATCCTTTAGCATTGCTCCAATATCAACGGCAAGCTGCTTTGGGTTTACATAGTATGCAGCAGCACTTAATAAAACCAGCTTTTCAACTGGAAAATGAACAGCCAGATAGCTGGCAATCATCCCACCCATCGAAAAGCCTACTACATAAACCCTTTCACAGGTTTTTAGCAATTGCTCTAGCTCCCGTTCCGCATGTGTAATCCATTGATTATATAGAACCCCTCTAAGGTCTAAGGAATCACCGTGACCCGGCAAGGTAGGTACTGCTAATTTCCAATCAGTATGCCTTTGTAAAAAATGCACAAGTGGTTCAACCTCAGATGGAGCACCTGTAAAGCCATGTATACATAAGCAGCCAATCATGTAAAAACCACCCCTATATAGAATGAATTGTTCTATATGTTATTTTTCACACATCCATCATGATGAACGCGTGGAAAATTCATGAAAGAAATTCGCTAGCAAACACGATTTTTTATGAAGCCTAAAAAGCGAAGACCTTGCGGATACAAGGTCTTCTATCATTTTTTAAGGCTTAGTTATACAAGATTGTATTTTTACACAACTTATTTTAATAAAGCATTTACCACTTCTTCAAGTTTCATGCCTCTAGAAGCCTTCACTAAGACAAGAGTCTCCTCATCTGTATACTTCATCAAGCTGTCAATTAATTCTGGTTTATCGTTGAAGGACAAAACTCTATCAGAAGAAAAGACAGTTTGCGCTCCAGCAGCAATTTCTTTCCCTAGCTGACCATATGTAAACACATAATCAACCTTTTCCGGATCAATATATTTCCCCATTTCAAAGTGAAACTCTTTTTCTTTTTCACCCAGCTCCAGCATATCACCAAGCACGAGTATTTTCCTTTGGTAATCAGGAAGGTTCGAAACAAGGTCAACGGCGGCTTTCATCGAAGTAGGACTGGCATTGTATGCATCATTAATAATTTTTTCGCCATTTCTGCCTGCCACCAATTCCATTCTCATATTTGTTAATTTCAGGCTGGCAAAGCCTTCGTTCATTTTAGGAAACGGAATATGAAAATGCTGTGCGACCAGCATCGCCCCAAGGGCATTTAAGACATTATGTGCTCCAAGAACTGGCAGGGAAAACGCAGTAGCATCTCCATTAATTTTAAACGTACTGCCTTGCTGGTTCGTTTCCCATACAACAGGATACAGATTATTCGAGCTTAGACGTCCAAAGGTCTTAACATCTGCACTGCCCTGATACCGTGAAAGTCCTTCCCTCAGCAGTAATTCGTCACCAAAGTAAACAATTAGTCCGTTCTCTTTCAATCCTTCCATGATTTCAAGCTTTGCCTGGGCAATTGCCTCTCTTGAGCCTAAATCCTGTAAGTGTGATTCGCCAATATTGGTGATCACAGCCACATCCGGACGAGCTAGCTTAGACAAAAATTCAATTTCCCCTCTTCCACTCATACCCATTTCTAGAACTGCTATATCAGTATCTTCATCAAGCGAAAGTATCGTAAGCGGCATTCCGATATGATTATTATAGTTACCTTCCGTTTTTTGCACCTTAAATTGCAGTGAAAGTAGATTGGTTGTCATATCCTTCACAGTTGTTTTTCCATTACTGCCGGTTATCCCAACTACCTTTATATCCAGCTCATTACGATAGCTTCGTGATAGCTCTTGTAAGGCGAATAACGTATCCTCGACAACTAAAATCGGAAGGTTAGTTGGGGGATTCGGAACATCCTTCTGCCAGAGAGCAGCAGCTGCTCCCTTTTTTAATGCGTCTTCAACAAAACGATGTCCATCCGATTGCTCACCTTTAAATGGGATAAATAAATTTCCCGGCGTAATTTTTCGTGAATCAATCGATACCCCTTCTATTAAGGTTTCTTGAAAGGCGGTTAGATCATTCTCGATGTTTATCATATTTTGTAGTTGCTGTATTGTTCTTTTAATCATTTTGCCCTCCTCATTATCATGGCTATTCCCGGGCTTTAAAAGGTATATTTAATGCTTTGCTTTTCTTTATATCTTTCCATCCCCAGCTGGACAAGTGTTTCAATTAGCTGCGGATATTCTACATCTGTATGCTTCCAGAGAAGCGGAAACATACTCATCGGTGTAAACCCAGGCATTGTATTTACTTCGTTAATTATTGCTTTCCCGTCATTTGTTAAAAAGAAATCAGCTCTTACTAACCCAGAGCAATCCAGTGCCTTAAAGGCCAATATCGCCATATCGCTTAATGTTTTGTATTCGTCTTTCGTTATTTTGGCAGGAATGATTAGGGCTGTATCACCGTCTTCATACTTTGCCTTATAATCATAGAAAGCTTCCTTGGCTACAATTTCTCCAGCTACAGAGCATTTTGGATTGTCATTTCCAAGCACAGCAATTTCTACTTCTCTAGCGGTGACACCCTCCTCAATAATAACCTTACGATCGAATTGGAAAGCCTCTTGAAATGCTTTTTCCAGCTCTTGGCGGTTTGTACATTTACTAATTCCAACACTTGATCCAAGATTGGCCGGCTTCACGAAACAAGGATATCCAAGTTCCTTCTCCACCTGGTCATAAGCAGATTCCGTCTCGGCATTCCATTCACTTTTAATAAAAGAAACATACTGCACCTGATTAAGTCCTGCATGTGCAAAAATATTCTTCATCACTACTTTATCCATACCGGCAGAAGAAGCAAGTACTCCATTACCAACATAAGGGAGATTTAATATTTCTAAGAGACCCTGGACAGTGCCATCCTCCCCATTCGGTCCATGCAGAAGCGGGAAAATGATGTCGAATGCTTTGCCGTCGTCTGACTGGAAAAGCTTTGCTGAGAATTCTGTATCAGATGAAGATCCTGACTGCTGTAATTGCAGGTCTTCTACTTTATCTACTGGTCCATTTAACTGATTTCCTTTAATCCATTCACCTTTTTCAGTAATATAGATTGGATATATTTCAAATTTAGAATGGTCTAACGCTTTATTCACAGCTAGTGCTGTCCGCAATGATACTTGATGCTCAGCCGATTTCCCACCATATAATAAACCTAATTTTGTTTTCATTTGAGACCTCCAAATTATCGAATTCGTCCGTCAAATTTGCGCCCGGATTTTTCTTAAAAAAAATCAAACCATTAACATTTTACCACTTTATAAAATAAGCGGGAGGGTTACTTAGACCTGATTTTATCAGTTTTTCATTATGTGAATGCCTCCAACATTGAAATTCCCATTCCCTATCATATGTATGGGCTGGCTGTACCGAAACCCCTTCAGACCGCCACCAGTTTGTCTTTTTTATCCATAGGCTACGTTAAAGGGCATGGTTGATTTATAAAGGATTGATTTCTTTAACCTATGGACTTCAAACCAACTACGCCAGCAATAATCATAAGGAGAAACATAACCCGCTTCCAATTGCGTGATTCACCAAAGAATAAAATCCCAAGGATCACACTGCCTGCTGCTCCAATTCCTGTCCAAATTCCATAGCCTGTCCCAATCGGGATAATCAGTAACGCCTTGGCTAAAAAGTAAAAGCTAAAGGCGCTAAAAATCAAGGTTA
The DNA here is from genome assembly GCF_900104575.1 of Bacillus tuaregi. Classification (NCBI taxonomy): domain Bacteria; kingdom Bacillati; phylum Bacillota; class Bacilli; order Caryophanales; family Bacillaceae; genus Bacillus; species Bacillus tuaregi. The sequence goes on from NZ_LT629731.1 coordinate 4,033,920, forward strand.
AGAGAGTATATCGGTGTCGGGTAAATCCATCAGACAGCTTCATAAAAATAACAAAACCAACCTCACACAATCCAGCTATAATCAAATAAATCCATTCCATTTTCTATATTTCCTTTTCCTGTTCATTTTCACCCATTGTCATTTTTAAGCCAATAATACCGCCAATTAAGAGGCTTAGAAAGAAAATTTTCAAAAAACCACCTGACTCATTTAATAACATCATACTAATAATCACAGTACCTGCTGCTCCTATTCCCGTAAACACAGCATAGGCCGTCCCAACCGGAATTGTCTTCATCGCTTTTGCAAATAAAAGAAAGCTAACCAAAATAAAGAAGATGGTAACAGCAGACCATAATGGATTAGTAAAACCTTCTGAATATTTCAAACCGAATGCCCAAACAATTTCACTTAAACCAGCAAGTAATAACAATACCCACGGCATAGCTTATTCCCCTTTATTATCAATTAAAAAAACAGAGTAAAAAATCACTCTGTTTCACATCATACTATTAATTATATACTAATCCGATTTATTTTGTATTGTTCGAAAGCAGACGAAGTTGCTCAATTTTGCGTGACATGACTCATATCGCCCTCGACCAATAACTCAAACCGCCCATTTTCTAATTTCACAATTGTTAGGCTTGTTCCTTCCACAGTTTCTTCCGTCCAAAAGTCCTTTATATCTACCGCTTTAAAAATCAGATAAAGAACTTTAATAAACAGACCATGTGTAATTACTAAAAGGTTTCCACTCATTTCACTATTTTGTATTTCATTTAAAAAATCTTGTGCTCTTTCAAACATTTCGATGAATGATTCTCCGTCACCGCTTTTTTGATAATGATTAGGCTGATTCATATATGTTTTATACTGTGATGGGAATTGTTCCTTGATTTCCTTTGTTGTTAATCCCTGCCAGAGGCCTAAGTGCATCTCCATAATCCGTTCGTCTGTCTGGATAGGAGTGGTTTCGGTCCCACGAATGAGCTGCGCTGTTTCTATGGCCCGTTGACTTGGGCTTGAGATGATTCCTGTGAACGGGGTATTCTTCAGCTTGTCACCAAGCAGCCTTGCGTATTCCCGGCCCTTTTCAGTCAAATCTGAATTAAGTCTTCCTTGAATGCGGTCCACCTTATTCCACTCTGTTTCCCCATGCCTAACAATATATAACTTTAGCATACTCCTACTCTCCTATACTTTGTAAAACTTATGTGACAGTGTATTGGCTGCTTTTTGTTTTTTTTGAACACACTTCATAGACATTTTACTCGCTTTAAGACTGCGTTTTGGCCTTTTGAACACGTCTATTGGACACTTTACTCGATTCTAGACTGCGTTTTGGCCTTTTGAGCTCGCCTATTGGACACTTCACTCGATTCTAGACTGCGTTTTGGCCTTTTGAGCTCGTCTATTGGACACTTTACTCGATTCTAGAATGTGTTTTGGCCTTTTGAACACGTCTATTGGACACTTTACTCGATTCTAGACTGCGTTTTGGCCTTTTGAACACGTCTATTGGACACTTTACTCGATTCTAGACTGTGCTTTGGCCTTTTGAGCTCGCCTATTGGACACTTTACTCGATTCTAGACTGTGTTTTGGCCTTTTGAACGCGTCTATTGGACACTTCACTCGATTCTAGACTGTGTTTTGGCCTTTTGAACACGCCTATTGGACACTTTACTCGATTCTAGACTGCGTTTTGGCCTTTTGGGCTCGTCTATTAGACACTTCACTCGATTCTAGACTGTGCTTTGGCCTTTTGAACACGTCTATTGGACACTTCACTCGATTCTAGACTGCGTTTTGGCCTTTTGAACATGTCTATTGGACACTTCACTCGATTCTAGACTGTGCTTTGGTCTTTTGAACATGTCTATTGGACACTTTACTCGATTCTAGACTGTGCTTTGGCCTTTTGAACACGTCTATTGGACACTTTACTCGATTCTAGACTGTGTTTTGGCCTTTTGAACATGTCTATTGGACACTTCACTCGATTCTAGACTGCGTTTTGGTCTTTTGAACATGTCTATTGGACACTTCACTCGATTCTAGACTGTGTTTTGGCCTTTTGAACACGTCTATTGGACACTTTACTCGATTCTAGACTGTGTTTTGGCCTTTTGAGCTCGCCTATTGGACACTTCACTCGATTCTAGACTGCGTTTTGGCCTTTTGGGCTCGTCTATTGGACACTTTACTCGATTCTAGACTGTGCTTTGGCCTTTTGAACACGTCTATTGGACATTTTACTCGATTCACAGCTGCCTTTTGTCCATCAAAAAATTAATTTACCTCTATTTCCAGCGAATGATAAAGCCCGGAGGTCATTTCCTTCACAACCGGCTCCAGCACAGCAGGAAATGCAGCTAATACACAGGTCGAGGGGCCCGAGGTTTTCACTAAATCAACAGCACAGCAGACTGATTCCAGGGCAAGCCCCTTATCGCCTGTCAGCACCTTTAACTCATGAAAGACACCCTTTGACCCGACAGGTAACAGGATCACTTCATCCAACAGACTCATTTTTTGAAAAAGGGAAAGCGGTACAATCTCATGGCTCTTAGCAAGTACCTCTTCACCTACCAAGGGTGAGCCGATAACTGCAAGCTTCATCCCAGCATAGGTTGAACTTTGGTCCGAGGGTTCCTGAATTCTTTTTCCCATCACAATCGTACCAAGTGCAGATTGTAGCAGTTGAAAATTACTTTCCGTACTCCCTGTGATGGACACTGTTGACATCATACCCAGTTCCTTTAAGCCGCGTTCTACTCCATCAACAATTGAATACCATGCTTCGTCACCGCAAAAATTATGAATAACAACAGAAAAAGGCACTCCTCCTGCAGCGATACACTCCATTGCCGCTACTCTTAGACTGAAGTAAGAAACAATATCATAAGGAGTCTTCACAGTATCACTTTCCTTTAATCCGATACCACCACTGTTATCAGCTGCAATAATGAGTGATTCATGTTCATTTAATGGAATGACTGTCACATCTCTTTTCATTTTACCGTTTCCTTATGGAGAAAAACATTTGCTAAGCGAGATGACAGTAACAGTGCAAGTATCGTATTGAGCAAGGAGCCAATTAGCAAAGATGGAATCATACCGATATAGAAGCCAGTACCCATAATAAATAAAAACGGTAAAGGTGAAAGAAATGTATTTCCAATCACAAAGAGAATACTAGCTAAGATCCCTTTACCCTTACGATAAATTTCCGTAAACAACCATGCAAGCAAGGCCATTTCCACAGCAATTAAGAAGTGAAAGGGTCCTAATGGCATTCCGCCAATCAGCGCAGAGACAAGATGACCAAAAAGGGCAACGAATGCCCCTGGAAGACTTCCTATTAGGGCACCCGCAATTAGAGCGGGTACCATATCTAACGCAACACTGGACACAACAGCCGGGATTTTAATCGAAGCCCCAACAACAGACAGCGCAATGAATAAACTAATCAGACTAATCCTTTTTATGTTCATTTTCAGCTGCCTCGCTTCTCTTACCACCGCGGAATACCGGTGCGCTGCGGACATATACTATATCCTTTACATTCAGTCGGGCATTCACCACTCGAGCAACGGCAAAGAAGTAATCAGAAAGCCTGTTCAGAAATTGTAGCTGACGTTGATATTCATTGTCCTCCTTCAACAGCTTAACGACTAGACGCTCTGCTCTTCTTGTAATGGTACGCGCGATATGAAGAGTAGCTGCCGCAGGAGAGCCACCGGGTAAAATAAATCTCTCGAGCTCCGGAGCTTCTGTTATCAATTCATCAATTCGAGCTTCCAAATAAGTAATCGATTCACTCGTTAATTTAGGCTCCCGTTTTTTCGTGACATTTGCTAAATCGCCGCCGCAGTCAAAAAGCTCATGTTGAATTTTTTCTAAATCATCTAGAATATCCTTAAATATATTCTTATCTAGCTGTGTTACCGCCTGACCAACAAAACTATTAACTTCATCAACCGTTCCATAAGCCTCTACTCTAACATCATCCTTATCCACTCTGCCGCCAATAATACTGGTTTGCCCTTTATCGCCTGTTCTCGTATATAATTTCATAACCATTCTCCCTCTCGTCTATTTTATTCTTTGATTCATTCCATACCAGATAAGGTCCACACGGTCTGAAGCCGCTGCTATTTCCTGAAAAACCCTTCCTGTAACATCACGCCACACTCGCTCCTCTAGGGTAGCCGGGACAATTCCCTTCGTTAAATCCGAACCGATTAAAGTAACCATTCTTCCCGGCTTCCCTTTTTCCCACTGCTTCCATTGCTGCAGGAGCGTGTACCATTTTTCTCTAACAGCCCCTTCATCTTGATGCTTTAGCAACACCTTGACCCAATGCTCAATTCCCTCTAATACTAAAATGTCCGGAATAGAGTCTAAGCTGTCCGGTAAATTCTCGTGCTGATAAGCAGAAATCCAACGGTTGTTTTCTTTAGTTAGTTGATTATATGCCTTTACCCATTTTGATTTTCCATTAAAGGCACCGCCCGTAACAAAGTGCAACGTTCACCCCTCCTGAAAGCTTCTTCTTGTGACCACACGAGCTCGAACCCATTTCCATGAGGAACCTTCCACTCCCAAAAATCACGCTTTTCATATAGCTTTGATAAAAAGTAACGAATAACCCCACCATGTGTCACAATCGCAAGGCGCTGAATATTGTCCTCCTTCATCATCGAAAGTACCCTTCGCCACCCCTCATCAACTCTTTTGGCAAAAACAGAATAGCTTTCACCTTGAGGCGGAATCATCTCATATTGATTGCTTAGCCATTTTTCATAATAACGGTCCCCCGTCAGCTCAGCATATGTTTTTCCTTCCCATTCACCAAAATGAAGCTCGCGAAATTCAGGGAATGCCGTCGTTTTCTGCTCAGGAAACAATATTTGAGCGGTTTGTAAACAGCGTTGTAAATCACTTGTCACGATTCTTTCATACGGAGAAGGCTGAAAACAATTTCCGGCCAATGCCTCTTTTACATCTTCACAAATAGGAGAATCTGTCCAGCCAATATAAGCCTTCCGTCTATTCTCCTCAGTTAAACCGTGGCGAAATAATGCCACAACCACAGCGTCATCCATAAGGCGATTTCCACTCCTTCCACTGATGCCCCTAAGACATCACCAGTAATTCCTCCAAACCATTTGACCGTTTTTCTCGCCGCAAACACCACAAACATCATGGCAACAAGTATGAGCAAGAATGCTCCGCCAAGCACCTTAGGCCAGAATCCGAAAAACACTCCAACCAGAATAAGAGTATAAATAGGATAAATCCAAAGGGTGTACCTTGAGGCTGCGTTTTTGAACAAGGTGCCTAGCCCCTCCTCTTTTGCTGCCTTGACACGTATTAACAGAATGCCCATTACACTTTTACTTAAAAAAGGGATAAAGGCAATTAGTGCATAGGTACTATAGGACAGTTGAACGGCCGTCTCATAAATAAACAGAAACTTAGCACTCAAAAGAACGATAACGGAAAGAACACCAAATGCCCCAACCCTTGAGTCCTTCATAATTTCCAGTCTTCGCGAAAGATCACGATAGGAGAAATAGGCATCACTTGCATCCATCCAACCATCCAAATGCAATCCACCCGTAATCACAATCATGGAAAGCCAGACAAAGAATGCTGCCGCAAGCGGTGACAATGGTGTCCACTCGGAAATAAGAAACAAAACAAAGGCATAGAAAATACCCTGTAATAGACCTAAAATCGGAAAGGTTTTTATCGCCTTTTCAATATGGACACGGTCCATTGGTACTTCGTATGGAATCGGAATGCTCGTAAAAAACTGAAAGGCCATAATCAATCCTTTAATGGTCTTCATGCTCATATTCCCAATCATTTATGATTTTTTTGATTCTATCAATATCCAGATATTTCTCCATTTCCTCTGCCAGACGTTCGTAACGTACTTCCTTTAACGCGCCGACATCCACCCTGGCTTTCTGCGGCAGTCCGATATGATCACGGATGCGGTTTAACCAAAGGTTGCGCCAGCCGTCATTATGAAAGAGGTGATGCAGGTAAGTACCAATAATACGGCCACTGTCCCCGTAGTAGCCTTCCTCGCGCTTGTTCTCGAATATAAATAACGGGCTGCTTGCCGAATCCGAAATAACTGTATCACCTAAGTGAATTTCATATCCTTCTATATTCTCCTCTTCACACAATCCTATTTGATGGTGATAGGTTCCAAATGCACGAATGGTTTTCTTTTCCTTTTGAAAATGGGTGACAGCATCGATGAGACCCAAGCCGTCCTCTTCTAAGCCTGCTGACCCAGTATCCGTACCCTCGACATCCACTAATGTTTTCCCAAGTATTTGATAACCACCGCAAATCCCTGTCACGAAGCCGCCTTCACGGGCAAAGCTGACAATCCTTTCCACAAGGCCCGCTTGACGCAAATATTGCAAATCACGGATGGTACTTTTTGTCCCTGGGATGATGACGGCATCCGGCTTCCCCCATTCTGAAGCATCACGAACAAAGCGCAAAGTAACATCTTCTTCATGCAAAAACGGTTCAATATCACTAATATTGGAAGCATACGGCAGCTGGATTACGGCAATCTCTAGTTCACCCGTCTTTTTCAGGCTGCGAAACTCATGAATCGATAAGGAGTCCTCACGGTCAATCATATGGTTACTGATATATGGAAGTACACCGAGGACGGGGATTCCAGTCCTTTCTTCAAGAAAGGTAATCCCATCTTGAAATAAATGAAAATCACCGCGAAATTTGTTAATGAGGATGCCTTTTACTCTTTTCCGTTCTTCTTCCGTAAATAGCTCCAGCGTCCCAATAATGCTGGCAAAAACACCGCCGCGGTCAATATCTGCGGCAAGAAAAACCGGTACGTCTGCCATTTCAGCCACCTTCATATTGACAAGCTCACGGTCCTTTAAATTCATTTCAACCGGACTGCCTGCTCCCTCCATAATAAGGAAATCATACTTCTTTGAAAGCTCCTGAAGTGACTCTTGAATCACCTCAAGCCCCCTTTCATAGAAGGTTTCTCGATAGCCCTTGCCGGACAGCGTTTTATGCACCTTCCCCAGCAGTACTACCTCTGAATTCCTATCAGACTGTGGCTTCAGAAGGATTGGATTCATCCAAACAGAAGCCTCTGTTTTTGCCGCTTCCGCCTGGATACCTTGGGCACGTCCAATTTCTGAGCCGTCCTTCGTTACATAGGAGTTATTCGACATATTCTGTGATTTATAAGGAGCTACCTTTACTCCATCATTAACAAGGATTCTGCATAATGCGGTCACAATTAAGCTTTTCCCCACATCAGAACCGGTTCCTTGAATCATGAAACCCTTCATTTGACCACACCTTTCATATCAATCGGAATCCCCATCTCGACTAGATAGGCATTTTGGGCGGAGGAGACAATTTCTTGATGTAATTTACCCAGCATACGACTGTATTGAAGTACAAGCTCATTATCAGCTACTGGTTCATTCAGCACTTCATTGCTCACTATCACGAGTGTCCGTACCTTCTCGGCAATTTGTACGATACCCTCCCACATCACTCCAAATAAGTCTGCCAAGTACTCTTCTTTCTGCCATCTATCTTCTTCGAAAAATAACTCGTTATTCAGCCAGGTTGTTAAGCAATCAAGCAACACAACATCGTTCCTTTCGAAGACTTCAGCTAGCTCTCCAATGGATACGGGTTTTTCCCAGGTCTTCCATTCTAATCCGCTTTGATTTCGCCCTTCCTGATGCCGTTTAATCCGCTTCTGCATTTCAGTGTCTGACGGCTGCATGGCTGCAATATAGTGGAGTTTGCCGGAAGGTCCTTTCTTCCATATATCAGCGGCCAATTTTTCAGCAAAGCTGCTTTTCCCGCTCCTTACACCACCTGTTATAAAGATGATGGATTCAAGCTGCGCCATGATTTCATCGCCTCCATCAGCATTTTGTTCTCAGTGGTGGTTCGAATCGCAAACCGCAGCCATCGACCATCTAGACCTGGGAAATTAAAGGTATGTCTCGGAACAATTCCCTGGTTTAATAAAAACTCAAACAGTGGATATTGGTTATTGAGTTGACCATCTCTCAGCAGATAAAAATTGATAGCCGTATCAGAAACCTCGAAATGATTCTCCTTATAAAAATGAAAAAGCGTTTCGCGCTCAGCCTGAATGTACGCAATGGTGTCCATGATATGCTTATCATCCTCAAGACACCAGACTCCCGCTTGAATGGCCACGCTGTTAACACTCCAATGCGGCTGCCAATTTGACATCGTTTCGATTATTTTCTCATCGGCCATCAGATAGCCGAGGCGTAAGCCTGGAATGGCAAATATTTTTGTTAAGGAACGCATGAGGATTAGATTCGGAAAATCCTTTATATATGGAACGAGCGATTCATAATCTGCTACAAAATCATAAAAAGCTTCATCGACAATCAAGAGACAGTCCTTACGCTTACAGGCCTCAAGGATGGGGAGCAAAATTTCCGTGCGATAATAACGACCAGTTGGGTTACTCGGATTGCAAAGAAAAACAGCTTCAGCCTGTGAAATCTTTTCAACTAAGTCCTCAAGGTGAATATCCCAGCCATCTGACAGCTGATAATAAGAAACCTCGCAATGATTCACCTTGCAAGCCTTTTCGTATTCGGAAAAAGCCGGTTCTACAATCAGTACCCTTCTTCCCGCAATCACTCTTCCCATTAGGCTAATGATTTCAGCTCCGCCATTTCCTATGAGAATCTGACTTTCTTCAATTCCTTCCTGCTGGGCAATTTTCTGCTTCAATGAAGCGGTATGCGGATCAGGGTAGGTTCCAATTCCGTGAAGAAGCTCGCTCCAGCGTTCCTTGAGGACAGCAGGAGGGCCAAGCGGATTGATGTTTGCGCTGAAATCAAGCGTGTGATCCGGCAAGGCAAGCCCAGCCGCTTCGTATAAATAATGAGGGTTAGAACCATGTGACGGCCATGTCAATGAACACACCTCCAAGCCATAAAATAATTAAAAATAAAAGGGTCGTCCGAGTAAGAATGGTATTCATTCGGATAATATCGTTACTTTCTAATGGAAAGAGCGGGTCGCCCATTTTTGCACGATTTGAAATGATTCCCTTATATGTATTTACTCCGCCCAACTGAACTCCTAAGAGACCTGCAGCCGCTGCTTCACACCAACCGCTATTTGGACTTGGGTGTTTTTTTGCATCACGGAACAGAATTGACCAAGTCTTCCTCCGGTCCGTTTTATAAGGCCGGTTAGCAAGCAGCATGGCAAAGCCTGTCAGCCGGCTCGGAATCCAATTGGCCAGATCATCCATTCTGGCTGACGCCCAGCCAAACCATAGATAGGTATCATTTTTATAACCGACCATTGAATCACAGGTGTTAATCGCTCGATAGACGAGCGCTAAAGGGGCCCCGCCCACTAAAGCCCAGAACATAGGTGCGGTAACACCATCGCTTGTGTTTTCAGCAACCGTTTCAACCGTACCGCGGACGATTTCCGGTTCTTCCAAATAATATGTATCTCTGCCAACGATATAGGATAGCTTAAGACGTGCCTCGTCTACGTCTCCTTTTTTCAGTGGGTGATAGACCTCTAAAGCAGCAGTCTTCAAGCTTTTCTGTGCTATCGTTGTGCTAATCAACACACCCTCCACCACAATCCCCACTAATGAGTGAAGAGAATAGGCAATCATGCAAAGCATCAATGAAGCTAGAAGCACCGTAAGCATCACGATCAACAGCATGCCAAGTCCCTTCCATTTCTTTCTCGTCCCTTGATTTAGCTGTTTATCAAGAACCGAGATGAATTGGCCAAACCATTTTACAGGATGCGGCCATGAAGGGGGATCCCCAACAATTCGGTCAATGATAACAGCTAATGTAATCGCTAATGAATGTTCAATCAACATAACTTTCTCTTCTTTCCCTGCTCTTTCTAATGGCTTCCTTTGTACATTCATACACACCCTTGCCTATTAGCTTTCCGAGCGGTGTAATGCTCCCGGCAAATTCAAGCATCTGTCCCTTTTGTGTCGCAGCAATCAAGATGCTATCCGTAGACGTCCCCGTTGCAATCGTTCCGGTTTGAGCATCGCGAATATCCATATCATGCATCACCTTGACCTTTGCTTCGGTAGCAGTCATAACTGCCTGGATAAACGCCTCATCTGTTAAATCACCATTAATAAACAACCAAGTATTAATGGTACCGGGCAATAATTCGTAGCTCTGCTCAAAGCTTTTTGATACATCAACAGCATTGCCGACACCTGCAGTCACAATCACCATTAAAGAAAATCCTTGCTCCTCATAATGACGAAAAACCACATCCTTCGTATAAACAGCCGTCATCATTCCTACCGTTTCCGACGGCTCAAAACCATTAGCCTTTAAGAAATCACTCATCTCTTCACGATGATCATCACAATGATAGTTTCGATCAACATGCCGGTTAACAAACGTGTTATACCAGCCCATGCCAGAGCCTGTTACCCCGGATGACATCGTACGTAAAGCTAATGGTGATTGTAAGACAATATATTCTGGATTCACTCGCATGTTCTCTTCTGTAATCTTCATCTCATTTTGAACAACCTGATAATAGGATTCCGGCAGCAAAACGAGCTGCGGGGCTGGAACCTTTGGGTGAGGATGCTTTCTAATCTCAGTCTTGTAGACGCGCTCAATCGTGTCCTGTTTCAATACTTCATTTGGCGTATCATAGCGATTAACCGTGCCATTTTCAAGCAGGAGAAGACGATCACAATACAGGCCAGCCAAATTCAAATCATGAAAAATAGATACGACGGTTAAATGCTTCTCAAGCGTCCATTTTTTCAATAAGTCCAGAAGTTCCTTTTGATAGGATAAATCCAAGTGATTCGTCGGTTCATCTAAAAGTAATATTTCCGGCTCCTGCGCAAGCGCCTGAGCCAAGAAAACCCGCTGCCTCTCACCACCAGATAATAATTGAATCGGCTGCTCCTGTAAGGAATCCACCCCCGTCCAGCTCATGACCTCTTGGACAATCTCCTCGTCTTCCTTGCTCCACTCAGTAAAAAAACCTGTTTGATGTGCATATCTTCCAAGTGATACTGTTTCTTTAACCGAATAGGAAAAGGCCTCAGATGAATGCTGTGAAAGGACTGCAATCACCTTTGCCAGCTGTTTCGTAGAATATTTTTTTAACGGCTGCCCCTTCAAGTGAATATGTCCTAGATGATAGGGTAAAATACCGCTTATCATCTTAAGCAACGTGGTTTTTCCGCTTCCATTCGGGCCAAGAATTCCAAACAACTCACCTTTTTTAACTTGAAATGACACATCTTTAATTACTGAATCACTGTTGTAGCCGCCATATAATTGTTCAACCTCAAGCATGCTTACCGTCTCCTTTCCTTCCTCTTACTGCCAATCAGAATAATCGCAAACACCGGAGCTCCGATTAAGGAGGTAATCACGCCAATGGGAAGTTCCGTTGGTGAAATAATCGTTCTTGCCACAAGGTCAGCCAGAATTAAGAAGCTGCTTCCGGTCAAGATGGACAACGGTAACAAATGTCGATGGTCAGGCCCCCACAATAGCCTTGTTAAATGCGGAATAACTAAGCCGACAAAACCAATCGTCCCTGACACCGCAACAGCTGCCCCTGTTAAAATCGAGCCGGCTATTAAGATGAGCAGCTTCCGTTTTTGCACATTAACACCCAAATGCTGAGCGCGTTCCTCCCCAAATGACAACGCATTCAATTCACTAGCATTGACTAGCACAAGCACAGAACCAATGATAAAAAACGGAAGGATAATCTTAATATAGTCCCAGCCTCTCATCGATACACTACCGAGCAGCCAGCCAATGATTTGCCGCAGCTCTTCACCAGTTAAAGCAATCATGAGGGAAATAAACGCACTTAAAAAGGAACTAAATATCACACCTGTTAGAATGATGGTTTCAACTTTCATCGAACGGTCAATTCTTTGTGAAAATAAAAGAACAATGAATATCGTTAGAAAAGAACAAACAATACTAAATAAGGGCAAAGTAAACTTTCCAATCAGTGGTAATGATAAATTGAAAAAGATGGTGACAACGGCACCAACTGATGCTCCTGATGAAACCCCAAGCGTATAAGGGTCTGCGAGCGGATTCCGTAACAGCCCTTGAAAAGCTGCTCCCGCAATGGCAAGGGATGCACCCACTAAGCCTGCTAAAATCACTCTCGGTAAACGAATATTTAAGACAATATTTGAATACATCGGATCCACCTGCTCTATTGATAAGCCAAATAGACCAGCTCCAATGATTTTGACAATATCGAAAATAGGTACAGAAACTGTACCTATTGATATAGCAACAAGCATAGCTGTGATTAATAAAACCACAGCAAGCATGTAGGCAGCTATTTTATTGATTGAAAACATCTGGATAAACCGCTTTTGCAACTTCCTCTACTCCTTCTACAAGGCGAGGCCCTGAACGTGTTACTACATCGGAATTAACATCAAAAACTTGTTCATTTTTGACTGCGTTAACATCCTGCCAGCCTTCGCGGCTTAGTAATTGTTCAGCAGCATCTGGTGTATAAAATCCATAGGTTGTAATAATGACATCAGGATTACTAGCAATAATTGCCTCTTGATCAACCTTTGGCCAACTTTCCTCTGTCACTATGTTCTCTGCATTAATCATTTCTAGCATTTCATCCATAAACGTATTCTTTCCTGCAGAATATATTTCTGGAGCCGGCATGATTTCGATATATACCTTTTTCCTGTCTTCCTCTTTAATGGCAGCTGCCTTCTCTTTTATGTTTTCAATCCTTGTTTGCATATCAGTGACAATTTCGTTAGCCTTTTTCTGTGTTCCTGTAGCCTTCCCTATCATCTCAATAGCTTCATACACGGAAACAAAGCTTGTTGCATCATTCACGACAAGGACGGTAATCCCTGCATCACGGAGCTGCTGTAAACCTTCAGGTGAACTGCCCATTGAAGATCCGCCATGTGCCAGAACAAGATCAGGCTGTAATGAAATAATTTTCTCTATATTAAGGTCCATGCCTCCGATTTTTTCTATTTCTAATACTTCTTCCGGATAATTGTCATTATCATTTACACCAACAATGTCATCTCCTAGACCTAAGGCAAAAGAAATTTCCGTATTACTTGGGATAAGCGATACAATTCTTTCCGGCTTTGATTCAATCTCAACTCCATTATCTGTTGCATCCTTTATTGTAACTGGAAATGCACCATTTTCTGTTTCATCTGCGCCATCGGATTCTGTCTCTACTGTCTCTTTATTCTGCTCATCTTGAGCCGCTTCATTCTCATCTGCACCGCCGCAGCCCGCTAATACCAAAAGGCTTAACAGTAGAGCAAGCCATAATGCATAAAGTTTTTTCAATCTATTTTCCTCCCTTTACCGTATAGTTTTTTCACACAAAAAAACATCTCCACGCTCGAGGAGATGTTGGATTGACTATATAGGTAAAAGCTAGCCGTTTTCCAAACACCCCCTATCCTCGTAGGGTTTACTGGTGTGCGAGAAACAGGCAGGTCTCCTGGCTCATGATCATCGCTTCCTGCTCCTTCCCATACAACAAAGTACAGTGGATATGCAGGTTGCTCCCATTTACAGTGGCGGGACCGCGTTGGATTTCAACCAACTTCCCAATTAAGTCTTGTTTTAAAAAGACACCTATTCCGTGATATGTAATTTTACAACAGATTGATTATAGCATATGGATATAAATTTGGTAGTATTTTTTCCGAACTGCCACAATCTATTCAAACTTAATTCGATCGTATCTTCCATTCACGCGTCTTCTTATCAAAAATAAGCTTCGCATCACAGGGCCTTTTGCTGTTTTTTTCATATTCTTCGTACATATCATCCATGTTAGAGAAGTCTCCGATTACCCATAACGGCAGCTCAATACGGTAGCGGTTTTGCATAACGTCCTTGACCGACAAGACGACCCCTTCACTCATAAACTTTTTTAACGATAACAAAAGGTGTTCATCAACAGAAGGATAAGTTTTTTTCTTTTTCAGCCCTAATAGGTTTTTCTCCGGCTTAAGGGTTTCTAGCTTCATTGGAATCAATTGGCTGAGCAGGTGATAAAATTGAGTTAAATCCCGGTAATAGATTTTGTTAAACCAACCATCATCGTGAGCTAGGTAAGCAAAGGAATTTCTTAAATAACTATAGAAGGGTGGCTTAAGCGGTTCCTTGACATGACCGAGATAGAGCAGCTCTGCTAGCACTTGGCCGGGAACTTCATCAAGTCCCTCCATTTCTTCAAAGTCAATCCAGCAAAAATCTCCATAGGTATATACATCATCGTCACCAAGCTTCATGATTCTTTTCTTTGGAACATAGTCAAGCATTGTGTGCATATTAAAGTCTCCATCATCAAACCGATGCTTAAGAAGGAGCATATGGTTGATGGACTCATGTAAAACAATCAGGAACTCTCGAAATTCAATCCCATGAGAGAGTACAAATTGACTTTTTTCATTTAAATGAATATAAATAACATCCCGAATACCATTCCTCTTCACCGATGAAACCCCCGAATATGTAATCAAACGTTCATGTTCATTTCCTTATTACTATCATAGCAGATATTGGAAAACTAAGCTTATTATAAGTACTTCATTAGCTTTATCGATTCTACAGATCAACATACAATCATAAAATTGTTGCTTAAACAAAAAATGGCAGGATTTCCTGCAAAGTCCTAATGGCCCTTTTCTATAGTCATTCATACCATATAGTATCATTTTCTTTAAGCAAAAGACCGTTTCTCTTCAATGTTTGCGAAAGTTTCATTTTAATTATATAGTTTTTTCTTTATAATAGTCATGCAAGCTAAAAACGTGTACTTTCCGGTGGGAAGGAGAGTGAAAAATATGATTCATAACATGACCGAAGATCAAATAACCCTTCATATCATTAAAATATTAAAAGAAAACAAACAAAAAGAGCTTGATGCTGTTTTAGATGAATTACAGCCATATGATATTGCTCAAATCTATGCCGATCTGCCTGAAAAGCATCGAACTCGCTTTTTATTACATTTAAAAATTGACCTGCTTGCTGATTTAATCCAGGAATTAGATCGTGATGAGCAGTTTAAAGTTCTGAATAAGCTGGCGATTGAGAGAAAAAGCCAAGTACTCGACGAGATGGATAATGACGACTTAGCCTCGCTATTAGATGATTTATCCCCTGAAAAAATGGCCTCACTTTTAGCCGGAATGAAGATAGAAGAATCAAAAATTGTTCAGAACATCATGAATTACCCGCCTGAAACGGCTGGTCGTATGATGACTAACCGTTTTGTTTGGATTCGCGATTATTATACCGTTAGAGATGCAGTGGATAAGCTAAAATCCTTTGCGGAATTTGCCGAAACCCTCAACTATTTATATGTGGTTGATAACCACCGGAAGCTGGTTGGCGTAGTTTCCTACAGGGACCTGCTGATTGCTGATGCCAACGAACGAATCAGCAACATTATGTACGAACGGGTCATCTCTGTATCGGATTTGATGGACCAGGAGGAAGTAGCCCGCGTCATTGAACGCTATGACTTCCTTGCTATACCTGTCGTTAATGAAAAAGACGTCTTAATGGGGATTATTACAGTCGATGATATTATTGACGTTGTTATTAGAGAGGCGAATGAAGACATTGAAAAGCTCTCCGCTTCAGGTAAAGCGATTGATTTCGATACAAAGGCGTTTGTCGCCGCCTATCGCAGACTGCCCTGGCTTGTTTTACTCCTGTTCATTGGACTTATCTCAGGGAGCATCATCAGCGGTTATGAAAGTACGCTCCAGCAGGTTGTTGCCCTTACCTACTTTATGCCAATGATTTCCGGGATGACCGGTAATACCGGAACACAGTCACTAGCTGTAGTCGTTCGTGGTCTTGCGGTTAATGACCTTGATAAGAAAGCGATTTTTAATTTAATCATGCGGGAAAGTGGCGTTGGTATCATAATCGGTGTCACCTGTGGCCTCTTAATTTCCATCATTGCCTATGTTTGGCTTGGCAATCCAATGCTTGGTGTTGTTGTCGGTGCATCGCTTTTAATCACTTTAATTATTGGTACGTTAGCTGGAACAATCATCCCGATATTTCTCTATCGAATCAATATTGACCCCGCGGTCGCATCCGGACCATTAATTACAACACTCAACGATATCTTCTCATTAATTATTTACTTTGGCATTGCCACTGCTTTTATGCATTATTTATTGTAGGTTTCTTCAGGTACCACAAAAGGACAAATCGTCTACATTTGTCCTTTTGTGGTACCTGTACTTTTAAAATTCTAATCCTTTTACTGCTGGAATTCCTTGTTCATAGTAATGCTTTGTTGCTTCAATCGTGGAAACGAGATCAGCAAGCTCGATTAGTTCCTTTGCCGCCTGTCGTCCTGTTACGACAAGATGCATATGGGAAGGACGTTGTTGAATCGCTTCTACCACCTCATGAAGCGGAAGTACGTCCTCAA
Organism: Bacillus tuaregi; assembly: GCF_900104575.1. Taxonomy (NCBI): domain Bacteria; kingdom Bacillati; phylum Bacillota; class Bacilli; order Caryophanales; family Bacillaceae; genus Bacillus; species Bacillus tuaregi. The sequence goes on from NZ_LT629731.1 coordinate 4,050,483, forward strand.
TCGGAAAGTTTGTAATAGCTAAAGCATTGTTCAACTCATCCAGTACAAGCAAATCAATAGCAGGATCTTTCAAGGCCTGTTTTGCCTTTGCCCATGCCTGCACCAGTGCTTCTCGGTGCTCTTCAGGTGTTTTCGTCCAAGTGAAACCAATGCCCATCTGCTCCATTTCAACACCTAATTTTTGAAGGGCTAATGCTTCCCCATATGTTCGTTCCTGCGACTTTATAAATTGTAAATATCTTACCCGAAGGCCCCGACCAACAGCTCTAAGCGTAACACCTAGCGAAGCAGTCGTTTTTCCTTTTCCTTCACCTGTGTAGATAAGAAATAACCCTTTGCGGACCATGTATCTCACCTCTTTCATTATCTTGGTACACTTTCAGCCTCTTTGATTGTTTCGTACCACTTAATCTTCTCACGCAAATGCACGACATCTCCTACTAGTACCATAGCAGGATTAGAAATCTTATCTGCCTTCACTTTATCTTCAATGGTTTCAAGATTTCCAGTGAGGGTTCTTTGTTTTTCCGTTGTGCCCCATTCAATAATGGCAACAGGCGTCTTAGCCGAGCGTCCGTTAGTAATTAACTGCTTACAGATATAGTCCAAATTGCTGACACCCATATAAAAGGCAATCGTATCAATACCACGGGCAAGCGCTGGCCAATTCAAATAATCCTTCCCCTTGGACTCACTTCCATGCCCGGTTACAATGGCAAAGCTCGAGGCATGATTACGATGTGTCACAGGTATACCTGCATAGGCCGGTGCCGCAATACCGGCAGTTACCCCGGGAACCATTTCATATTCAATTCCGTGTTCACGAAGAACCTCTGCTTCCTCTCCCGCTCGGCCGAACACACAAGGGTCCCCTCCCTTTAATCGGGTGACGATTTTTCCTTCCATCGACTTTTCCACTAAAAGGGTATGGATTTCTTCTTGAATTAAATGGTGCTTACCAGGTGATTTTCCACAATACATGAGCTCTGCTTCGGGCTTTGCATATTCTAAAAGCTTCGGATTAACAAGTCTGTCATAGGCAATCACATCTGCTTTTTGAATACATTCAAGTCCATATAAGGTTAACAACTTTGGGTCCCCAGGTCCTGCACCGACTAAATAGACTTTACCTCGTTTCATTCACAATCTCCCTTTTTAACTATTTCCTCTGCCGCTTGCTTGTAGCGGACACAAGCCTGCACCCAATGCTCGGCAAGCGCTGTATTCGATGCAAAATGAAAATGCGTATAGCCGGCAACAAGATTCTCTTGTAAAGTCCCTTCCTGCTTTGCACCAAACCTGCCTTTTGTTACATAGGCATAAGGATGGTCTTCTTCGTTTTCATAGGTTGAATAGTGAAATTCATGTCCTTTTGCCTGCTGGTCCTCACCAATTAGGAAATTTTCTTTTCGGCCAATTATTTCCCTGTATCCTAATGCAGCAAGTTTCTTTTGCATTTTCACCCTCCCTGGAATAAGACCAGCCATCGAATATTCAACACCTGTTGTCAGAACGATTGACTGTGTTAAATACATAAAGCCGCCGCACTCCGCTAATGTTGGGACACCTTCCAAAACAGCCCTTCGAATAGAAGCCTTTGCAGCCTCATTTCCTGCCAGCTCGGCCGCAAATTCCTCCGGAAAGCCGCCGCCTAGATATAAGCCGTGTGCCTCAGCTGGAACCTCTTCGTTGTTTAAAGGAGAAAAGTAAACCAACTTTGCCCCGAAAGCTTCAAGCATTTCAAGATTTTCCTGATAGTAAAAATTAAACGCTGCATCCTTGGCAACAGCAATCGTAACGTCTTGATTTTTATGCTGTTCAAATAGGCTTTTAGCTGAATATATTAACTCTGTTGTTTTAGCTAAATCATACAACAGGTCAAGATTGATTGTTTCAGTGATTAGATCTGCTAATCTATTAAAAAAAGAGTTCAGCTCTCCTCTTTCAATTGCCGGAATTAAGCCTAAATGACGGCTGGGAATATCAATCTCACGCTCTCGTTTTAAATATCCAATTACTGGTACATGACATTCCTGTTCAATAGCCGCTTTCACCATTTCATAATGTCCCGTACTGCCGACCTGGTTTGCAATCACCCCAACAATATTCTGACCGCTGGCTAACGTTTGAAATCCCTTAACGATTGCCGCTGCACTGCGTGCCATGCTGGCACAATTGACAATCAACAGTACCGGACTATCCGTAATCATGCTGATATCAGCTGTGGAACCTGTATTTTTCAAAGGATTTTTCCCATCATAAAAGCCCATTACGCCTTCAATAATGCTAATGTCAGCTCCTTTGCCTGCATGTGCAACAATATCTCGCACCATTTGATGTTCAAACATCCAGCTGTCCAAATTTCTCGATGTTCTACCGGTGACCGCAGTATGGTAGGATGGATCTATATAATCCGGACCGCACTTAAAGCCTTGAACCGTGTAGCCCCTTTGCTGAAGTGCCGCCATAATCCCAATGGTGATCGTCGTTTTACCGACCCCGCTCCCGGTCCCGGCTATAACTAATCTTCTATTGCTCACAACCACCCCTCCTTCCAAAAGGCATAACACCAACTGAGATGGTCACATTACCTGATTTTCTCTTGACAAGTTCAAGCTTCTCAGCACCAGTGTAGATCCGGACAGCCGGTTCACTTACTCCGTAAGCACCTGTATACTTATAGACCGTTTCTGATGGTGCTTCAATCCCTGCCATATTCAGCTCTTCCGGTGAATAATAGATAAATTCCCAGCCATATTTCTCCACTATTTCAAGCAGCCCAGTTTCATCCTTTTTCAAATCAATCGTACAAAGTGCTTTGACACTTTTAATCGAAATATCAAGTTCGATTAGAGTTTCCTGAATGACGCTCTCGATTTCCTCTACAGACGTTCCTCTATTACAGCCCATTCCAATCACAACCGTCTTCGGACGAAAAACGATTCCGTTTTCTACAAGGACTTCTTCTTCCCTAGGAAGCAAGCGGTGCGTTACAACTAAAGCAGCATTCGGCTTAGCCTCAATTGCTTCTTCAATTGAGGAGTAGATGACAATGTTCTTTGGAATCGGTGTATCATACAGCCACCAATCAGGCTCACCCGACTCCTGGACAACCGCTACATGTTCTTCGTTTACAACGGAAGCACTGACAGGCGTTAATTTTTCAGGTGAATCCCATACCCAGCCAAATTGTGCGCCAAACAAATCGACCGGAATTGTTTTTTGGACATCTGATGCCGTCGTAATAATCGGCTTTGCATCAAGCGCTGCAGCAACTTGATGGGTTAGTTCATTTGCACCACCTAAATGGCCGGATAATACGCTGATTACATTCTCACCACGGTCATCAATGACAACAACCCCAGGGTCTGTATTCTTATCCTGTAAAATCGGTGCAATCATCCGCACCACAGCACCGAGAGAAATAATCATGATAATACCTTTATATTGTTGAAAAAGGGTTGGAAGCAGCAGCCGGACACTGCCTGAGAAAAGCTGAATCCCCTTCGCTTCCTCATCACCCTTCTCAAACTTGCTCATATAATATAGGTCACTTTGTGCAAACAACTTATGTAAGCGACGGGATAGCTCAACACCATGCTTCGTGATTGCAACTAGAGCATATGGATGATTTTGAATAATAGGGGCAAATTCCCCCTCTTTCAATTCAATCATCATGGGTTCACACCTTTTCGAAAACCATGGGTAAAGCTAGCGTCATACAATTTTGAACGGTATTCATCTTTTTCATATATGTTTGGATCTAATGCCCAGCCTGCAAGGATCATGGCGTGCTTACGGATTCCATTTACCTTCATAGCTTCATCCAGATTAACCAATGTTGTCCGGACAATTTTTTGATCAGGCCATGATGCCCGTTGAATGACTGCAACCGGTGTGTCATCCTGCCAACCGGCAGCCTGCAGTTCATTCACCACTTTCTTCGTTAAAGTTGCGCTTAAGAACAGGGCAATTGTACAATGATGGCTTGCCAAATCACGCAGCTTTTCAAATTCAGGCACCGGCGTTCTGCCTTCTGCTCGCGTTAAAATAAGTGTTTGTGTTAAGTCTGGAATCGTCAGCTCCGCACCAATAGCGGCAGCTGAAGCAAATACCGAACTCACGCCCGGGATAACTTCATAACCAATTCCTTCTTTCTTCAACTGAGCCATTTGTTCCATAATCGCACCATACATGGAAGGATCCCCTGTATGGATACGGGCAACCATTTTTCCAGCCTTTACCCGGTCGACCATTACCGAAACGATTTCCTCTAAATTCATGCCGGCAGTTTTCAATACCTCTGCTTCCGGCTTTGCCTTTGCAATCAATTCCTCATTCACCAACGAATCTGTATATAAAATGACATCAGCCTGTTGAAGAATGTTCAGCCCTTTAACCGTAATCAAATCCGGATCGCCCGGTCCCGCTCCAACAATATAAATCTTCACTTTCTCACCACCATTAATGTCAAATATTCAAGCTCGACACCTTCCAGCTCACTGACCTTCCAAATCACTTCTTCCTCAGATGTCACCTTTGTCACAACAGATGCATGTTCTAATAGCTTTAAATCTTTTAAAACCGTTATCATTAAGTCCATTACTTTCGCAACCTTAATAAACACAACCGCATCATGCTCTTCGATTGCTTTTTTCATCGCTTCATAATCATCACGAGCCGGGACAATAGCGACCTGCTCATCCCCATCTGCGAGGGCGATTCCCAGTCTGGAGGCAGAACCGTTAAAGGATGAAATACCTGGTACTGTTTTAATTTCAACCTCTGGATGCAATTCTTTCATTAGCTTCATCATATGAATAAACGTACTGTATAAAAGCGGATCTCCTTCTGTTACAAAGGCGACATCCTTTCCTTCGCTTAATTTCTGCCATACCTCATCAACCATGAGTCTCCACTCTCGGTCAAGGATTTTCTGGTCTTTTGTCATCGGAAACACAAGTCCCAGCATTTCCTTTTCTTCCGGACGAATATAGACCTCGACAATCCGATGGGCATAGCTTTTACTTCCTTTTCGTTTTCTTGGATAGGCAATAACTGGTGACTCCTGAATGATACGAAATGCTTTCACCGTAATTAATTCCGGATCGCCCGGACCAACTCCAAGACCATATAATATACCAAGATTACTCATGCATTTCTTCCTTTCTTTCAGCAGTAATGATATAGATTGGATTGAGGGGGACAAAACGACTCATTCCTAAAATCGGTTTGCTTCGAGAGATTTGGGCATGCATAATAGAAGTTTGATAGCCTGCCTGAGCAAAGGCCTCATTCGCCCGATATAGATTTTCAATCGTAGCAGCATTAAGGACAATTCGCCCTCCCCTTTTCAAACGCTGGCAGCAAACGTGAATTAAATCAGCCATTTCCCCACCTGTTCCACCGATAAAAATAGCATCCGGGTCAGGGAAATTTTCTAAGCCGTCAGGAGCTTTTCCATGGATTGCTGTAATATCCGCACGAAACTTTCGTTGGTTTTGAAAAAAGTTTTCTAAATCAGGCTCATTTTTTTCAATCGCAAAAACCTGACCTTCCGGCGCCAATCTTGCTGCTTCAATAGCTATTGAACCGGTGCAGGTTCCTATATCCCAAACCGTGCTGTCCTTCTGAAGTCTCAGCGCATGGAGACTTAAAACTCTAATTTCCTTTTTCGTAATCAGGCCTTTATCAGGCTTACGCTGAGAGAATTCCCTATCCTCAATGCCAAGCGGCCAGACGGGTCCTTCGGCGGCTTTTTTCAAAACCACCACATTTAATGACGAAAATTCATGCTGACGCATTTCCTCGAGTTCATACCAGCCCGTTTTTTCATTTTCACCTTCTAGATTTTCGGCCACAAACGCCCGATATTCTGTCATTCCAAAAGAAAGAAGATAGTCAGCAAGTCGATTGGGATTGTTCTCTCTATCAGTAAGCAAGGCAATTTTTCTTTTTCCATCAATCTTCTGTGCCAGCCCTTTCATACTTCTGCCATGAACACTGACTACAAAAGCATCCTGCCAACTCTCACCCATTTTGGCAAAGGCAAGCTGTATGGAGCTGATATACGGATAGACTTCCATATTTATTTTTTTCGAAAGATAGCTTCCAATGCCAAAAAACAGCGGGTCACCCGAAGCTAGTACAACCGTTGGACGGGTTTCCTTTTGCAGCCTTTCTACAACGGTCTGTAAACCGCCTTTGATAACCACCTTTTCTCCTCTATAATTAGGAAAGAAAGATAACATTCTTTCACCGCCGACAAGCACTTCACTTTCTTCAATCCACTCCAAGTATTGCGGCAGTAAGCTGGATTGACCGTTATCCCCGATACCTATTAATTTCATCGATTGCATTTCCAACAGCCCTTCCTAATAATTGTCCTTTTAATGTATAAATGGTCGTGTCGATTTCGATTCCATCGTTGATATGCTTGAATGATTGCTGACAGCAGGCTTCACACAGCTTATTGAAAAATCCATTCAGGTTTGCTTCTGCCATCATATCTCCGACTTGCGAGGCAGTATTTGCCTCGGTGATTTTAGTAACAAGCTCTTCAGATGCACCCGCACTTCTTGCAATCTCCGCGAGGAAATCAAAGTCAACAGATGAGCCTTTGGAATGAACCATCATCGCTCCTTGGGCAAGTTTGGAAAATTTCCCCATCATCCCGACAAGTGAAACCTTTTCGATTCCCTGTTTTTTGCATTGCTTTAAGGAAAAGCCAACAAAGTCACCCATTTCAATAAAAGCTTCCTCAGGCAACCCCGGACACTGCTGCATGGCATACTTTTCACTGCGTCCCCCAGTCGTTAAGACGAGGTGATTACAGCCGCATGCTTTTGCAACGCTAACCGCCTCTGCAATGCTTGCCATATAAGCCGAACTGGAAAAAGGTACAACAATTCCCCTTGTCCCAAGGATTGAGATACCGCCGACAATCCCCAGCCTGCCATTTAAAGTTTTCTTCGCTATTTCTTCCCCATCGGGTACAGAAATAACAACCTTTACCCCCCTATGAATCTCATATTCTTGTAAGATCTCTTCAACAACCGTCAAAATCATTTTCCGCGGCACCGGGTTAATGGCCGCTTCACCGACTGGAACGGGAAGGCCAGGCTTCGTTACCCGGCCAACACCCACTCCGCCATCAAGAAGAATGCATGCAGAATCCAGCCAGCTGACGGTAGAAATAATACGAGCCCTATGAGTCGCATCAGGGTCATCACCTGCATCCTTAATCGTCTCTGCACTGGCGGAATTTCCATCTATCTCACACTTTTCCATTGTAAAAGCAGCAGCACGCCCTACAGGTAAATGGATAACCGCTTCCTCCTGCGCTTCACCCGTTATTAAGGCAGTTAAGGCAGCCTTTGTTGCAGCAGTCGAACAGGCGCCTGTTGTATAGCCGTACCGCATTTGCGACGGGTCCTTTTTTTGCCTCTTTTCCATAACTATTTCTGATCCGCTAAAAGAGATATCGCATTTAACGCTGCAACCGTAACAGTACTTCCGCCTTTCCGACCCACATTTGTAATAAATGGTACTTCCGTTATTTTAGCCAGCTCCTCTTTTGACTCTGCAGCAGAAACAAATCCGACTGGCATACCAATAATTAAATCAGGCTTGGCAATCCCCTCTTTAATCAGACGAATCAGCTCTAACAGGGCTGTCGGCGCATTTCCAATCGCAAAAATGCCACCTTCATTTTCACGAACAGCTTTTTGCATTGAGATGATGGCTCTTGTTTGATTCAATCGTTTCGCTTCCGCCGCAACGTCTTCATCAGAGATATAACAATGCAAATCGCCTCCGTATTTTTTAAACCTTGCTTTTCCAGTCCCGCTTTCGATCATTTGAACATCGGCAATCACATGACGCCCTTTACGGATGGCCTCTACTCCGGCACGAATCGCATCAGGGTGGATAATCACACTTCTTCCTAATTCAAAATCAGCCGATGCATGAATAATCCGTCTAACAATCTTCCATTCATCCTCCGAAAAATCATGTTGTCCCATTTCCTCTGCGATAATAGCAAAGCTATAATCATAAATTTTATCCGGATCGACGGTTAACGGTTTAAATTCTGTTTTAAAATCCATTGTTTATTCCTCCTCGTACAGATAATGTGTGATTTAATTTTTCAATAATCTCTTGAAAACTAGTAAACATATTTGAATAATCTACTTTAGGTCGAGCAATCATAATCGTCTCGATGCCGCACTCTAAAGCAGCAGCAATTTTCTCATCAACAGAACCAACCTTGCCGCTTTCCTTCGTAATCATGAGTGTGACTCCAAATTGTCGGTAAAGTGCTTGATTTAATTCTTTAGAAAAAGGCCCTTGCATGGCAATAATGTCCTTTTGCTCAATCCCAAGAGCCGCACATTTCTCCAAATTATCGACTCTCGGCAGCATCCTTATCATCATTCTTGTATTTGGCAGACCGACTAATTCCTTTGCAAAAGTCCCCAATGTTTTACTGCCGGTTGTAAGCATGATAACTCCCTGCTTACTAGCTGCTAGCTTTGCAGCATCCTCATAATTAGAAACGACCGTTAACATTGGATGCTGGAACCGTTGACTCTCTCGTTCATAACGAATATATGGGACCTCCGCTTCCTTCGCCCCCGCAAGAGCATTTTTTGAAGCCTCGTCTGCGAACGGATGACTGGCATCTACAACAGCCTGACATGCTTTTTCCTTAATTACTCTTGCCATATCAGCTGAAGTTAATCTACCCATTAGGACAGAAATCCCAGCCTCATCTAGGCTTTTCGCTGCTGTTTCAGTGACGACTGTTGCTAGAACCTGAATGCCTGCCTTTTGTATGGCTAACGCTAATTCTCTGGCATCGCTTGTACCGGCTAATAACAAAATCATTTGGAGACCTCTCCTGATGGGTCACCGTAATGGTGGTGGTGATCGTGGTGCCCATGGTCATGATGGTGATGATGATGGTGATCATGCCCATGTTTTTCAGCATACAACACATAGTTTTCTAAATCCTGCTTCCCTCTTGACCTGCCTTCTGCTGCTTCCTGTACTCGCTCCTTTAAAATCGTTTGCAGCTTTTCATGATAGCCAAAATATCCTGCGATCGTGAACTCATGCTCCGGATATTTCTCCTTGTAAGCGGCCTGCATATGATTCATCCGTTCCATTAAAATACCCGTGAATAGGAAGTATGGAAGCATCACAATTTTCTTGGCACCAAGCTTAATACAGCGCTCAATCCCTTCGTCAACAAGCGGTAAAGTTACCCCCATAAAGGCACTTTCCACCCATTTCACATTCAATTGTTCCCAAAGCAGCCTTGTGATTTTATAAAAATCACTATTGGCATTCTTGTCACTGCCCCCGCGGCCGATTAAAAGGATTGCCGTATCGTTGTGCTCCGCCGAAGTGTCAAATTCAATCTCCTCTAAACGGTCTGTTAGTATCGAGAAAACTTCAGGATGTACACCAATCGTTTCACCATAAATAAATCGAATATGCGGATATTTCTTTCCTGCAGCTACAATTTCTGCAGGAATATGAAGTTTGGAATGACCGGCATGAAGGAGAATAATGGGAATCACGATAATTTCGGATGCTCCTTTTTTTACACATGTATCAATTCCCTGCATAATCGTTGGCGAAGCAAACTCTAAAAAGCAGGTTTCTATAATGAAACCACTATCCATCGTCGGCATCATTTTTTCTACAAATCTAAGAACCTCTTCATTTCCAGTTGCTAATCTACTTCCATGACCTACAAATAATACGGCTTTCACGTAACTGTCCCTCCTTCAGATTAATCCCCGCAAGGTGCTGGTTCTATTTCAATAACCGGTGTAATATCCCTGTAGCGATATCCTTGAATCTCTTTCACCCGTTTAAAATATTTAAATAGCCGCTCGTTTGGATGCGCATTCTTTTTATACTCTTCAACAATTTTAGTAATCATACTGACAAGCTGATCAGGCTCAACCCCCTCTGCTACAAGCTGGCCTGGATGAGCTGTTCGACCAACAGGTTTGGCGCCAAGAAATAAATCAAATTTTCCTCTGCGATACACAACCCCAATATCCTCCATTACTGCACGATAGCAGGACATTCCACAGCCGTTAAAACCAATATTCAGCTCCTTTGGCATAAGACTGCCGCCAAGTATCCTTTCTAGTTCTTCCGCATATGGTATTGATTCTGTTTTTTCCCCATCACAGAAATCACATGCTTTAATGCTTAAGACATCCCCCACTGGAGAAAGCAAAAAGCCCGCAGCCTTTAGCTGTGAAGTAATCGTATCGGGTTCAGCGGTTGGAATTCTCAGTACAATCTTGTGATGCGGAGTATATTCCATTCGGCCTTTTTCACCGGCGACCTCTGCCAGTGTCACCAGCTGCATTGGCGTAAATTCCTTATTAGCAACACCCGGACTTACAGCTAACTCAAATAAAGCTTCAATCTTTTGCTGTACAATCGGTGTACCCCCACTGCTTCTTTCCTTTCCGTTCACCATCGCAAGGGCTGCTCTTGCCATTTCTAATGAGCTTTGTTTGACTACTGGTGCTTCTGTATGGGATCCCTTATCTAATGCTAGATTGCCTTCCTGTTCTAATGACCATGGCTCTGCCTCTTTTTTTAGTCGCTGATGCGGCTTTAAAGCCTGCTCCTCGTCATTTAACGTATACTTCCTTTGATAACCACGCGGGGTAATGATTAGGTTGTCATACAAAAAGGTTGAAGAGTTCCCGATAATAACGGTTGTCAGCATCCCAATGTCATGATTAAGCATTTCTGCTAGATTAGTAATCACAACATTTTGACGGTCACGGTAAGCACTTTTCACAAGTCCTACAGGCGTTTCAGGCGAACGATACTTCAGCAGGATTTTCTGTGTTTCAATAATTTGCCTTGTTCGTCTGCCGCTTCGCGGATTGTAGAGTGCAATCACAAAATCAGCCTGGGCAGCTGCTTCCACCCGTTTGGCGATTAGCCCCCACGGTGTGAGATGGTCACTCAAACTAATCGTGCAAGAATCATGCATAACTGGCGCTCCCAGGAGAGAAGCGCATGAGTTAATAGCCGAGATTCCCGGTACGATTTCTACCTCAACTCCTGTGGCTTCCTTCCAGCCCTTTTCAATCAATACTTCATAAATCAGACCTGCCATGCCATAGACACCAGCATCTCCACTCGATATAACCGCTACTTTTTTGCCGCTCTCAGCCTGCTTTACTGCTTCCTGCGCTCTCGAAACCTCCTCGGTCATACCGGTACTAACGACGGTTTGCTCATTGAGAAAGTGTTCAATTAACTCAACATATGTTTTATAACCGATTACTAAGTCACTTTCCTGAATCACCTCCACTGCGCGTCCTGTAATATGTTTGAAATCCCCTGGACCAAATCCTACAACAAATAATTTTCCTCTTTCCATAATCGAATCTCTCCTTTACCCTTTTGTAACAGGACCTTTCCGGATTCCTTCTGGAGGGGAAGCTGCTGGATTAGGTACCATCGCCCCATTCATCCATTGGTAAATTTTATTTCCCTCAAGGCCGTCACCCTGTAGGTCACGTACAATTTGACGTGCTGTCTCTTGTGAATCAACCCGATACCAGTTGCCCTCCGGATAGGCAATAACGATACATGCATCCTGACATCTGCCATTACATCGAGTCCGTGTCGTATGAATCTGTGTGTCCAACTCAAGCCTAGTAATTTCATGACGAACGGCTAACGTCACCTCTTCCCCGCCTTTTCTCATACAACTGCTGCCATTACAAATAAATAGGTGTGATTTTGTTCCTTCAAGATTCCAAGTGGTCACTTTTTCCTCCCCCTTTTATGAATGCGCAAGCGCAAAATAAAAAACCTTAACTGTTAGAGTTAAGGTTTTAGAAGCCAAATAATTAGAAAAGTAAACAAACTAAACTTTTCACACCATTTCAATGCCTCTACCTTTCCCTCCGAAAAGTATCGTACTGCATTTAAAAGTAGGTCTCCTGGCTTCGCTTCATCTTACTCTTGTCCCTTCCCGGTTTTCACCAGTGGCATTGACAATTTCATCAGCTTTACAGTAGCGGGGGCTGCTTCGGATTTACACCGAATTCCCTTTTATCCCTTAAAACTAACTTAGGGAACTTCTAAATGATCACTATTTAATTTTCCTGTATTCTAAATTATGGACTAATCATAAAACATATTCCAAAATTTTTAAACAGGATATTTTTTAGATTAATAGCTATGTATTTATTATAATAGGCATTTTTCGGTCAAATTGTAAATATATATCTTTTGTAATATTTTCCTAGAAGGATTTACGTCCACATGTTATACTGATGACGATTCCTAAAACTTCATAAACTTTATGGTGCATATTTTATATGCGTAATAGGGAAGTCGGTTCAAGTCCGACGCGGTCCCGCCACTGTAATGGGGAGCAAAATTACATGTTTAACCACTGTCTTTTAAAGGCGGGAAGGTTGTAATTAGCGATGATCCAAAGCCAGGAGACCTGCCATAAAGCGTCAACCGTTTCAACCTACGAGGATAGGGGGGGCGAATATTTTCAGCCTTATGTTTCATTTAACCGTGATGCAACAGCTGACAATCCGTACTTCTTTCATCATGAAAGGAGTATTTTTTATGGGGAAATTTAATTGGTATAGCAAAAGAATTGGAATGGGCGGGATTCCTTCTTTGAAAAATAAATAGTTGAAGGAGAAGAAATTTGTATGTTTAATGCTTGGAAAGTCCTCTATTTTTTCACTTTAGTCGTTATTGTTCCTAAGAAGGCCGCAGCAATGCATATCATGGAAGGGTTTTTGCCGATAGAGTGGGCCCTCTTTTGGTGGGGCATGACGATNGGGGGTGCGAATATTTTCAGCCTTATGTTTCATTTAACCGTGATGCAACAGCTGACAATCCGTACTTCTTTCATCATGAAAGGAGTATTTTTTATGGGGAAATTTAATTGGTATAGCAAAAGAATTGGAATGGGCGGGATTCCTTCTTTGAAAAATAAATAGTTGAAGGAGAAGAAATTTGTATGTTTAATGCTTGGAAAGTCCTCTATTTTTTCACTTTAGTCGTTATTGTTCCTAAGAAGGCCGCAGCAATGCATATCATGGAAGGGTTTTTGCCGATAGAGTGGGCCCTCTTTTGGTGGGGCATGACGATTCCCTTTCTCATTATCGGTATTCGTTCGATTCGAAAAACCATTGAAGAAAACCCGGAAACAAAGATGATACTCGGGCTTTCAGGAGCCTTCGCGTTTGTTTTGTCTGCCTTAAAAATCCCTTCTGTTACAGGGAGCTCCTCCCACCCAACAGGTGTGGGGTTAGGAACCGTCTTATATGGACCGTTTGCCATGACTATTATCGGCACCATTGTACTACTATTTCAAGCACTATTACTGGCACATGGCGGTATTACAACATTAGGAGCAAATGCCTTTTCAATGGCTGTTGTCGGACCTATCATTACCTATCTCGTGTATAAAGGAACGAGAAAAGTGGGCTGGTCACTCTCATTTTCTATTTTTCTAGCAGTTGCTTTAGGCAGTTTATGTACATATCTCATGACCTCCCTGCAGCTGGCACTAGCATTTCCTTCAGAGGTCGGTGGAATATTCGCCTCCTTCCTGAAATTCTCTGGAATTTTTGCTATAACACAAATACCACTGGCAATCAGCGAGGGACTGTTAACCGTTATTGTTATTAATTTCCTTAAGAAATATAGTGTAGAAGAACTAAGATCACTCCGTGTGTTATCAAAGGAGGTCCATTAGAATGAAAAAAAATATCATACTCTTTTTGGCTGTGATCCTGCTGGCCATTTTCCCTTTGTTTATTCATAAAGAATCGGAATTTGGCGGTGCTGATGGGCAAGCACAGGAAGCGATTAGTGAAATTAATGGGAGCTATACTCCTTGGTTTGAAAGTATTTGGGAGCCGCCTGGCGGTGAAACAGAAAGTCTGTTATTTGTCCTGCAAGGGGCCGCTGGTGCCGGCTTTATTGGCTATTTCATAGGGTTTATGAGGGGCAAAAATAAAACGAAAGAAATAAAAAAAGGCAAAAACAAATATGCTATTAATCGATAAGTATGCTTATTTCAATCGATTGAAACATATCCACCCGGTAGAGAAAGTGACATTGGCGCTTTCTCTCCTCTTCTTTTCTTTAGCAGTTAAAAACAATCATGTTTCCATTGCCACCTTTTTTATAATGAGTGGTTTAATTATTTTTGGTGCAAGGATTTCAATTTCCTATTATGCAAAACTACTCTTATTACCTAGTTTCTTTCTCTGTTCAGGTATTGTAACAATTCTTATCTCCTTTGCTAGTATTGATACAGCAATCCATAATGAACTATGGTCATTTTCAATAGGGGAATGGAAACTATTTATTAGCCAAGATAATAGCACAAAAGCAATCCAACTCTTATTCGTGACATTCAGTTCTATAAGCTGTTTATACTTCTTAATCTTGACTACATCTGTCCATGATCTCATGCAAGTATTACAAAAGCTTAAGCTTCCGAAGCTGCTTATTGAAATGATGGAGATTACCTACCGTTTTATTTTTGTCTTTTTAGATACCGCTTTGCAAATTTATCAGGCACAGAATGCTCGACTTGGATATCGAACAGGAAAACGCTGGCTCTATTCTATCAGTCTTTTGGCCTCTTCCCTGCTAATGGCTGTTTTCAAACGGTCAAAAGAGTTAACTAACGCACTAGAGTCCCGTGCCTATGCAGATGACTTTGCATATATAGACAATCGCTATCAGCTATCAGCTGTCAATTGGCTTATTATTCTTGCAGTCCTTGCGGCTCTGTTTTTCATTTCTATATTGTAAGGAGGAAGGTTTATGGTTGAGCATTTTTTTGAAATCAAACAGCTTACATATCGATATGCAGATGGAACAACCGCTTTAAATAACTTGACCTTGTCCATTGAAAAAGGAAAAAGAATCGCCCTGCTTGGAAAAAACGGCGCCGGAAAATCTACACTTTTTCAGCATTTAAATGGATTGCTAAAGCCCTCTTCAGGGACTATATTTTTCAACGGTCAAAAGCTTACATATGACCGGAAATTTTTACTCCAACTGAGAAAGCAGGTGGGGATTGTGTTTCAAGATCCCGATTCCCAATTGTTTTCTGGTAATGTTAAACAAGATATTTCATTTGGACCGATGAATTTAGGCTGGTCAAAGGAAAGGATTGAAAACCAAACAGAATGGGCGATGGAATTAACAGAAGTGACAAATCTACAGGATCGCCCGATTCACTTTTTAAGCCTCGGTCAGAAAAAACGGGTGGCGATCGCTGGGGTTTTGGCCATGGATCCGAATATTATTCTATTAGATGAGCCGACCGCCGGACTCGATGCCTATTACACGAAAAAAATCAAGAACATTCTCGACGACATACATGCAGTTGATAAAACGATGCTTCTCTCCACGCATGATGTTCAATTTGCTTACGAGTGGGCAGATGAGATTATTGTCATGAACAATGGGGAAATCCTCTATCATGGGGATCCCGTTACAATCTTTCACCGTGAAGACATTCTTAACAAGTCCCATATTGAAAAGCCCTGGGTATTCGAAATTGCCCAACAGCTAATAGCCCAGAAAATATTCAGTGGTAAACAAGAAACACCTAGAAACAAAGAATCATTGTTTCAAAAAATAATGGAAAGCCAAACATCAACCATAGAAAAATAAAGTCGCTCTGTCTATTCATAGTGCCAAAACTTTTTTGAACCCAAACCCCATCATTACGCGTATAATTATATTGTTGAAGTAAGAATTGTTTGCTACGATTAAGTAGTAACCACATAGGAAAATAGGTGTAATGATGAAGCATAAGAATAGAGTGGCAGAAAGATTTGATTGGACCTTAACACTTTTATTATTGATGTTTTTCCTTGTCAGCTGTGTCGCGATTTATAGCGGACAGGCCTCAAACCAATATTCAGGATCAAATTTCCTGCTGCAGCAAGTCTTTTGGTATGGCGTTGGCGCAGTCATTGTCGCTGTTGTCATGTACTTTGACAGTGATCAGCTGAATAGACTTTCATGGATTATATACGGAATAGGCATTCTACTGTTAGTCATTCTAGCCTTTGCACCTGTTACAGAGTTTACGCCTAAAATTAATGGAGCTCAAAGCTGGTTTATCACACCAGTCGGTTCCATACAGCCTTCTGAGTTTATGAAAGTATTTTTGATTATGGCATTAAGCCGAACCATTTGTAAGCATCAGGAAAAATTTTTAAATAGAAGTATGAAAACCGATTATATCCTTCTATTGAAAATAGGATTTGTTACAGGGTTACCGATTTTGCTTGTGATGATGCAGCCTGATTTAGGAACAGCACTTGTTATGCTGGCAATTATGACAGGCATAATCTTTATTTCTGGTATTTCGTGGAAGATTATTTTATCACTATATGGATCAGGCGCAGCATTGGCCGGCATCATCCTTTACTTTGTTATTTGGGCTCCAGACATATTAGAAAAGTATCTCAAGGTAAAGCCCTATCAATTTGACCGTATCTATGCATGGCTAGACCCAAATAATCATGCGGCTGGGTATCATCTTTCCAATTCTTTAAAGGCGATTGGCTCTGGTATGCTAACAGGAAAAGGCTTTGGTGAGAGAAAGGTATATATTCCTGAAAGTCATACAGACTTTATTTTTAGTGTTATTGGCGAAGAATATGGTTTTCTTGGCGGAAGTATTGTGATTGGATTATTTTTTCTATTAATCTATCATCTGACTAAAACAGCATTAGAAACGGTTGACCCCTATAACACGTATATTTGTGTAGGAATCATCAGTATGCTGGTCTTCCATGTATTCCAAAATATCGGAATGACCATTCAAGTCTTACCGATTACAGGGATTCCGCTGCCTTTTATCAGTTACGGGGGAAGCTCACTGATGGGAAATATGTTTGCTATGGGACTTGTCTACAGCATACACTACCACCATCGAAATTATATGTTTTCCTCAGGGAAAAACTATACCGAATCAAATACGACAAAAACAATGGAAAGAAGCCATTCGACCAATTAATCAAACGTTTGTTTAAACAAAAAAAGCACCAGGTCCTTTGGAAAATAAAGACTCTGGTGCTTTTTTTAGTTGGTTAGTGGTTAGTGGTTAGCTGGTTAGTTGGTTAGTTGGACAGTCGGTTAGGTTTTTGCTCTTCCTAACCAACTAATTACTAACCAACTGTCCAACTGCCCTCTTATTCCCCTAAATAAGCAGTAAGCATCCAAACATGTGTATCAATGCTTTCAATTAAGCCGACAGCTAAATCATTTGTAATCGTGTCATTACCCTCTTCTGCAATGGCAGCCAATTTTTCTAAACCAGCTTTAATTTCAGTATAATCCGTTACGACTGCTGCAACCATGTCAGCTGCTTTTGTTTCTCCTGCTGTTTCTGCAATCGTTGCCGTTTCAAGGAATTCCTTCATTGTTGCGATTGGCTCTCCGCCAATTGCTAATAAACGCTCAGCAATTTGGTCCACAACAAGAGCTGATTCATTATATAATTCTTCAAATTTTGCATGCAGAGTAAAGAACAAAGGTCCTTTAACATACCAATGGAAACGGTGAAGCTTTGTGTAAAGTACACTCCAGTTTGCAATTTGTTGATTTAATTCAGCTTGAATTGTCATAATAAAATTCCTCCTTCGAATACGTTCTTTTGTTTTTCTATATTCTTATTATAACAAGTTTATTATAAAAATCAATACTAAATTATAATAATTATAATTTAAAACTTATTATTAATAAAAATATGGTAGTAGATGCCAAAATTAATGTTAAATCTAAATAAAAAAAGAGTCAGTGAGATAAGTCACTAAACTCTCCTTTATAATTTAAGGCATTTTCTTATCAATTACTCTCAACTCCGGAATGAGTGTTGAAAGCGGAACAATATCAGCATGTTCTTCATATTTTGGGATGTACGCTTTTAATACTCCCACAACCTGCTCTCCAGTAATACCAACGTGACCAATCGCAATCAGTTGATCCTCCTCATTCAATTGCTTCATTAACCTGGCAGCCTGCTTATTAATATATTGCTCTGTATATATATGGTCAAAAAACAAATCATTTTCTAAATATGGCACTGAGAGTTCATCAGCTACTTTCGCAACCACACTTTTACTACTTGTCCTGCTATCAAGATAAAAAAGACCTTTTTCCTTGCATACCTCTAATACAATTCTCATAACCCGCTCATCTTCTGTTGCCTTTGAGCCCATATGATGATTCATTCCAACCGCATGTGGTACTGCTTCAATCGCTTTTTCAACCTGTTCCCTAATCTCCTTATCACTCATATCCGTTGTTATGGCTCCTGGTCCAAGCCAGCTCTTCTTTCCGCTTTTTGGCTCCATCGGTAAATGGACAATCACTTCATGACCCTTTTCATGTGCTAATTTTGCATCTCGCTCTGTCGTTGATAAAAAAGGCATGATCGCAGCCGTTATAGGAATGGGGAGAGCAAGCATCTCATCAGTCCCCTTCATATTATTGCCAAAGTCATCAATTACAATTGCTAGCTCTTTTCGTAACTCGGCTTTTGTTTCTGCATGTATTTCTGTTGAAAATATCGAAAAAAGAAGCATAATCAGCATCAGCGTCATTCTCATAAAAGCACTCCTTTTTTCTTATTAAGATGTCACAAAAGAAGCCTTTTTATGAGTCAGGTGTGAGGTACCACAAAAAGACAAATGGGTCACATTTGTCTTTTTGCGGTGCCTCACACCCAACTGCCTGATATTTTTCTATTTTTTATGCATTTTAAATTCTAAATAGAGCTCATTATAGTAAGAAAGCATTTTTTTGCCTAGATTCTCATATACTTCAAGCCTGTTCGTCAGTTCTTCGTCTGGATAAAAACGTTCGTCGGTAACGACCTCCTCATCTAGATACTTCAGAGCTTCTTGATTCGGGGTTGAGTAGCTAACATAATCCGTGTTTTTGGCTGCATTTTCTGGATCCAGCATAAAATTAATAAACTGATGTGCACCTTCTACATTCTTAGCTGTTTTCGGGATGACCATATTATCAAACCAAAGATTAGAGCCTTCCTCTGGAACAACATAATCAAGCTTCTCATTTTCCCACATAATGTCAGCAGCATCACCGGACCATACGACTCCAATAGGCGCTTCTTCATTTGCCATTAGAATTTTAATTTCATCTCCGACGATGGCCTTAATATTAGGAGTTAATGATTTCAGCTTGGCTTTTGCTTCACGCAGATGTGCTTTATTCTTATCATTTAAGGAATAGTGCAGACTATTTAAGCCTATCCCCATGACCTCTCTAGCACCATCCACCATTAAGATATCGTTTTTTAGCTCTGGATTCCAAAGGTCGTTCCAACCCTTTAGTTCGATATCACCAAGCAACTCAGGATTATAAACGATTCCGACGGTTCCCCAAAAATAAGGAATTGAATATTGATTTCCAGGGTCAAATGGAAGATCCATGAAACGAGAATCAATATACTTCAGATTGGGCAGCTTAGAATGATCAAGAGCTATCAATAAATCCTCTTCCTGCATTTTTTCAATCATATATTCAGAAGGCACTGCAACATCATAGGACGTTCCACCCTGCTGGATCTTTGTCAGCATCGCTTCATTTGAATCAAAGGTTTCATAGATGACCTTCATACCTGTTTCTTCTTCAAATTTCGTAACTAGCTCCTCATCAATATAGTCACCCCAGTTAAAAACGGTCAGTGTATTACCTGAGGAATATCCCTGTGAGGAATTCAATCTTGCCACAAAAAACATCAGCAGGAAGGCTGCCAGGATAACCGCAATAAATAAACGCACGAGCTTGTTCATTTTCGTACCCCCATTCGCGACACTCGACCGTAGCGCTTATTGATAAAATAATAACCAACCACAAGCAGCATCGTAAACAAGAACAGCAGGGTTGATAAAGCGTTAATATTTAACGAAACCCCTCTTCGCGCCATCGAATAAATTTCCACTGACAGGGTCGTAAAACCATTCCCTGTTACAAAAAATGTAACCGCAAAATCATCGAGTGAATAGGTTAAAGCCATAAAGAAGCCAGCAAAAATACCTGGAGTGATGTAAGGAATGGTTACCTTTGTCAGAACATCTAAGCGGCTGGCACCTAAATCTCTTGCCGCATCCACTAAGCTTGGACTCATTTCCTGTATCTTTGGCAGCACCATAATAACCACAATTGGAACACTAAAGGCAATATGGGATAGCAGAACAGAGGTAAAACCAAGCTTAATTCCTAGTAAGGTAAAAGTAATCAGAAAGGAAGCACCGATGATGACATCAGGACTTACAATCAACACATTATTTAAGGATAGTAAGGTATTTTGAGCATGTCTTTTTTTGACATAAGCAATCCCTAAAGCACCTACTACCCCGAATATTGTAGAAATCGCTGCCGATAGCAGGGCAATGATAATGGTATTCAGTACAATAATCAGCAATCTGGTATCACCAAACAGTTCCTTATACCAATCAAGCGTAAAGCCTTCAAAATCATGCATTGTACCGCCGCTATTAAACGAATAAAAAATTAAATAAAAAATCGGAGCATATAAAATGAAAAACACAATGAATAAATAGAGATGGGATAATTTAAAGAAGCCTTTCATTTATAGCCCCCTCCTTTTCCTACCTGTCACCATCATGATAATAAACATCGCGAGAATAAGAAAAACAGCAATGGTTGAGCCCATTCCCCAGTCCTGCGTGACAAGGAAATGCTGTTCAATAGCCGTTCCAAGTGTGATTACCCTGTTTCCTGCAATCAATCTAGTCAGCATGAATAGTGATAGCGCAGGGATAAATACAACCTGACAGCCTGACTTAATCCCGTCCATTGTTAATGGAAAAATAACCCTACGAAAAGTCGTCCATTTGGATGCGCCTAAATCACTCGACGCATCGAGAAGCGTTGGATTGAGCTTATCTAGCGAATTAAAGATCGGCAATATCATAAATGGGATAAATATATAGACGGATACAAAAACAAAGCTAAAATCAGTGAATAATATTTGCCTTGCACCAATGCCTATAACTTCGAGAAAGCTATTTGTTATCCCGTATGCACCAAATATTCCTAAAAAGGCATAGGCCTTTAATAGTAAATTAATCCAAGATGGCAGGATAATTAATAACAGCCATAGCTGCTTGTTCTTTGTCTTCGTTAAAAAATAGGCAGTCGGATAGCCGATTAACAAGGAAAATGCCGTAATTAAAAAAGCATACCAAAACGAGCTAATCGTCATCTTCAAGTAAACTGGCGTAAAGAACTTTGCGTAATTTCCCAATGTAAATTGGCCTTCAATATCAATGAACGAATAGTAAAGGACAAGGATAATCGGGGCGACAACAAACAAAGCAATCCATAATACATATGGAATGATATACAGGTTCCGTGTATGCTGATTATTCATGCTGGTCATCACCATATGCTTCTAAACGTTTATCAAACTCTTCTTCCGTTTCACCGAGACGCATGACATGGATCGCCTCCGGCTCAAAGTAAAGACCAATTTCATCTCCCACCTGAGCCTTCTTTGTTGAATGAACTAACCATTCATTACCAGCTTGGTCAAAACAGCAGATTTCATAATGAACACCGCGGAATAACTGAGAATCTACCTTAACCTGAAATTGCCCCTGCTCAGGTTTTGTGATTTCTAAATCCTCCGGACGTATGACAATTTCAACCGGCTCATGATCGTGAAAGCCTTTATCCACACATTGAAACCTCTTTCCAGCAAACTCAATTATGTAATCACGTATCATCGTACCTGAAACAATATTTGATTCTCCGATAAAATCAGCTACAAAACGATTAATGGGTTCATCATAAATATCTGTAGGTGTGCCACTCTGCTCAATTTTTCCATTATTGATGACAAAGATTTCATCTGACATAGCTAAAGCCTCTTCTTGATCATGTGTGACAAAGATAAATGTAATCCCAAGACGGCGCTGCAGCTCTCTTAGTTCATATTGCATTTCGGTACGCAGCTTTAAATCCAAGGCCGACAACGGTTCGTCCAGCAAAATGACTTTCGGCTCGTTCACAATGGCCCTCGCAATCGCTACTCGCTGGCGTTGACCACCAGACATCTCAGTAATTTCTCGATTTTCAAACCCAGCCAGATTGACAAACCGTAAGGCCTCTAATACCTTGCTCGTAATCTCAGAGCTCTTCATTTTCTTTATCCTCAGCCCAAAAGCAATATTCTCAAATACATTTAAATGAGGAAATAGGGCATAATCCTGAAAGACGGTATTAACCTGGCGCTTATTCGCCGGTACCTCATTAATCAGTTTATTATTAAAATAAATTTTTCCCGCTGATGGTTCAATGAAGCCTGCAATCAGTCGGAGAATCGTTGTTTTTCCACAGCCTGATGGTCCTAATAAGGTATAGAATTTCCCTTCCTCAATTTCAAAGCTTACATCCTGTAATACTGGTGGTTCATTCTCATATTGCTTCGTTACATGTTCAAAACGTATAATTATGTCATTCATTCTAAAGCTCCTTTCTTTAAAAAATTATTCTCATATAAAAAACAGAACTATTCCGTTGAAATCACAATTTCTATTCTAAGACTTATTTTATTAAAGTTGAAGACATATTAGACTGAATAAGCTAAAGTGAGAAAGATTTTTATAAAATAATGTTAAAAAAATGAAGAAGAACAATGAATCATCTCTAAATATAATAATATTTACTAAATAAAAGTTAAAAATATAATAACAGTGAAAAGTTTAAGAAAAAAGTTTGACAATTTTGTGAATTTTTTGAATAATATAAACATACAAAGGAGGTCGTTAGAATGAATTCTCGTATGAAAATCCTGCAGGCAACAAAATGGGCGGGCGCTATCACTTTACTCGTTGGAATGATGACATTAATGTACGGAATTGTAATCGGTTTCAACAACGTTATTGGAATTGGGATTGGCACCATGGTAGGAGCCATTTTTATATTTCTTATGGGAATGTTTTTCATCACGACAGAGGAAATGGTGGAAAATACTTTTAAAGGCGTTGAAATGACGACTCCTATCAAATCAAGTAAGGTCGTATATTTAAAAAGGTAATCAGATTTTCTCGTTAAATTTGCAACCGGATTTTTATCGAACTTGCTTTATAACTAACCTAAAAAAACCGCAAGACTCGCCGGAGGCTTAACTTCATTCAGCCGGGGTTTGAACCCCACTGAATCGAGAGACTTCTGCTGGATGAAGTTAAAATCATTTTCACCCAAATTAAAGAAAGAGAGCACCTATTGGCACCCTCTTTCTTAATGAACAGCTCTTACATATCCCAAACGAAAATCAATAGTGTACCTAGAATCGTTACAATAGCAATTCCCATCATGAAATAAACATTACCATAAATGGACCATTTGTCTTCTGTTTCACCCGCATGCATAAACACAACAAGCTGTAAAAGAGCCTGTGCAAATGCAGTAACAAGGAGAACGGCCATCGCTGCAGCATATGATAAATCCATGAAATAAACAGTAAGGGCAGCCGCAGTCATAATTAGAGAAAAGACAAAGCCCATTATTTGTTTACGCGGAAATAATTCACTCATATTACATCATTCCTTTCAAGTAGATGAAGCTGAAGATAAAGATCCAAACTACATCTAGGAAGTGCCAGTAAAGCGAGAAGATAAATGATTTATTCGCAGTTTCCGGAGTTAATCCACGCTTTTTCAATTGAATTAGAATCGCGGTTCCCCAGAATAAACCGAACGTAACGTGCAATCCATGGGTTCCTAATGTTGTTAAAAGAATTGCAGTGAAGGCACTAATTTGGAGACCTGCTCCAATGTGTACATAATGAGCAAATTCATATATTTCAACACCTAAGAAGGCTAAACCAAGTACAAGTGTAATCGCAAAGAATGCCATCATTGCTTTTTTATTACCAAGACGCATTGCATGGACACCAAGACCAATAATGAAACTACTTGTTAATAAAAGAAGAGTTTCAATAAGAACTGGTGTAATTTCAAAAATCTCTGCCCCTGTTGGACCGGAACCTGTACGTCCTTCATAGACAAAATAGGTGGTGAAAAGTGTTGCAAAAAGCATTATTTCAGCGCCAAGGAAAATCCAGAAACCAAAAATATTTAAATCATTTTGGTGTGTACTATATTCAAGAGGCTGTGCATGTCCTGCTTTCATTATTTAGCACCTCCTAATTTTTCTTCTGTTTCAGTAACTTCCTCTAAAGAGATATACCGTCCGTGATCCTTTTCAAATGAGCGATGTGCCAAGCATGCGAAGATTCCGATCGTCGTAATGATAACAAGTGGCCAAATCGCAAATACAAATGAAAATCCCCATACAAAGAAAATCGCACTCATAATAAATGGAACACCACTATTATTAGGCATATGAATTTTTTCCAGTTTACCTTGGAATAAAACGTGTTTACGCTTCTTTGCATCCCAAAGTGGTTCGCTCGTTTTTACCTGTGGTGTAATCGCAAAATTGTATTCTGGTACAGGGGTATGTGTTGCCCATTCTAATGTACGCGCATCCCATGGATCTGCACTAATATCCCTTGAAGCATAACGAACACTGTAGTAAACATTGTATACAATTAATGCAAAGGCAACAGCCATGATTCCTGCACCAATAAATGAAATCATATTTAACGTACTAAAGCCAGATGCTTCAGAGTATGTGTACATACGACGAGCCTGCCCGTCTAAACCAGAGATATACATTGGGGCAAATGCTACTACAAATCCGATTGATAATAACCAGAATGTCCATTTTCCGATTCTTTCATTTAGCATGAAGCCAAACATTTTTGGCCAGTAGTAAGTTAAACCAGCAAGCATTGCGAATACAACACCTGGAATAATTGTGTTATGGAAGTGGGCCACTAAGAACATTGTGTTATGGTATTGATAATCAGCTGCTGACATCGCAAGCATAACACCTGTGACACCACCAATTGTGAACAGCGGGATAAAGCCTACCGAATATAGCATTGGTACTGTAAAGCGTATTTTCCCTTTCCACATGGTGAACAACCAGTTAAAGATCTTAACCCCCGTTGGAACAGCGATTGCCATTGTTGTAATCGAGAAGAAGCTGTTTGCTAGAGCGCCTTGACCCATTGTAAAGAAGTGGTGGGCCCATACAAGACATGAAAGGGCTGAGATCATAACCATTGAAGCAACCATTGATTTATATCCATATAAATTTCGGCTTGAGAATGTAGAAATAATCTCACTGTATAAGCCAAACGCCGGCAGAATTAGAATATAAACCTCCGGATGTCCCCAAACCCAGAATAGGTTTGCCCACATCATATCCATACCACCGTTTGTTGTAGTAAAGAAGTTTGTTGCAAATAGTCGGTCCATTGTTCCCATAGCAAGCGCAACCGCTAAGACTGGGAACACTGTCACAATAATTAAGTTAGCTACTAATGTAGACCATGTGAACATCGGCATCTTCATTAAGGTCATGCCAGGTGCTCTCATTTTCATAATAGTCGTAATCATGTTTATCCCTGTCATTAATGTTCCCAAACCGGATATTTGAAGTGCCAGCATATAATAGTTCGTTCCAACAGATGTACTGAAATCATTACTTGCCAATGGGAAGTATGATGTCCAGCCTGCATCAGGTGAACCTCCGACTACGAAGGAAATGTTAAATAACATGGCACCCATAAAGAATAACCAGAAGCTGATTGCATTTAAACGAGGGAATGCAACATCACGAGCCCCAATTTGTAATGGGACAATATAGTTCATGAAACCAATAATGAATGGCATCGCCATAAACATAATCATGACAATCCCGTGTGTTGTAAATACCTCATTATAGTGCTGTGAATCAAGTAATGTATTATCAGGTACTGCAAGCTGTGCACGCAGCATGATTGCGTCAACGCCGCCGCGGAAAAGCATTAATAAAGCAGAAAGTAAATACATAATACCGATACGTTTATGGTCAACCGTTGTTAACCATTCACGCCATAAATAACCCCATTTTTTAAAATAGGTTAAACCTGCGACAATCGCGATCATGACTAGACCTATAGCAACCATTGAAGCATATATCGCAGGACTTGGATGTGGTACGGCAAAACGTTCAAAGAATTCCATCCTTTTTTGACTCCTTTCGGGAATGATATTAATCAATTAAACTATTTCAAGTGAAATACGTACAATTTCTTAATAATTAGTGACCACTATGGTCTGAATGTTCTTCATTCATTTCCTCACTGTTCATATGTCCCTCATGTGACTCTGCAGAATCAGTTTCAGTAGCTCCATGATTATGCTCTGGTGCGGGAGAGAAATCTAAATGAGTTCCGGTAAATGTCATTTGACCAAGATGCCCCGGTTCAAGCAGCTTATCAAATTTTTCTTCTGTCAGAGGATCAGCTGTTTCATGAACCTCCTCTACCCATTCATCAAAATCTTTTTGAGACATAGCGGTAACATTGAACATATTTTCAGCAAAACCTTTACCGCTGAAGTTAGCATTGCGTCCCATCATTTCGCCCTTCTCGTCAGCCGCTAAATGAAGAGTTGTAACCATGTCTGACATCGCATACTTTTGTCCGCCTAGCTGTGGAATCCAGAAGCTTGTAATTGGTCCAAATGAGTATAATTTAAACTCCAACGGACGATCAGTTGGAATATATAAATAGTTAATCGTCTCAATATCTTCTTCCGGATAGCTAAAATGCCATTTCCAGTCTGAAGAAGAAGCATAGATAACTAACGGTTCTTTATCCTCATAGCCTTGAGGAGTTGCCTCAACAATATAGTTACTTTGTACAGATACAAATGAGAAATAGGCAACAATGATAACTGGAATACCGACACAAATTGCTTCCACCCATGGATTACCTTCGATGTGAGGAGGTTCATAATCAGGACTTTGCTTTGAAGCGCGGTATTTAATTAATACATAAATCAAAATAGCGAAAACAATGATAACGATAAATGACATGATACCGATGGATAACATAATATCCCTTGCTTGACGTTCGGCTTGAGGGCCTTTAGGGTCTAAAACCAACAATGGTTCACACCCTGTTAGCACCGTGGCAATAGTGATAATAAACGTGAATAAAGCCGATTTAAATTTCATACTAGTACCCCTTTCTTTGAAAGTATTAATATATTTTTCTTCAATAAAAAATTGCATGCTCTACAAAGCATCAATTCAAAATAAAAACAGTAAACATGAAATTGACATAAATTTTTTTCGATATGTGATTTTTGTCACTGTAACTGAATTTATTTTTTGGTAGGTTACATAAACAATATTAACACGATAACTACATAATTATCCTAAGGTAATTGTTACAAATTTAGTAAGGTAATATTTTCCAATTAACACATTACAGAAATAACTCCTCCTTTTTCAAAAGTTGCTACAATAGCGTTTGAAAGCCCTTTCATTAAGGGAACCAGATGAAATATAAGTCTTCCAAAGAAATTATAAATAATAACTTTATTAGAAAACTATACTAATATATGAAAAACTATTATCATTATTAAAACAGAAATTACATTAAAAAGGAATTATTTAGCACGCATTTTTAACAAATATTTCATTTATTTAGCAAAATATTGAAATCTATAGAAAAACACAAAAAGGTAAGAACTGAATCATTGACAGTTCTTACCTTTTTTAACAGCGAATTCAATTTTTATGTTTTATCCATTAGCCTGCGATGATGAAGTACCATTCTTATATAGTAGACAGCGCTAAATAATAAAAGCCCTGCACTGGCATATAATAAATAGATTTGATAGAAATAGTAGCTAATATAGACAAAAACTAGGCTCAATAGACATAGAAGAAATGCGTCTCTTTTTCTCGAAACAACCATTTCATGCTTCATCTTTAATGCTTCATTTGTTCGTTTCCATTCACGGTATTTCCTTGGTTCTTCTAGCACCTGTTGGATTTGATTCGGTAAGGAAACAAGTGGCTTTAAGGAAGATTTCGCAAAGTTTATTACGGTCGCTTTAGCCCCCTCTGAATTCTCCTTTAGCCAGTCCTTCAGCATCGGCTTACTCATTTCTATTAGGTCCATCTCAGGGTCAAGACTGTAAAGAATCCCAATGAACGTAGAAATAGCCCTTCCCAAGAACGCATATTCACTTGGCAATTGAATCGGCTGGTTGTTAACAAGCTTTTCAATGTCATTCATGATTTCTTCTACAACCCTTGTGTCATTTGCCTTTAAACCGTTATCGCTATAGGTTTCAATTAGCATTCTCAGAACCCGTTCAATTTCTTCCTTATCTGCATGTGGCAGCAAGAAACGCATTCCTTCTATACCATCAACAACCTTTTTATAATCCTTTAACATAACTCCAATAACAATATCACGGATATACATGGCATCTCTTTTTCTAATAACACCCACCATACCAAAATCAATTAAAACAATAGTACCGTCAGCCTTTACCATAATATTACCGGGATGGGGATCAGCATGGAACTTTCCTTCATTCAAAAGCTGCCCAAGAAAGCTCTCTAGCAGTACATTGGATATTTTATATTTGTCTATATGATGCTTTTCCAAGAAAGCTAAATCGTTTATCCGATTTCCTTCCTTCCATTCCATGACCAATACCCTTTTTGTTGAGTATTCCGGATAATATTGGGGAATTTCGAGACCGGGAAAATCCTCGTATTTTTTCTGAAAATAAAGCCCATTCTCAAGCTCCAAGTGAAAATCCAATTCATCACCAATGGTTCTGACAAACTCACGATAGAATAAAGAAAGGTCCATTGTATTTTCTAATTTTGTGAAACGTTTGGCTAGCCAAAGTACAATCCGTACGGCTCTGAAATCACTATAAATAATATCACCAATTTTAGGGCGTTGAATCTTCACAGCCACCTCTTCACCTGAGTGAAGTGTACCTCGATAAACCTCACCAATTGAGGCGGAAGCAATAGGCTCAGAGCTAATATCGTGAAGGACTTCACTATAAGACCTATTCCATTCATCTTCTAGTACTTTTTTCGACTTCTCCCATGGGACCGGTGGAACCTGGTCCAGCAGATCTGTTAATTCCTTTATATAGATATCAGGCATGATATCTTTACGTGTACTTAAGTATTGACCGAGTTTAATCATAACTCCTTCTAGGTATAATGCCTTCTCTTTGTATCTGCGCGCTTGTTTGCGTAGCAGTGCCTCCCACTGCTTATCTATTTTTTCATTCAAATTCCCGCGATGTCTTTTTTTAAAGAGAATAATCTCTATAAAAATCCTCACTGCTAGCCATACAATGGTGTATATTCTATAGAGGGAGAAATACTTCATGCTAATACCCCTTTTCAATAAATGATGTCTACTTCATTGTATATCATTCGACTTCTATTCGCATTTTTCACTCTTAACATTCTCATTTTTTCCAGCATTTTTATTAAAAAATCGTCATATTCCTGTAACTTTATTATTTACTATTTTTATGAGATAAAACCTTTGACAAAGAGGGTGTACATCCATTATAGTTGTGACACAGTATATTCAAATAATCAAATATACAAATATAAAAATCAAATTCGCCCGTCGAATTTGCGCCCGGATTACCTGAGCTCGCTCGATAAACTACCTTTTAAAAAACCTGTGACATCCGCCGGAGGCTTAACTTCATTCAACCGGGGTTTGAACCCCCATTGAATCGAAGTACCCTTTGCATTCATCCCCCACTTGTAGTAGTGGAGGACTTCTGCTGAATGAAGTTAAATTCTAGAATACAAAAAGAGGAGATACATAAGAAAATGGTTCGTAAATTTCTTTTTGACGAGAGATTTCAACATTATAGCTGGCAGACTTTACAGAAGGACCTAATATCAGGAACGATTGTAGGAATTATTGCCATTCCGCTCGGTATGGCATTTGCGATTGCTTCTGGTGTAAAGCCTGAATACGGAATTTATACGACCATCATTGCCGGGATATTAATTTCCCTTTTCGGTGGCTCAAAGTTTCAAATCGGCGGTCCAACTGGTGCCTTCATCCCGATTCTATTTGGAATTGTTATGTCCTACGGTTACGAGAATCTGCTTGTTGCCGGCATCATGGCTGGTATTATTTTAGTGCTAATGGGGATTTTCAAGCTTGGTTCGCTAATCAAGTACATCCCTCGGCCTGTCACCATCGGTTTTACAGCAGGGATAGCCATCACTATATTCACAGGACAGATTGCTAGTTTCCTAGGTTTATCAGGAATAGAAAAAAAAGAAAGCTTTATTGAGAATATGACGGAGATTGTCCATCAATTGCACACCGTCAATCTATACAGTGTCATAACCGCAGTCATTTGTTTCATTACCATGCTGCTTACACCAAGGCTTTTTCCAAAGGTACCCGGTCCATTAATTGGGCTCCTTTTATCTACTGTTGTTGCCGCTCTTCTGTTTCCAGGTCAAGTTGATACAATTGGTACGGCGTACGGTGAGATTCCAAGCTCTTTGCCGAGCATCTCCTTGCCACAGATCGATTTCGGGACCATTCAGCAATTAATTGGGCCTGCACTCGTCATTGCCCTTCTCGGCGGAATTGAATCGCTTCTATCTGCTGTTGTTGCCGATGGAATGACGAACACTCGCCATAACAGCAATAAAGAATTGATTGGTCAAGGGATTGCCAATATCATTACACCGCTTTTCGGTGGAATTCCAGCTACAGGTGCTATTGCCCGAACTGCTACAAATATTAAAAACGGAGCTGCCTCACCTTTGTCCGGAATCATACATGGTGTAGTAGTATTATTAATCTTAATGATTTTTGCTCCCTATGCATCACATGTTCCACTTGCTAGTCTTGCACCAGTATTAATGGTTGTAGCTTGGAATATGAGTGAAAGACATATTTTCTCACATATTTTAAAGACCAAGACATCTGATTCACTTGTTTTAGTCGTAACATTTCTTCTAACAGTATTTGTAGATTTAACTACCGGTGTGGAGGTTGGACTGCTTTTAGCTGTCGTCCTGTTCACGAAACGAATGGTCGATGCACAAGTCATTGCAAAAGCCCTTCCTAACCCAAATAAAGCCAGTAAAAAAGTTGAAACTCAAATGGTCACTGATGGACATGATTGTCCACAAATTACCATCTATAATGTAGAGGGACCATTGTTCTTTGGAGTTGCCCAGACATTTCAACAAACAATTATGCATACCATTAACCATAAACCATCTGTCCTGTTATTACGAATGGGAAAGGTACCTTTCATTGACATTACTGGTGAAGCAAACCTTACCAGTATCGTTAAAGACTTCTCAAAGCATGGCACTCTGCTCATTTCCGGTCTCAATGCTCAACCGGAAGAAATGTTAAGAAAAACAGGTCTATATGATTTGATTGGCGAGGAGCATTTCTTTAAGAGTACCGGAGAGGCTATCCAATTTGCCTTATATCACCTAGACACAACTAAATGCTTAGGGTGTAAACATTTCGCCTTCAGTGAATGTAAAAGCCTTTCAAATTCAAAAGAGTTGGTTGTTGAGCAAAAAAAAGTATATACTTCTATTAACTAAATAAAACGGACGTTACCTTGATAAAGCGTCCATCTCTCTAAGGAGCTGGATAAATTGAATTTAGAAATGCAACAGTTTAAAGCGGAATTCTTTAAGGCGTTGGCCCACCCACTTAGAATTAAAATTCTGGAAGTGTTGTCTGAAGGAGATTTCGGAGTAAACGAAATACAAAATGCAATTGGCAGTGAAGGCTCAACGGTATCCCAGCAGTTAATGGTTTTACGAACAAAAAACATCGTTGTCGGAACAAAAAACGGAAATCGAGTGATTTATTCATTACGAGACCCCTTAATCATCGATCTTCTTACTGTGGCAAAGCAAATTTTTAACAATCATTTAGTCGATACGATTAATATCTTAGACAAAATCGTAGATCAAGAAGATGAGGATTCTGCTGAAGGATAATCTTTACCACAAAAAGCGGGGTTGATTGGTAAGCTTCCAATCAACCCCGCTTTTTGTACGTTATTAGTCATTGAACATATTAAAAAGACCGCCAATACCGCCTTCACCTTTTGATTGCCCTCCGCTATGCGGTGCCGCTGCAAACACACGGCTCGCCAAACGGCTGAATGGCAGAGATTGAATCCACACCGAACCCGGTCCTCTTAACGTAGCAAAGAATAGCCCTTCACCGCCAAATAATGCGGTCTTCACGCCTTTGACCATTTCAATGTCATAATCGACTTCTTTTGTCATAGCAACTAAACAGCCGGTATCCACACGAAGAACCTCTCCTGGGGACAATTCCTTTTTAATAATGGTTCCGCCAGCATGAACAAAGGCTAACCCATCACCTTCAAGCTTTTGCATAATGAAGCCCTCACCACCGAAGAATCCGGCTCCAATTTTCCTTTGGAATTCAACTCCCACTGTTACTCCCTTTGCCGCTGCAAGAAAAGCATCCTTTTGACATATAATTTTACCGCCCAATTCACTTAAGTCCATCGGGATGATTTTTCCTGGGTATGGAGAAGCAAAGGAAACATGCTTTTTCCCACTGACTTCGTTGGTAAAGGTCGTCATGAACAAGCTTTCACCAGTGATGACACGCTTACCAGCATTAAGCAGCTTGCCCATAAGGCCTCCACCGCCGCCTGAGCCGTCGCCAAAAATCGTTTCCATACGGATGCCGTCCTCCATCATCATTAAGCCTCCCGCTTCGGCAATCACCGTTTCACCGGGGTCAAGCTCGACTTCAACAAACTGCATGTCATCACCGTAGAGTTTGTAATCAATTTCGTGATTATTCATATAATTCTCCTCCTGACAATATTAGGACCTTGACTTACTTCCATTTTACCATGTCTATTCCATTAAAAGATTAATACAATTGGTTACAATTGTTATATACAGCTAAGTCAGCCAGAAAGTTTCGTTATTTTCATTTTTTCCTTTTTATGCTATCTTCATTCCCCTGCTGGCTCCATTTTATCTTAGATTATAGTACCTATTTCTCCGCTAAAGGTGCCATTTTCTAAAGAATATCGTCGAAAATTGTTTCACATGAAACATTACTCTGACAATATCCTAAATCCTTCTATAGATACTCTATAAAGAACATAACGTTCTCAATAGTTATCACTCAATAATTTATTATAGGTATAATTAACTAATTTTTGAAGCTAGTTTCATCATTTGAAATTGGCTAACAATTTAGACTTGTTTATTAATTATTAAGGTGTAAAATATGGTTGCGGGTAAAAGTTACCTCACTTTAATAAGGTAATATGGGAGTAAAATAGTTTGATATCTTCCCATTTTATGGGAGGTGTTACCTATTAAAAGGGAGCTGATATCATTATTGTTTGAATAACAAGTGGGTGTTCAGTTACATGGTTTGCTGGATGAAAAGGGGTTCTGGGGTTTCTCTTTAGTAAATTTCGACTCAAAGATATTTTACTATAAAGGTTAAGGCAGTTCCACATTTCGACAGATTTTGCTCAAAAAAGCTAAATACAGGCCAAGATGAAAACGCAATCAATAAGATGCTTGGCACAAACCACGGCGTAAATAACAATATAATTATATGCTTATATTTTATATAAATATATAGTATAGTAATCCAATGTTTTTACTCCCTATTTAGTTAATTGAAAACATAATGTAACCCTTATTAAATAGGTAATTCAAGCTCTAAACATGCTCTATCCGTAAAAAAAGCAGAAAGAGAGTGATAAAATGGAAAAGCATAAAAAACGTTCCATCTCACGCACCATCTTCCTAGCATTGTTTGCTGCAGTGTTAATCTTTACACAGGCAATGGCAGCTAGTGCAGCAACCTTCTCTGATGTACCAGAATCTAGTGATTATTATGAGGTTGTTGAAGAAATCGCTAGTAAGGGCTATGTAAAAGGCTTTGATGATGGTGATTTCCATCCGGAAGTTCTATTAGACCGTGTACAGGGGGCTCTTATCTTTAGCCGCATTTTACACACAGATACATCAAATCTTACAAAACAATATTTCACGGATGTACCAAAAGAATACCGATTCTATAAAGAAGTATCATCCATTGCCCGTGACGGTGTAATTAACGGATACACTGACGGAACATTCGGATTATACGATTCACTTACACGTGGACAAGTGGCAATCCTTATCTATAATGCATTTGATGAATTCAAAGATTTCGAAACGGATAACGGACCATTCACAGATGTAGACGGAACAATCTATGAGGAAGCTGTTACTGCATTGTATAACGCTGAAGTAACAAAAGGAACAAGCTCTACTACATTTAGTCCACATAAAACAATTAAAAGAGGAGACTTCCTTCTTTTATTATCAGCTGCACTAAAAGCTGTTAACGGAGAAAAAGAGATTGCTAATGTTAAAGTTAATGTAAACGAAAACCAAACTGCAACCGTAAGTGGTAAAATTAAAGACTTTAAATTAAACGGTAAAGAATTAGTAAACATTAAAATTGAGCAAGGTGACAATCAACTTGTCAATGTGGATGTAGAGCCAACTGCAAGTCATAATTTCTCATACACTACTTCAGTTCTTGAAGTGGGTGATTACACAGCCAAAGTATCAATCGTTGGAAGTGAGAAAGTTAAATCTGTAGATTTTACTGTAACTGACATGATTGCACCAGCAGCACCTGGCATCTCCTTCGTAGGTAAAAGTGTTGTTGGCGATGTAGTTGATTTATTAGATTTAAAATCAGATTTAACAGTTCGTTATACTTTTACAACTGAAGATGCACGAGGAGCTAAAGTTGGTGACACACTTAAATATACGGTTACATCTGACTCTGGCAAAATTGAGGAATCTGTTATATTAACACAACAGGATATTAACCGAGGCTATGTTGAAGACGTAATCAAAACAAATGCATTAAGAAATCTATTAGGCGGCTTATTAGGTGGTACTGTCGGTGATCTTACTGGTGGATTATTAGGCGGTACTGTTGGTGGTATTCTAGGTGCTAGCACAAATGTTTCTGCAGCTGCAGCTGACGATACCATTATCGTTGAATCACCAAGCGGAGAAGAAATTGTTACTAGTGCAGGTCTTTTAGATGGTCTTTTAGGTGGACTTCTTGGTAATGATGGTCTTCTTGGTGGATCAGGTGATGGTGGAGTTCTTGACACTAACGGTCTTTTAGGATTACCTGTTAACGGTCTTCTAAACGGTGTTGTCGAAATTGTTGACGGCGTTCTTGTAACAGTTGTTGACGGAGTTATCGTAGGCGTTGTCGATGGACTACTTGATGGTGTCGTTGGCGGACTAGTTAGTGGTTCTGAAGAAGTAACAATTGAAGCGCAATTAATTGATGCTGCCGAACATAAATCAGAAATCACAAAAGAGGTCTATAAATTCCAAGTTTCTGATGTAGTCGGTATCCTATAATCACTTTCAAAGGACAGAGTCTTCACTCTGTCCTTTTCCATTTTATCGTTATTCCCCTATCCCCTTCGTCTTATTTGTACATGCCTTCATTGCTTCCAAGATTGCTGCCCGAAATTGCTTTTCCTCTAAGGCCGCAACAGCTCGAATCGTTGAACCGCCTGGTGTACAGACATCATCCTTTAACACACCTGGATGCTTCCCAGTCTCCAACACCATTTTTGCTGCTCCTAATATTGCCTGGGCAGCCATACGATAGGCTTGGACACGGGGAATTCCATCACGAACACCGCCGTCAGCTAATGCTTCAATGAACATATAGGCATATGCTGGTGAGGATCCGCTTATAGCTGGAACGGCATCCATGAGTTTTTCATCAATGACCTCTGTTTTACCAAAGCTATTCAATAAATGGAGAACAAGATCTAAGTCATTCTCCGTCACAAAGCGGTTGACACTCAGCGCTGTCATCCCTTCCCCCACAAGCGACGGCGTATTGGGCATGGTACGAACAACCTTGACACTTCGACCGATACCATTTTCAACCTGTTCGATAGTAATCCCAGCTGCCATGGTGATAATCACAGCATTCTCCTTCAGACTGCCCTTTATTTCAGCCAGAACCTGAACATGATCTGCTGGATGAACAGCAAGAAACAGAATATCCGACCATTCCGCAACCTCTTGATTATGAAGACTGCCCTTTACCTGATAATGCTCCTCTATTTCTATAAGAGTAGACTCTCTTCTCGTGCTTACCAATATATTCTCATTTAGTACAACACCAGCCTTAAGCATCCCTGCCATAATAGCCTTACCCATTTTGCCACAGCCAATAAATCCAATTCTTTCATCCATTTATTCCACTTCCTATTCTCATTTACTAGCTACCCACATCATAGCAAAAACAGCAGATGGAGAAAAACTATCCACATTGCTAAAAATTTAGGTTTCGGGAAATGCACAAAAAAACTTAGACATCTCATGAACGTCTTTATTCTCTTTGATTAAGCAAATTCGATTGTTATAATGGCATTAATTCCGGAAAAATTTTGATTTAAGTTTTCTGCATTAATATTCGAGAGGAGATCTTTATTATGAATTTAGCGCAGTTTCCTAGAAAGCGATACACAGCAAGCTACACACCCATTGAAAAATTAGAGAAGCTTTCTGAAGCTCTTGGCGGACCGTCTATTTATATGAAGAGAGACGATATGCTCGGTCTGACTGCCGGAGGTAATAAAACAAGAAAGCTTGAGTTTCTGATGGCAGATGCTCTGAAGCAGGGTGCAGATACGATCATTACCTGCGGCGGCATTCAATCTAATCACTGTCGCTTAACACTGGCTGCCGCAGTAAAGGAGAATTTGAAATGTTTCCTTCTACTCGAAGATGGAGAAGAGGAAAGCACGGAGCCTGATTTCAACGGTAACTATTTTCTCTATCATTTATTAGGTGCAGAAAAGATAAAAATCGTTCCAAATGGAACAGATTTAAATAAAGAAATGGAGCTTATGGCTGAAGAGCTTGCTAAGGAAGGCAGACAATCCTATATGATTCCTGTCGGCGGTTCCAATGTTATTGGTGCCACAGGCTATGCTGCCTGCGCACAGGAGATTTTAACGCAGATGTTTGAAGAAAATCTGCATTTTGATACCGTGTTGTGTGTAAGCGGCAGCGGTGGCATGCAGTCTGGACTAATTATTGGATTTGAAGCTAATCAAAGCGGCATCCCGGTTATGGGAATCAATGTCAGTCGTAGAAAAGCAGCACAAGAGGAGAAGGTTTTTCAATTGGTTAATGAAACAGCAAAGCACCTGGGCCTCTCTGGGAATATTACTCGTGATTCTGTTACCTGTTTTGATGATTATGTCGGACCTGGTTATGCGATTCCAACCCCAGAAATGGTAGAAGCAGTTAAACTGATAGCAAAGACAGAAGGTATTTTACTAGATCCTGTCTATACCGGAAAAGCGGCTGCAGGACTGATTGATTTAATTCGAAAAGGTTATTTCAAAAACGAAGACCATATCCTATTCGTTCATTCCGGCGGTTCCCCTGCTTTATACGCAAACACTTCTCTTTTTAGGTAAAGGTAATGGTTCGGAGTAAGCTACTGTTAGATATAAAGGACATTCCCTAATATGATTTTTTGGTAATGTCCTTCTCTCGCACTATACTACTCCTGTATCAACCGCAGAAATTGCTTTGTTCGCTCCTCCTTCGGGTCAGCAAACATTTCATCAGGACTGCTATGCTCGACAATTACCCCTCCATCCATAAAGATAACTTCATCTGCCACTTCCCTGGCAAAGCGCATTTCATGCGTAACCACAATCATCGTCATCCCCTCACGCGCTAAATCCTTCATTACCTTTAGCACTTCTCCGACAAGCTCTGGGTCAAGCGCTGAGGTCGGCTCGTCAAACAGCATCACCATTGGCTCCATCGCCAATGCCCGAGCGATTCCAACCCGCTGCTGCTGACCGCCTGATAGCTGGAAGGGGTAGTAATCAAGCTTATCACCCAGTCCCACCTTCGCCAATAGGTCCTCCGCTCTTTTTCTCACCTTGCCGCTTGCCTCTTTTTTTACCGTAATGGGCCCTTCCATGACATTTTCAAGCGCTGTTTTATGAGGAAATAAGTTATAGTTTTGAAACACCATCCCTGTTAAGCTCCGAAATAGTGGAATCTTCTTCTTGGCTATTGTCTTAGAAAAATCAAGCGATTGATTCTCAATTGAAACCATCCCATTTGTGGGTATCTCTAACACATTCAGACATCGAAGAAAGGTTGTTTTCCCTGAACCAGATGGGCCGATTAGAACAACCACCCTACCCTTCTTCACCTCAAAATTAATTCCCTTCAAAACCTCCAGCTCACCAAAACGTTTATGCAAATTTTTTATGCTAATCATCGGTTTTACTCCTTATCCAAGATACCTCCGCTCCATATGCATTCAATATCTAAGAGTCTCACTTTGCCACATAGCGGTCAAAACGGCTTTCCAGTCTGCCCTGTACAATCGATAGCAGAAAACAAATGGCCCAATAAATAAGGGCTGCCTCTGAGTATAGAAGCAAAAATTCATAGTTTGTAGCCGCAATTTCCTGCGCCCTGCGAAACATTTCCGTTACAAGAATCATCGCCGCCAGCGACGTATCCTTCACCAAACTGATAAATGAATTAGACAGCGGAGGAATCGATACCCGTGATGCCTGCGGGAGAATAATTCGTTTTAATGCCTGTGTATAGGACATGCCAATAGAATAGGCTGCTTCCCACTGTCCTTTCGGAATCGAAACAATCGCTGCTCGAATAATCTCCGAGGCATATGCGCCGACACTCAAGGAAAACCCAATGACTGCCGATGGAAACGGGTCGATAATAATCCCGACAGTTGGAAGCCCATAGAAGATAATAAATAATTGCACAAGTAAAGGCGTTCCCCTTATCGCTGATACATAGACTCTGGCAATCATTTGTAAAACTTTAATTGTAGATAACCGGGCAAGGGCTGTTAAGATGGCTAAAATTATGCCAATGATAAAGGCTATGATTGCTAAAGGAATCGTATAAAGCACCGCTCCCTCCAGCAAGGGCTGAAGGGAACCTTTTGCAATTTCAATGAGTCGGGCAGTCTTATCCTGGTGCATCATGACATTAGTTAAGTACATTTTCACCAAACCATTTCTCTGATATTTTTTCGTAGCTGCCGTCTTCAATCATCTCCTGCAGTGCTTTATTCACCGCCTCTACAAGAGTATCATTCCCTTTACGAAACATTAGTCCACTTTGACTTGCTTCTTCCTTCTCAGCGACAATTTTCACAGGTGCATCCGGCTGCTTTTTTTTGTAATCAAGAAATGAGATATTGTCGTTTATCGTTACATCGGCACGCTTTGAATTAATCAGCTCTACTGCCTGCATAAACCCCTCAATCCCGACGATTTCCGCTCCATGCTCTCGGGCAAGGTCTCCATAATTACTTGTCAGCGTTTGAGCTGCCCGCAGCCCCTTAATATCCTCGAAGCTCTTTATATTTTCATTCTCTTCATGGGCAATTAATACGGCCTTTGATGTGATATAATGATCAGAGAAA
Source organism: Bacillus tuaregi (assembly GCF_900104575.1). Classification (NCBI taxonomy): domain Bacteria; kingdom Bacillati; phylum Bacillota; class Bacilli; order Caryophanales; family Bacillaceae; genus Bacillus; species Bacillus tuaregi. Next base: position 4,090,063 of record NZ_LT629731.1, read on the forward strand.
TCATATTTTTCCAAGCGGTCAGGACGAATTCCAACTTGGTTCGCTATCATATCAAAACGCTCAGCATCCAAGCCCGCAAAAATCGCATCCCATTGTGTTTCTGAAAACTCCGCTTCAACCCCAAGACGCTTGGCCACTTCTTTTGAAATTTCTACATCAAATCCAGTTAACTCTCCACTATCATCATGGAAAGTAAAGGGTGGATAGGTGCCTTCTGTTCCTACCTTAAGCTTGCCGTCTTCTTTAATTTTCTCTAATAAATCCTGTTCTTTTTCTTCATTATCCTTATTGGCAGCCGTATTATTTTCTTCTTTATTTTGCTTTGCTTCATCTGTTCCGCATGCAAAAAGCAACATACTTATACTGAATAAAAACATGAGGAATACAAAGTATTTCTTCATCAGATTACCTCCTTATTTCTTAATATTTCTTTTGCTTTTAATAGGATTGTAAAAATCCCGTTTTATTATGCAAATAGGATGCTAAACTCTTACATGAAAATAACACTAGAAAACTCCCTATTCACACTCGACTATATTTTTAAAAAATATCCACTTCCATCATTCATACCTACTAGACTACACTTGATTCCAAGTCAAAAAACCTACCCTATTTCGACTAATAGTGCTAAAATAATAAAAAGTTGAAAAATTGACTAAAAATAGATTGCGAGAAAGCGGGGGAATTATTGTGGCAGAATTACGTAGTGACATGATTACAAAAGGTGTCGACCGTGCACCGCATCGAAGCCTGCTTCGTGCAGCCGGAGTGAAGGAAGAGGATTTCGGCAAACCATTTATCGCGGTTTGTAATTCTTATATTGATATTGTTCCTGGACATGTACATTTACAGGAATTCGGAAAATTAGTGAAGGAAGCGATTATCGAGGCCGGCGGTGTTCCGTTTGAGTTTAATACAATCGGTGTTGATGATGGAATCGCGATGGGCCATATTGGAATGCGCTACTCCCTTCCAAGCCGTGAGATTATTGCCGATTCAGTTGAAACAGTAGTATCGGCACACTGGTTTGATGGAATGGTTTGTATTCCTAACTGTGACAAAATCACTCCAGGAATGATGATGGCAGCTCTTCGTGTGAACATTCCAACGATTTTTGTCAGCGGTGGTCCAATGGAGGCTGGTACGGATGCAGCCGGAAACGCACTGGATTTAACTTCTGTGTTCGAAGGCGTTGGTGCCTATCAAGCGGGGAATATTGACGAAGCTAGATTAAAAGAAATTGAGACAGTTGCCTGTCCTACCTGTGGTTCCTGTTCAGGTATGTTCACAGCGAACTCCATGAACTGTTTAGCCGAAGGACTTGGACTTGCGCTACCAGGTAACGGTACTATTTTAGCAACAGCACCTGAGCGCCGTGATTTTGTGAAAAAATCAGCTAAACAATTAATGGAGTTAATTAAAAAGGACATTAAGCCTCGTGATATCGTGACAGTAGAAGCAATTGATAATGCCTTTGCCCTAGATATGGCTATGGGCGGTTCAACAAACACAGTGCTGCACACATTGGCATTAGCAAATGAAGCAGAAATCGAATACTCAATGGAACGAATCAATGAAGTGGCTGCTCGTGTACCACATTTGGCAAAAATTGCCCCTGCTTCAAGCTATCATATTCAGGATGTTCATCAAGCTGGTGGAGTGAGTGCCATCATCAACGAGGTTCTTAAGAAGACAGGCGCTATGCATGGCGATTGCTTGACAGTCTCTGGTAAAACGTTACGCGAAAATGTTGCCGGGGCAGATATTTTAGATACTGATGTGATTCGTCCATTAGATAACCCGCATTCTGAACAAGGCGGTCTTGCTGTTCTTTTCGGTAACCTTGCTCCACAGGGCTCCATCGTTAAGGTTGGTGCAGTTGATCCATCGGTTGGCGGCTATCACAGAGGTCCTGCGATTTGCTTTGATTCCCAAGAGGAAGCACTTTCTGGAATCATTACTGGAAAGGTACAGGAAGGCAATGTAGTTGTCATTCGCTATGAAGGGCCTAAAGGCGGTCCTGGTATGCCGGAAATGCTTGCACCTACCTCTCAAATTGTTGGACGCGGACTTGGTGCAAAGGTTGGTTTAATTACTGACGGTCGTTTCTCAGGTGCATCACGAGGAATCTCTATCGGACATATTTCTCCAGAAGCAGCTGAAGGCGGTCCAATTGCCTTTGTTGAAGATGGCGATATCATTGAATTGGATATGAACAACCGTAAGATCACGCTTGAGGTTTCGGATGAAGAAATGGCAAAGCGTAAAGCTAATTGGAAAGGCTTTGAACCAAAAGTGAAAAAAGGATATTTAGCCCGCTACTCCAAGCTTGTTACGAACGCAAGCTCCGGCGGTGTCATGAAAATCTAAGTCAAAAAGAAATCCCCCAGGGGATTTTTTTTTTATATCCAAATTGTCTAATATTTTTAATATCTCCCTAGTATTTCGTTAAGTTTTATCCTAGGGTTTCCATTTATACTATATTTAAAAGGAAAGGGACTAAACTTCCTTTACAATAGAAATAATTGTTGAAGAAACATTATCAAGCTTTTTAATCAACTCGATTACCCTTAGGAGATGATGATCTTGAAAAAATACACAGCCAGGGTTACCACCATCATCGCTGCCCTGCTTTCATTGCTATGGGTCTTTGGATTTGCCTGGTCTATAGAAGATTTCTACAATGGAGAGGTCGAAGCGCTAGAGAAGAAACCAGCAGAAGCGGAGAACGATACAAAAATGGAGGCTAAAGACATGACCGTTGTGGCACTCGGAGATTCACTAACGAGGGGCACCGGTGATGATTCAGGCATGGGCTACGTGGGGCTTGTGACAGAGGAATTGAAGGAACGATTAGCACCAAAGGACATTCAAGTATACAATCTAGGAATTAACGGTCAAACATCAGCTCAGCTCCTGCAGCAATTAGGTGAGCTTAACATTGGCCGGCAGCTAGCAGAAGCAGATGTCATTCTCATGACCATAGGTGGAAATGATCTTTTTCAGCAGGGTGACACGTTATTTGATTTAAATCTAGCAAAGGTTCAGGAGCTACAGCAGACCTTTCTAGCCAATCTACAGCAAATTTTCACTTTTATTCGTCAGCATAATCCACAGGCATCCGTATTTATTCTTGGACTTTATAATCCATTTATTGATTTAGAGGATAGTGACACGACCAATAAGATCGTCATGGGCTGGAATCATGCGACAGAATTAACCACAGGGCAATTTGAAAAAATTGTATTTGTCCCTACTTTTGACTTATTCCAGCTATCTGTTAATGAGTATTTATATACAGATAAATTTCATCCGAATCATGCAGGCTACCAGTTAATTTCTGATAGGCTGGCCCCACTTATCAATTGGGAAAAGGAGATACAACCTAATGACTGAAGTGACGCTAGAAGTAAAAAACCTGCGTAAAACAATTGGACGAAAAGAAATTATTAAAGGATTGAACTTTAAACTGCATAAAGGTGAAGTTTTTGGCTTTCTTGGTCCAAATGGAGCCGGAAAGACAACCACCATCCGTATGCTGACCGGCCTCATCAAGCCAACCACAGGAACCATTTCGATTTGCGGCTATGATGTAAGAAAGAATTTTACAAAGGCCATGGAGTATTTAGGCTGTATTGTTGAGAACCCGGAGCTATATCCATACTTATCCGGCTGGGATAATCTGCTGCATTTTGCACGAATGCTTCCTGCTGTTACAGAGCAGCAAATTGAAGATACCATCCAGTTCGTCGGACTGGATAACCGAATTCATGATAAGGTAAAAACCTATTCCCTTGGAATGCGGCAAAGACTTGGAATTGCCCAAGCTCTCTTGAATCGTCCCAAGGTACTTATTTTAGATGAGCCAACGAATGGGCTTGATCCTGCCGGGATTCGAGAAATGCGGCAGTTCATTCGTAATCTTGCCGAGAATGAAGGACTGAGCGTATTAGTTTCCAGTCATTTATTAAGTGAAATTCAGCTTCTATGCGACCGAGTGGCGATTATGAAAAAAGGAGAGATTATTAGCATTGATTCGGTGGATCATCTGCTGACTCGGCAGGAGAAGCTGTACTGGAGACTTACTCCGCTACAACAGGGAAGAAAAGTTCTGGAGCGATATACAGATGTTCTGGTGGAGGATGATTATTTGATTACTCCGCTAATTGATGAAAAAGCTGCCGAATGGAGTAAAGCATTAATGGATGAAGGAATCTCGATTCTAGAAATAAATCGTAAAATTCCTGTCTTAGAGGATTTATTTCTACAGCTGACAGGCGGTGAATCCGTTGATTAAGCTAGTACAAAATGAAATGATGAAAATTCTGGCGCGTAAACGGTTAATCGTGATTGCATTGATTACAGCAGTATTAGTTGGATTATTTACCTATGCACAATATAAACAAACGATGGAGCGGCAGGAAAAGCTGGGTACGGACTGGAGAGCACAGGTACAGGCACAGGTTGTTGATATTTCCAACCGGCTCAGTTCCAGTCGGATGTCGGAGGACCTTCGCGAGCGACTGCAAATAACTTTGAAGCAATCGCAATATTATCTAGATCATGACATTAATCCAAATGAACCAGGAGCACCATCTTTCGTAAGGATGTTCATAGAAAATTCGGGATCGATGTTTATTCCTTTGCTTGTGATGGTCATTGCCAGTGACCTTGTTTCCTCCGAGCATACTTTGGGCTCTATCAAGCTGCTCTTGACGCGACCGGTGAAGCGCTGGCGGATTCTTTCTAGTAAATATATAGCACTGGTCTTGTCCATTTCCATTATTATTGCAGTCGTAGGTTTGCTAGCCTATCTGATTTCAGGACTCGTATTTGGATATAAAGGGATGAACGCTCCTATCCTGACTGGCTTTACCGCTGAAGGTGGCAGCTTAGATACTAGTCAAGTAAGACTGATTAGCCAATGGAAGTTTATCTTTATGGACTTTGGATTGGTGTGGTTTGTTGCCATTGTCATCGGCACGCTATCCTTTATGCTGTCCGTACTCATAAGAAGCACCGCTGCTGGTATGGGAATTATGCTGGCAGCACTTATATCCGGTTCCATCTTAAGCAATATGGTTTCCGCATGGGAATTTGCTAAGTACCTATTCATGGTTAACCTAAACTTAACCGGTTATTTAAGCGGTGCCGCTCCTCCAATTGAAGGCATGACCCTGCTTTTTTCCATTACCCTCTTAGCCTTCTGGTGGCTAGCGGGCTTTATAGTATCATTCCTTGTCTTCACAAATCAGGACGTCTACTAACTTAACTGGTGCCTGACATATACAGTTAACGATATGGACAAGTGGAATACGTCAATAAATTTCTGAGCGATGCTTGCAGCTTATTCGAAAAAGCATGGGCATTTATATCATTTTATGTTAATCTTTCAGCATGGACTTTTTTCAATGTGCATATGAATGTAATATTGATTGTCCTAAATCAAAATATAGTAATGCGTGTCTGGTCATTAGAGGTCCTTCGTAAATAATTGGGACAAGTAGATTATACATAAAGTGATCATATGTTGGAGGTTGAAAATGGAAAGCTGGATTACAGGTTTTATGGAGCAGTATGGTTATATTGGCGTTTTCCTCATGATAGCACTAGAAAACGTCTTTCCTCCTATTCCATCAGAGATTATTCTTCCGTTTGGCGGATTTATGACTACTTACACGAGTATGACAGTTACAGGGGTAGTTATAGCATCAACAGCAGGCTCCGTTGTTGGGGCCGTGATTTTGTATGGGATTGGTCTTTTGCTTGATGTGGAAAGACTTGAGAAAATCATTGACCGCTGGGGCCATATTTTACGGGTGACTAAGGAGGATATCCACAAAGCTGATGCATGGTTTGACCGTTACGGCATTTGGACTGTACTGTTTTGCCGGATGGTCCCGTTAATTCGCAGTTTAATTTCGATTCCTGCTGGTATGTCGAACATGAAGTTTATCATATTCCTTATCTTTACGTTTATCGGAACGTTAATTTGGAATATCATCCTTGTTTCAGTCGGTGCCGCACTTGGAGACAATTGGCATGCCATTACAAACTTCATGGATGTCTATTCAAATATTGCTTATGCTGTTATCGCAGTAGGAATTATTGTATTTGTCTTCTTCTTTTTCCGCAATAAAAGAAAAAAAGTTTAAAACAAATAAGGAGCATATAATAGCATGGATTTTATTGAAATAGTGAAAGCTATTATTCTTGGCATGGTAGAAGGATTAACAGAGTTTGCACCTGTTTCCTCTACCGGTCACATGATCATTGTCGATGATATGTGGCTAAAATCTGAAGAATTCTTAACAAAATATGTAGCTAATACGTTCAAGGTCGTAATCCAGCTAGGGTCCATCCTAGCTTCCGTCATTGTCTTTAAGGATCGTTTTATCGATATCCTTGGGCTAAATCGCCTTTTCAATAAGAAGACGGTTGTAGCATCACATGGAGGCGGTCATTTTAATCTACTTCATGTGATTGTTGGTTTAATTCCAGCCGGTATCCTTGGTGTTTTATTCGAGGATTATATTGATGAGCATCTATTTTCGATAGAGACAGTTGCTATCGGTTTGATTCTTGGTGCAATACTTATGATTATTGCTGATAGATTTGGAGGAAAGCGTCCTTCCGTTAACTCCCTTGATGAAATCACCTACAAGCACGCCTTTATTGTTGGGCTGGTACAATGTTTTTCCCTCTGGCCGGGGTTCTCACGTTCAGGTGCAACCATCTCGGGTGGTGTCTTGTTTGGACTCAATCACAGGACCGCGGCTGATTTTACCTTTATCATGGCTGTACCAATTATGGCTGGTGCCAGCTTTATTTCACTCTTGAAAAATTGGCAATACTTCTCAATGGATTACTTACCATTTTTTATCGCCGGCTTTATCAGTGCATTTATATTTGCCTTAATTTCTATCCGCTTCTTCCTGAAGCTGATTAATAAGGTCAAGCTAGTACCGTTTGCTATTTATCGTATTATTGTAGCTGCCGTGATTTTTCTGTTATATTTCTAATATGAAAAGGGACTCCTACTTAATTAGCAGGAGTCCCTTTTTGTTGGATGGATGTACAATTGTGATGATATCAGGCATGGGTGCGATGAATCGTGTATCTGGTGCTATCTTATGATAAAATGCGTTTTTCGCCTTCCAGAGCACGAATTGGTGCTACGTTTTGTGTGAATTCCAGTGTTCCCAAGTACTTACCCTCTTCGTCTCTAACAGCAAAGTAACGAATGTAGACAAACTTATCTTTAAATGGAATCCAGAAATCCTCTACATCCTTTTTACCAGATTTGAAATCTCGTAAAAGCTCTTCTACGACATGAACACTTTGCGGCGGATGACAGTTTTGCACTGTACGACCGATAACAGCCTTCGTTCTTGCAAAGATTCTTTCTTTTCCATGAGAGAAGTAACGAACAACATCATTCTCATCGATGAACGTCAGATCAACAGGCAGATGATTCATCAATGTCTCTAATTGCTTCAGTGATACAATTCCTGTTTCAAAACGGATAAATCCGTCTTCCTTTACCTCTTCTACGGTTTCTTCTTCAACTGCAAGTGGATGGCGTTCAGGCTTCCACACACCGGCAGGGGATGTTAAACAGAAGCCAATTTCATCACTTTCAGCAGCAATTTTTACCCACTCATCCTCTGTTAATGTTTGAAGGGCCATTGGGAAAAGAATATTTTCTTCTTTAAAAATCATTTCAGATACTTCTTTAATTACATGCTTAAGAACACCGATTACTTCCATTTTATTTCCCTGATACTCTGTTAAAAATGCCTTTGCTTCTTTAATCGCAAGGCGAATTGCATCATCTACTCCCCACATAACCTTTGTCGGACCGTCGATTCCATATTTCTCAAGGTAAGGGAACAGTAGGTTTTCTTTTCTCGAATAATGCTTATCTACATCTAATAATAGATTCAAATCCTCAAGCAGTTTAAATCGATTTTCATCGGAATCTACTTTTTCAAAGCGTTCCATATGCAAGGAAAGCTTGAAATTGACAAGCATATCAATTTCCTTATTCTCTAGCTTCCAGGTGTGAATTGGATGTCCTGGCTGATCCTCTGGGTTGTCAGAGCGATGAATTTCTTCAATAGACCCTTTAAAAATTGCTGTGTGAACAGAGCAAAGTCGCTGTACTTCCTCTACTGGAATACCTTCTTCAACCATCAAGTCATGCTCCATTTGCGAAATTTCCGCTACAGTTACATCGCCAACTGCTTCTTCAAATCTTGCTTTTACCTCGTCAACACTTTTACCAGCATGAAGCTCTTTAATGATTTCCTTTAGCATTGCTTGGCGTTCAGTTTTGTTTTCCATTACTTCACGATTATTAATAAATTCACTCATGATTCCATCCTCCTAAAATCAATTTGTTCGTATTTTTTAACGTACCTATTGCTTAACGGTATATCCGTTACGTTCGAATGTTTGCACGATATCAGCCAGCTCGATTCCCTTCATGCGTGCTCCCTTGGCAATTGTCATCACTCGGCCTGCTGTCTGTAGCATTCCAGCCTTCGTGATTTGATCAAAGCCGAGCTCCTTCATGATTTCCATCACATTTGGATCTTCTGTACATATTTCATAAACTGTCTTTTGAAAGTCGATTGTTTTTTCCATTTTTTTACTCACCCCGTTAGTGAGAATTTATCTTAACTTTATTCATGTTTTATATATTATCGATGAGAACAATTCTCATATTGAAAGTATACTCCTTCTAAATATAATCAAAGTGATGAATATCACGTTCGAAAGTGAGAATTTCCGTAATTGTTAACAAAGTGTGGACATCAGTAATAGAAGAAGTGGACATGAATATATATAGATAGACAGGCACTCCGTTATATCGTCTTGACCCAGTAGATTAGATCAATACGTTGCTTGAAGGAGTTGATACAAAATGAAACCGGCTATACCTATCGTTGGACTTATCATTACCATAATTCTATTAATCTACTTAGAATCACCTTATTCTCTAATAAATAAAGATCATGTTACCATCTCCAGTATTCCGAATGAGGTCATACGAGCTGAGATTCAAGGAGTGGACGAAGGGTTAATTAGTGAACCAGCTGTTACAGGAGAAGAATCGAATGAAAGCGGCACCGAGGATATCGAAGGATTAACGCAGGAATACATGCTGGAAATGATTCTTGAGGACAAAACAATAAGGGATGACTATACAGTGGAAACCTTTAGAGAATATGAGATTTACAAAAATGAGCAAGGTGAAGTCATCAAAAAGGTCCCTACCTCCAACTTTGATTTTATACGTTATTATAATAGATAGGAAAAAGCAGTGCTGGATGTAAGCACTGCTTTATTTTTTAAAGGTAGTTTATCGAGCGAGCTCAGGTAATCCGGACGCAAATTCTACGGGCGAATTTGATATAGATTCTTATGGCTGCTGCTGATATAGAAGGGCTTGAGCAATCCCGACAAAGTATTCTGACTCGCGAATAATATGATCTAAGACGACTTTCGCGGTTGGATTTGCGCTCACGACCTTGCTCTCGTTTTTGATTTGCTGACAAAGCTTGATGAACTGCAGGCTTTGCTGCAGACAAAAGGAAACTAAATGCATCACCTGCTGCTGCAGAGCTTGGGTAATTTTATATCCTGTACGAGTAACCGTCTCAATAAACCGTATCACCTTCTGATGTGTTTCACTAAGTGCTGCCTCCCATTCCTCCAAGGCTTCTACATACTTTGCTTCAAGATTTGGTACAAGTGACCTGATTACCACCGTATGTTCAGCTTCCTGCTGCTTCCAAAATTCAGCTTCATCCAAAATACGTAAAGGCATTTGTGACCCATAATAAAATTGCAAAGCATTCCCCCCTTGTACATGTTCATAACAGTACAGTATATGGGAGAATCGATTAATTATGCTTAAAGCCCCCTATTGACTATATCAATCAACCTGTTTGTTTCAAACATAATTATGTTATGATGTTACAAGACATGAAAGGTTCAACGTATTTGGAGGAATTTCTATGGAAAAAAAGACAGAAAAGTGGTCATCGAAGCTGGGATTCATATTATCCTCAGCAGGTGCTGCCATTGGTTTGGGAGCAATATGGAAATTTCCGTACGTCACAGGAATTAGCGGTGGCGGAGCATTTTTTCTTATCTTTGTTATTTTTACATTAATAATCGGTCTTCCGATGCTAATCTCAGAGTTTATTATTGGACGCGGCACTGGTAGAGAAGCGATTAGCGCATATAAAGCTTTGGCACCAAAGAGCTTGTGGATAAACATCGGTCGCCTTGGAGTAGCTGGCTGCTTTCTACTTCTCTCTTTTTATTGTGTTGTTGGGGGCTGGGTCTTAATTTACAGCCTGTTATCAATTTTTGGTCGTGTCATTCATCCCGGTGCGAATTATCCAGAGTTATTCGGCATGGTAACTAGCAGCCCGGGTATTACATTATTAGGACTCGCTAGCTTTTTACTTATTAACATTGTCATCATTGCCTTAGGTGTTCAAAATGGTATTGAAAAGGCAAATAAATATATGATGCCACTGCTTTTCATCTTTTTTATTATTCTAGTTGTCCGCTCGTTAACATTGGAAGGTGCAATCGAGGGTGTGAGGTTTTTCCTTGAGCCAGACTTTTCCGAAATGACAAGTCAATCTGTGCTATATGCTCTAGGTCAGTCCTTTTTTGCCTTAGCAGTTGGATTTTCCTGTATGGTTACCTATAGTTCTTATTTAGATAAAAATGTCAGCATTCCTGCATCAGCAAGTTCAGTAGTGTTCATGAATATTTTTGTCTCATTGCTTGCTGGACTGGCTATTTTCCCTGTTGTCTTTTCCTTCGGATTGGAGCCCACAGAGGGACCTGGACTTCTCTTTATTGTCCTGCCGACAGTCTTTGGCCAGCTGCCATTTGGAGAATTGTTTCTTAGCTTATTTTTAATCCTGTTTCTTTTTGCTACACTCACCTCTTCCTTTAGCTTATTAGAAATTATTGTGGCAGCTTTTACAGCTAACGGAAAATATTCGCGCAAACGAGTTTCCTGGATTTCAGGCTTCATTGTATTTATTGCCGGTATTCCTGCTGCATTATCATCCAGCCTACTAGCGGACTTTAAGTGGTTTGACAGGACTGTATTTGACCTAACTGATTATTTGGTCAGCAACATTATGCTCCCGCTCGGAAACTTACTAATCGCATTCTTTATTATTTATAAAATGAATCAAACTCTTGTAAAACAAGAGTTTTTCCAAGCTAATACATTAAGTCAGTCTTCCCTGCAAGCCTGGAAGCTATTAATGACATGGGTTGTCCCCATTGTCATCATCCTCGTATTCCTAAGTACAACCGGCATCATAGGTTAACTCGGTGTCAGGCACCTAAAAAGACAAATGGTAGCCATTTGTCTTTTTAGGTGCCTGACACCTTTTTGTTTTACACATATATTAATTAATATTGATAGACATATATAATTAATGCATGCTAAAATGTGAATAAGTGAACAATGTATCAATAATTGTTCTTCTTACAAAATAAACATTCAATGAATATTCAAATTCTTTTAGAAAATTTTGTGTTAGAATGTGAATAAATACACAAATATGGAAGGGAGAAATATATGATGGGAGTATGCAAGATTTGTAATAAAGAGCTTAAAGATAGCGAATGGATAAAAATCGACCATAGGAACAGACTAACTCATTGTACATGCGACAGCCTGCGATCTGACCTAAAGGACCTTGATACGTACAAGAATATTAAAAATAAATACAACTTATACATCAAAGTGGCAAATTAATGCTGTTGATAACCAATTATGTAAACCCTTTCACAATTTGGTGTCAGACACCCTAAAAAGACAATTTCCATCTATCTGTCCTTTTAGGGTACCTGACATCACATCATATCATATCCACTACTCAAATCCAAATCCTTATCTCTCTTTCCTAACCCACCAGTTCAATATTATATAGAGTTTACTACTATTAGTACTACAAAGGAGAAATTAGACTATGGCAACCACACTTAAAAGCTTCGCTCTATCTGGGATTGAAGGTCAGATTGTTGAAGTCGAGACAGACGTACTTTTCGGACCGCCTTCCGTATCTATCGTTGGTCTTGGCGATAAGGCTGTGAGGGAGGCGAAGGAACGCATAGAGGCAGCCATTACTCATACACATTTTATTTTTCCTCAGCAGAAAATTGTCTTCAACCTTGCCGCTCTACAAAATTTACCTAAACTTACTTAAATACTACTTAGAGGCAAGTTTTCCAGTAAACCTTGCTCCCTTGGTCAAGCCATAGGATTCAATTTATTTGCACCGCTATTTCTAACGGATGCAATCGGTTTCTCATGATTTGCGAACAAATCATACCTTACCGCATAGGTGATACAAGCGAGCTTCCACTTTTTCACCCAGTCCGAGCCAGACAATATTTGTATCTTTTTAGCCATATTAATGGCACTATTTAAGTCACGAACAATGGTATGTCCACAAGAAAGACAAATAAACAAACGAACCTCCGGTTCTTTCTTTTCTTTATGACCACAAACACAACATTCTTTGGTTGTATTTCTTTCGTTTACCATTTTATATTGTTTCCCACGTTTAGAAGCAACCCACTGTAATATTTTACGGANTAATAAGTAAGTTTGAATAATTTTATTCTTTTATAACTTCTTCCACCATTTGTTTTAATTTTTTTGACTTATGGCTTCTACTTCCATATAACCGACTACTAAATACCGTTAAAATGGATAATATATCTTCTACCATTTCTTGTTCATATGTTTTGTCTTCTGTTTGATTAATGACTTCTATTTTCACATCGTGAAACTCGCAAATTTGTTCGATTAATTCCATACCAAATCGAATCAACCGATCTCGATAATTTGCCGTTTTTTCCTTTTATGTACACAGTATTTTGTTTGTTGACAAATTTATCTTTTTCTGTATATGCTAAATCGTTACTTTCCAATGTAATGTGTTCTTTCTTAATGCCAGCCAACTCATGTACTCTCGCACCTAAATATGCCATAGTCAAAATTGGATTTTTATATATACCCTTGACATTGGATAAAATCCTTTCTATCTGGTTATCTGTATAAAAACGTCTTGTGACTTGTCTAGCGTTTTTAGTATCTCCGTTCCGTTCGCCTTCCTTTTTTATATTAAAGTTTCTTACTTTGTCAGTGTAGAATGATTTATTTCCGAACTTGACATTTGCAGAATGAGATAATTTCATTAAGGCATTTTTATAACTTAATAGAGTCCGTTCTTTGCAAGACTCTTTCTTTTCTGTCAGGAACTCAATGCAATGATTTTCATTTATTTGACGAAGTTTTTTAACTTCTGGATAATTTACTTTTAGCCAACTTACAAAATGATTGCAACGTTCTAAAGTATCTTTTGCCGAGCGAATGGAAAAAATATATTTTTCCGATAGTTTTCGCTGCAATGTTTCCCCTTTTTTTGACTTAAATTCACTATCAATCTTGACATTTTTAAAATCTTTTTTTGAGGTGTCACTAAGCACTGCGCCGGTCATTTCTTCAAACTTTTCATCTCTATAATCCTTGTTAATTAATATAATTTCATCTAAGCAACTTTTTACTTGGTATTTCATGCTTGTATTTCTTTTCCCCATTTTTCGTCACCTCCCTTCATAAAGCCGAAAAATTCATAAAAAATATTCATTTCCCTATTAATTTCTTATTTTTCCTTTCATTATCTTTTTTTTCGCCCCTACATTATTTTTTTCATTCTTTCGCAGCCTAACCGTTAAAGCGTTTAGGCTGCCCTTTTATAACCGTCTCGCTTCGCTGCGGTTAGGAGTGCAAAAGAAAGTACAAAGTTTAAAAAGCAAAACTTTGTACTTTCTTTTGCACTACAATGTAGGTCTTGCTTTTTACTCATAAGTGTGTTATGTTGAGACCGTTTTTAAACGGTAGAGAGCCTGTCAATTTGGCTCAAAAAGTTATTAAAGTTTTTACGTGTTTTTACTAATTTTTCATTTGTCAATACCTACTTTTTCGTCTGTTTTCCCACCTTTCATTAGTTTAGTTTTTTTTAAAAAGTTGAGTCTCACCATTACTTTCTATTGTATTTTTCTAGAGTTTGAGACTCAGCCATTCTTTCAAGAGTGAACTTGAGGAAGTTGTCCTTTCTATCTTGATGGTGTACTAACATGTTATTGGGTAAGTGTCAAGAGATTCCTTCTTTTTAAAAAAGATTTTAATATATTGTTTTTATTTAACTCTATTAACAGTTTGCTTGTTCATATATACTTGATAATATTCTATGTAGATTATAGGAAGTGTTTAATAATGATTAATGATTTAAAATCAGATTGTAAAAATTGCTTTGGGTTGTGCTGTGTAGCATTGCCCTATGGTAAATCGTCAGATTTTCCTTTCAACAAAGCCGGAGGAGAACCTTGCCGAAATCTATGTTCTAATAATTTGTGTTCTATACATGATAAATTAAGGGATAAAGGTTTTCGTGGTTGTGTATCTTACGAGTGCTTTGGTGCTGGTCAGCATGTTTCACAGTCTATTTATAATGGCAAAGACTGGCGTGAGGATTTTGAACACGCTGAAGAAATGTTTGCTGTATTCCCCCTTGTGCAACAACTGCATGAAATGCTTTGGTATCTCAAACAAGCACTGGCTTTGAAGGAAACCCAATCATTTCAATCAAGCCTGCAAAAGATTTATGATGAAACCTTTGAACTAACTGTAAAAAAGCCTAAAGAGATTTTAGAGATAGATATTCCATCACATAGAAGCAAGGTCAACGCTCTACTAATAGAGACTAGCAGAGTGTATAGAGCCGCCATGAATAAAAAAGGTAAAAAGCACAGGATAAAGAAAGATTTAGACTACCTAGGAGCAAATCTAAAAGGGTTAAACTTGCAAGGCGAAGATTTTCGTGGAAAACTAATGATAGCAACAAATTTAAGCCAAAGTGATTTGAGAAGGGCTGATTTTATTGGGGCTGACCTTAGAGACGCAGATTTAAGTGGTGCTAACTTGACAGAGGCTCTCTTTCTTACACAGTCACAAATCAATTCAGCGATTGGGGATATTCATACTAAAATTCCAAGTTATTTAGATAAACCAAGCCATTGGTGTAACCGAAACGTTTCTTAATCTTTCCAATAAAGAGATGCATTAGTTATCAAAAGACCGTCCTATGACGGTCTTTTTTTGGTACTTAAAAATTTTCCTATTATCCTTTTTGTATTTTAAAAATGATATTGTTAAAACTATTTTTGTGTATTTGTATATGAACCCTTGCCCATGTGGATATTTTGGTCAAAGTCTCTGTCGTTGCACAGATTACGAGATACTATCCTACCGCAAAAAGATTTCTGGACCTATCCTTGATCGAATGGATATTCAAAAATATGTGATTGTAGTTGATATTTTCAACCATAAAAATAACGGAAAAAGTTCTTTAGAGATTCAAGCAGAAATTGAACGGGCGCGAATCATCCAAGCAGAGCGTTACAAAAATTATCGAGAGATTACCTGCAATGGTCAGCTTCCTGCCTCCTTACTTGATGAGTTTTGCTCACTTGATGAAGAGTCAGAAAAGCTACTCTCTAAAGCCGCTAAACACTTTGAATACAGCGGGAGAACCATACACAAATATATAAAAATGCTCGCACCATCGCTGACCTTGAAGGGGAGCCTACTATACAAAGCCACCATATGAAGAAAAGTCTATTCAGCAGAGATGTAGAAAAAGATAATTATATTTTTCAAAAAAGGGGATAGTTTATATGGATACTTACTGGATATGGTTCAGTTTACTTTCATACATAGGTCCAGTATTACAAAAGAGAATATTAAAGGAATTTGAATCACCTAAGGACATCTATCATGCGTCACGTGCTAAGCTGGAAAGTATCCCGAAGTTGAACAAACGTGCAGTTCACTCTATAATAAACAACCGAGATTTAGAAGTTGCCAAAAGAATACTTGAGAAGTGTGATCAAAAGGGCATAAAACTACTATCATTTTCTAATCATCTTTATCCTACATTTGCAAAGTCTGCTAAAGAATCACCTATTTTGCTTTACTACAGAGGGCATTTAAAGGAAATCACACACTCGATTGGCGTTGTTGGTTCAAGACGATGTACAGCATATGGCAGAAAAACTGCTGAGGAAATAGGGATTCATTTGGCTTCACAAGGCATTCCCCTTATAAGTGGATTTGCAAAAGGAATTGACAGCTATACTCAATCCTCCTGTATTAATCATGGAGGTTATACAATCCTTTTCCTTGCCGGCGGTGTCGATATTTGTTATCCGAGAGAGCAGGAAAAGCTCTATCATAAAACAATTGAAAATGGAGGAGTATTCCTCTCCCAATATCCTCCTGGAACAACGCCAAGTCCCAAACAATTCTTGCAAAGAAATGCTCTCATTAGCGCTTGGTCTGAAGAGTTGATTGTTGTGGAAGCCAGTCAAAAAAGCGGTGCCCTCTGGACTGCTGATTTCGCTAATAAGCAAGGAAAAACCATTTATGCTGTTCCACATTCTATCTATTCACCTGAAGGAAAGGGCTGTAATTTACTTCTTTCTCAAGGAGCAGTGCCCTATTTAGGGGTTGATGGCATTACGCTATCCCATTCCGTAAAACCCACTTTTACTCCTCAACTATTTCAAGAAGAAGACTTTATTCTAAATTGCCTTACTGAATGTCCAACTGAAATTTCTACTCTCGCAAAAAAGCTCCATACCACTGAATCCGAGGTAATAGATAAACTCCTTCTGCTAGAGCTAGAAGCCAAAGTAATTATTCGAGGCGAAATGGTCAGTCGTTACTAGAAAACCCAAAAATATAGCACCACTTCGGTGTCTCTTTCAGGAGTGCAAAATTAAGCATATTGTCCATTTTCTGTGCCTGACACCGAATTATTATGGATTTATATATTAAACTATTTTATGATAATAATAGTAATCCATATTCATAGATTAGGGGTTTTGAATCATTATGTATATTAAGCTTGATAAAAATGATAAGAGGACACTATGGCTGCAGATTGTTGATCAAGTGATTGAATATATTACAAATGGACAGCTTTCACCTGGGGATCCATTGGTTCCAAGCCGACAGCTGGCACAGGAGCTTTCGATTTCAAGGTCTACGGTGCAAATTGCTTATGAGGAGCTGCAGTCACGCGGATACGTGATTACTTCAAGAAGAGGCGGGACCCGTGTTTGTGATATTATGCCAGATAATGATACCTTCCCAATAGAGCAGGCGGTTCCTACAATTCCACCCAACCCGTTTCTTGAAGAAAAAAAGGAAGGTGTGGAGCACTGGCCTGAAGTGAATCATAAGGAGATAGCAGAAATTGATTTTCGCCTCCATGTACCCTATATTGATCCCATTTTCCAAAAGTCCTGGCGGCGTGCATCCAATGTAGCGATGAAAGAAGAGAATGTATTTGACTGGGGCTATAGCTCCCCCTATGGCTTATTTTCTGTTCGTGAACAAATCAGCCGCTATTTAGCGATTGAAAGAGGTATCCATGTGCAGCCTAATCAAATCCTTCTTACCCTAGGGGCAAGACAAACAATGGATATCATCGCCCAAGCACTGCTTCAGGAAGGGGATCAAGTGTCTGTTGAGGATCCAGGATTTCCAGTAGCCTGGTCATCGATGCGTTACCGTAATATGAAAATTGAACCGATTCCGGTTGATAATCAGGGCATTTGTGTTGACCAAATTTCTCCACATACAAAAATGATTTTTACAACTCCATCCCATCAATTCCCTAGCGGCGTACTGATGACGGCGAACCGCAGGCAAGAATTAATTCAGTTTGCCAAGCAAAATCAAACCTGGATTATTGAAGATGACTATGACGGAGAATTCCGTTATCGCGG
This sequence comes from Bacillus tuaregi, assembly GCF_900104575.1. NCBI lineage: Bacteria > Bacillati > Bacillota > Bacilli > Caryophanales > Bacillaceae > Bacillus > Bacillus tuaregi. The sequence goes on from NZ_LT629731.1 coordinate 4,107,976, forward strand.
TGGTCCAATGCCAAGCTTATATTCTCAATTGCCGACCAATATTTTATACCTATTAAGCTTCACAAAGCTGTTAGCTCCCGGCATCCGCTTAGCAGCTGTCATTGGACCAGAAGAGGCCATCAGCAGGATGGCAAAGGTTCAAGAGTTTGTCTGCCGTCACCTGCCAATTATGGAGCAGCTTGCACTTGGACAATTCTTCGAAACAGGCGACCTTCTTAGACATGTCAGAAGAATGCGCTCGATTTATCATAAGCGCCATCGTGATGTCATAAACACTTTAACATTATCCGGGTTAGCAGAGCGATTTCATATAAGCGGAACTGAATCAGGACTCCATGTACTATTGGAGGGCGACGAACACTTTGATGAATACAAAGCAGTTAACGAGGCATTAAAAACAGGTGTTGGGGTCTTCCCGCTCAGTCCTTATTGTTTAGAAAGCCCACGCAAAGGTTTGCTGCTTGGCTTCGCCCATCTTGAATCCGCTAAGATTATTGAAGGAATTAAGCGACTAGCCTGTGTACTGATTTAACCTTATTTAAAAAATGAATTCATCACCTAGTTTCAAACAGGTGATGAATTTCTAAATATTATTTAGCTAAGCTATAGAATAATATCCCATCTCTAATTTGAGACTTCACTTTTCCAATTGACTCAAGATAAATAAATCGTGTAATCGTAGCCATTAATTGGGGAGCAGATTTATGCGTCTTTCCCTTTCCATATATTTCCCCTGCAACTTTAAATGAAGTCTTTGCCTCATCTTTTATGGCTGTAATCATTTCCTCTAGACGGTGCTCGTGCCCTAAGCGAATTTCCTCCATCCGCTTATTTACATTTTCAATCACCTTCCCATGGCCAGGTAGTGCAATGGATACATTTAGCTTCTCGACCTTTTCAAATGATATGAAGTATTCCTTAAGAGGATTTATATCTTGAGGAGATTCAATTAATACGACAGGGGAGATTTTATCTAATACAAGATCACCAACAATCATAATCTGTTGCTTCTGCTGATAAAAACAGAAATGATCTGCAGAGTGGCCAGGTGTCCAGATCGCTTCATACATTTCATTACCTAACCTAATAGGCTGACCTTCATCGAATAATCCATTCGGTATAAAGTCATAAATATACTGATCATATTCTGATCCCCTTGGTGAATAATGGTCTGAGTTTCCATGCTGATTAAACAAGCGTATAACATATTCTCGATAATCCTTCTTTTGCCTTCTTTTAATTTCCCTGTAACCGATATTCGAAATATAAACTGGCACCCCATGCTTTTCCTGAAACCATTTGGCGAGCCCTAAATGATCCACATGATAATGGGTCAAAACAACCTTCTCAATGGCGACACCCATATCCATAATTCTGCTCCATATATCCATTCCCTCTATTGAATACACACCCGTATCAATTACCGTAAATCCACTTTCTCCTCGCAGTAAATAACAATTCATCTGCTTCATTCCAAATGGAACGGGTATAGATAATAAATAGATATCCTCTGTAACCTTTTTCACCATTGATAACTGATTTAATTTATTCATTGGACACTAATTCCTTTTATTATATTTTATGAATGTTCTGAATATTATTTTATCATAAACTAGATGGTGATTCTATGAACTTTCATAGAACTGGATATTATAGAATCCTATTTGTCCATAGAAAAAGGCCTGCGATGATAGCAAGCCTCTTCATAAACTTCCTTATCCCTCATGAATGGTAATAGATTCTCGAACCATTTCCATAAACAATTCTGTCATTCGATGATCCTCTGTCAGCTCTGGATGAAAGGAACAGCCAAGAATCTGTCCTTCACGAGCCGCCACAATCCTACCCTCATGCTTGGCAAGAATTTCAACATTTTCCCCTGCCATTACAATATGTGGTGCACGAATGAACACACCAACAAAGGGCTCGTCCAAGCCTCGAATGTGCAACTCTGCCTCAAAGCTATCCTTTTGGCGTCCAAAGGAGTTACGTTCAACAGCTACATCGAATATGCCAAGGTGGGACTCAGTATTTCCCACAAGTTCCTTAGCAAGCAGAATCAAACCGGCACAGGTTCCAAACATTGGTTTTCCCTTTGCCGCAAACACCTTTAATGGTTCCATAAAACCATACTGATCAATTAGTTTCCTCATTGTTGTGCTTTCACCACCAGGGATAATCAATCCATCGATCCCTTCTAATTCCTCTACTCGTTTTACAACGACAGCTTCGGCACCACAGGCTTGGACAGAGCGTACATGCTCTCGAACAGCCCCCTGCAAGCCTAATATTCCTATACTTATCATTTCAAAAACCCCTTACCAGCCGCGTTCCTGCATCCGATTTTCAGGAGCAAGCGTCGAGATTTCTATTCCTTTCATAGCAGCACCAAGTCCTTTTGATAACTCAGCAATTAACTTATAATCCTGATAATGAGTCGTAGCTTCTACAATGGCTCTCGCAAATTTAGCAGGATTTTCAGATTTAAAAATCCCTGAGCCAACAAATACCCCGTCTGCGCCTAATTCCATCATTAAAGCTGCATCAGCTGGTGTTGCTACACCCCCGGCAGCAAAATTGACAACTGGTAGCTTGCCATGCTCTTTAATTTGTAGCAGTATTTCATATGGTGCACCAAGAAACTTCGCCTCTGTCATTAACTCATCCTCACTCATATGAACAATCTTGCGAACCTGCGCATTAACCTTGCGTATATGACGGACAGCTTCAACGATATTCCCTGTTCCTGGCTCACCTTTTGTCCGGAGCATTGAAGCACCTTCACCAATACGACGGGCCGCTTCACCTAAATCTCGACAACCGCATACAAATGGAACGGTATACTCTTTTTTATTTAAATGGTATTCTTCATCCGCCGGTGTTAAAACTTCACTTTCATCTATGTAATCAACACCAAGAGATTCTAGTACTCTAGCTTCCACAATATGACCAATTCTAGCTTTGGCCATTACAGGGATACTAACCGCATTCATAACCTCTTCAACAATTGAAATATCAGCCATTCTTGCTACGCCGCCAGCAGCACGAATATCAGAAGGAACACGCTCCAATGCCATAACTGCAACGGCACCGGCTTCCTCCGCAATTTTTGCCTGCTCTGCATTTACAACATCCATTATGACGCCGCCCTTTTGCATTTCCGCCATACCTCTTTTTACTCGATCTGTACCTGTAATCATTGTTTTACCTCCATTTTTTCACTTTTCGCGATAAACAGAATATATCAGGATTATGGATTTTCTACTACATCCATATTTGCAAAATATTTCAATCCATAATTTCGCTATTATAGGAGGGGGGCTAACTTTCAAATCGTCATCAGGATTTATAGCAGCTAATGAATGAAAAAACTGGTTTCTATTAATTCATATTCCAAACCTTTGGATGATATTCTTTTGTCTTTTTAAAAAAGACGAAAATTAAAGATATGAACAGATATTTAGAGAAAATTAGGTATGATGTTCGTTTTCATTACTGTTGTTTCCGTTTTCATGTACTTTGCCAATATTTCCCCTATATAAGATAATAAAACCATCAACTAGAGAAAGGGTGTCACATAGTGAAAAAATTAATAAGAGATTTATTAAATGATATGAAAAAATCAATCAACGATTATGGAAAAAAACGTTTAGCCTTATACGAAAAACTGTAAAATTGTATAATAATAACCCTAATGATATAAATCAATGAAAAGTTAGGATGATTATTCTTGAATAACTATATTGAATATCAACATGGTTCAGAAACCAATTCTCCCCTATAGAAAGAGAATTGGTTTTTTGTCTTAATTTCCCCCTAGAACACTCCTCTCCTAACGTTAAAACAGTCCCTACTTACATAGTGATATAATTAATTAATATTCAACTATCTATAAACAATTAATATATATGTCTTGAACATTTATGTTTTCACTTGCATTTTCAAAATAGTTATTCTACTATTTAAACAAGTTGATATTCTTAAACAACCACTTATTTTGGCTAGTATCTCTGCAGAAATCTGCTAGGATATTAGCCTTTTTTTCTTTATTTTTATAATAATCAAATTCGCCCGTCGAATTTGCGTCCGGATTACCTGAGCTCGCCCGATAAATTACCCCTAAAAAATCCGTGACATCCGCCGGAGGCTTAACTTCATTCAGCCGGGATTTGAACCCCCACTGAATCGAAGTACAGTTTGCATTCATCCCCCACTTGTAGAAGTGGAGGACTTCTGTTGAATGAAGTTAAAAGCAACAGAAATCTCGAATGAACATTTCGGATAACAGGTGGTATAATAAGACCCGAGGTGAGCAAATGGCACGCGAGCGAAAGTTTTCTAAAGATGAATTATACCAATTAACAAAAGAGCTTCTTCTACATCATGGTTATGAAGGCTTCTCCTTTAGTCTTCTGGCAGATCATTTAGATGTATCAAGAGGAGCGATTTATAAATACTACAAGAATAAGGATGAATTAATCACTGACTTTATGCTTCATGAAATGAATCAGTTCTTGGTTGAATTAAGAAAAATTGAACAATATTCAGGCTTTGATGCTCAATTTGATTATCTTTTAGAGATTATTTTAAGAAAAACTGAAATACATCAATTGATTGGGATGAGTGCTCAAATTCCAACTGAAGTAAACGAAAATGTTAAAAGGAATAAATTGGAATTAGACAAACTACATCTGGATATGTATAGATACCTGCAAAGCTTTATTCAGCTAGGTAAGGATGAATCCAGGTTAAAGCCTCATATTGCCAATGGATTAATGCTGGGTTTTATCTTTCAATCTGTCGCAATCCCAAATCATTTCGGTATCCCGCACTCAGAATGGGTACAATCAATAAAGGAAATTATTAGTCATGGAATGTTTGTTTCTAAATAATTGACACTAGTGTCACCTTTGTTGATAATAATAACTGATACTTTAGCCCATGACCTTTTTCAAAAGTGACACAATCGTCACTTTAATGTCCTATTCTCATGAAGGGTGAAGCTAGAAACCAAGATAAGGGGATTTGATAAATGAAAAACATCATTCATTTTATTACTGATCGTGTAACAACCAAAAGGGGAATGTGGCTAACACTGATGATTTGGCTGGTAGCCACCTTATTGTTAGCCATCTTTGCACCAAGCGCAAAGGATTATGAAGTCTCAAGCATTAATTCTATCCCTGAAGATGCACCATCTGTTATTGCACAAAATAAAGTGGATCAATACTTTTCCGAAAATGATGGAACTCCTGGAATACTGGTGTTTCACTCTGACAAAGGAGAAATTGAACTCGCGGAGCTCATTCCTTTCTTTACAGAAATTGAAGAAGTCGAAGGTGTTGAACAGGTTGTACCATTTACAGCCCTTCCTCCTCAAGCAATGGATGGTTTTCTTTCAGAAGACAAACAGACAGCAGCGATCCCACTGACCTTTGACTCCGCTTTAGAGTCGAAGGAATTAAGAACGAGATTAGAGCAGATTGAGATTATAGCAAAGGATGCCACAAGCTTGGATTTATACGTAACCGGTCCTGCAGGAATTGCCGTTGATTCCCTAAATCTTTTTTCACGGGCTGATGTTGTTCTTATTCTATCAACCGTTGGTTTAATCTTGATATTATTAATTGTCATTTACCGTTCACCATTATTAGCGTTAATTCCCCTGCTAGGGACAGCCTTCGTATACGAAGTGGTTTATCAAATTCTTGGTTTAATGGGGAAAGCTGGACTCCTGATGAGTAACCAGACATTATCGATCATGACCATCCTGCTATTTGCAGCTGTGATTGATTACTCCTTGTTTGTTTTCTCGCGTTTCCGTGAAGAATTGAAGGCGCACGAAAACAAGTATGAAGCAATGAAATTTGCAATGCGGGAAACCGGAATGCCTGTTTTCTTTTCGGGAGGAACGGTATTAGCGGCGATGCTCGTTCTGTTCTTTGCTGAATTTGGCGATTATCGTAATTTTGCACCAACCTTTGCCACAACGATGGCTATCATTATGCTAGCATCCATTACGCTGATTCCAGCACTCTTTACACTTTTTGGAAGAAAATCCTTTTGGCCTAAGGTTCCTTATGTGGGCGACCAGCATGTTAATAGCCATTCAATCTGGAGTAAAATCGGCCGGTTTGTCACAGTGAAGCCAGGTATTGCTGCAGCCGTTATCGGTATCATTTTACTGCTATCAGCCAGCAACCTATTCAGTCTAAATTATGAATTCGATACGATGAAGTCATTTCCTGATGATATGCCATCTCGAATGGGATATGAAATTTTAGAAACCGAGTTTGATAAAGGTGATTTAGCTCCGACCACTGTTCTTTTTGAAGGAAAAGACATCCTGACGAAGGAGGACCAGGACCAATTAATCTCTGTGCTGTCAGACCAGGACCAAGTCAACAGCGTCCGATTAAGCGGTCTGACTGAGGATCAAAAGGTTCTCAATCTAAGCCTAACATTTAAGGAAAGTCCTTATGCAGTTGAAACAATGGATGCCTTGGAAAAGATGAGAGACAACGTAGATAAGTTGGTAACTGACAGTAGTTTGAACGGAAAAATCTACTTTGCTGGTGAAACAGCGAAAAAGGTGGATGACCGTTCCGCAAATAACCGAGACCTTATCGTGATTGTCCTGTTGGAAACCGTGTTAATTTTCCTATTACTGATTGTGTTAACAAAATCCTTTAGGATGCCGATTTACATGATGGGTACCATCTTAGTCTCCTTCCTTGCCGCCTTGGGCTTAGGTATGTTTTTAACTGATTTATTCTTTGATATCGCGACTATTTCAAACAGGGTTCCACTGTATTCCTTTGTATTCTTAGTGGCGCTTGGAATCGATTATAATATTATTTTAATATCACGGTTCCAGGAGGAAAGACTTAAGCACTCTGTCAAGAAGGCAGTCGAAATTGCCGTTTCTCACACAGGCGGTGTGATTTCTTCAGCCGGAATTATCTTAGCTGCAACCTTTGCTGTCCTTATGACACAGCCGGTTGAATTATTGTTTGTGTTCGGCTTTATTGTTGCAGTAGGGATTCTTTTAGATACCTTCTTAATTAGAGGCATTTTATTACCCGCCCTTCTCGTTTTACTCGAAAAGGATAAAATTAAGGAAACCAAATCAAATTTGCCCGTCGAATTTGCGTCCGGATTTTTATCGAGCTCGCTCGATAAACAACCTTTAAAAAATCCGAGACATCCGCCGGAGGCTTAACTTCATTCTGCCAGGGTTTGTATCCCCACTGAATCGAAGTACCATTTTCATTTATCCCCCACTTATAGAAGTGGAGGACTTCTGCTGAATGAAGTTAAAAATTCGCCCATCCAGGTATGCTAATGCAGACCTGGATGGGCTTTTATTTTTCACATGCAACATAGGACTTGCTTACAATTAATAAGCATATATATGAAATAGTAAGCAGAATTTCACTGATATGACAACAGCAGTAAAAAGACGGAGGTTATCACCCTGAAATCAAGAAAGACTTTTTCCTACAGCAGGATATTCGTAATTGGCAGTGGTTTCTTGACATTAATGCTTGTATGGACCTTTTATAATGCCTATATGCCACTTATTCTAGGGGGATTTGTTGAAAGTAGAGCGATCCGAGGGATGATAATGGGACTGGATAATTTACTAGCCGTTCTATTGATTCCAATGATTGGCGCTTGGTCAGATAATGTGGATACAAAGCTAGGGAAACGTCTTCCTTTCATTGCGGTTGGAATGCCGATTGCAGCTCTTTTTTTTATTTTAATTCCCTATGGTGCCTCCATATCCTTTTGGACGTTAATCACGATTGATATTATTTTCCTACTTGCCATGACGATTTTCCGGGCACCTGTAATAGCCCTCATGCCTGATCACACCCCTACAGAAAAAAGGTCATCCGCTAATGGTGTCATTAATTTTATGGGCGGCATCGGTGCGATTATTTCCCTGTTTGGGTTATCACTTTTATATGACTGGGACCGTTCATACCCCTTTCTGGCTGCAGGTCTTTTACTGCTATTAACCTTTTTACTCCTCTTTTTCACCGTAGACCGGAATCCGCCATTTGGCGGGCAGATTGCCTCTGAATCGGAGGAAGCAAAAATCTCTCATTCCTTTCTTTCTGATGTCCAGCACCTCATAAAGCCACAATATAGAGGGCAACTTTTTATTTTACTGGCTATATTTGTCTATTTTATCGGGTATACCGGTGTTGAAGCATTATTTACGGTCTATGCTGTCGAATATCTAAATATGAAGGAAAGCGCAGCCGGTTTGACTCTTGGCTTTTTCAGCCTCGCCTTCTTACTATTTGCCATTCCCGCAGGACTGATGGGAAATAAATGGGGGAAACTGCCGCTTATGAGCATTGGACTCATCCTTCAGCCGCTCTTCTTTCTAAGCATTCCGCTGCTTCCCATCCTCATGACCCATTTCCCAGCTCTAAACGAGGCTCTATTATTGCAAATCATCCTTTTTATCGGCGGTATCACATGGGCACTGGTCAACGTTCAGGCTTATCCGCTCGTTGCTGATTTAGGTGGAAAAGATAAAATTGGCTTTTTCACCGGCCTGTATTACTTATTTTCCATGGCCGCCGCCATCGTTGCCCCAAGCATATTAGGACTCATGATGGACTTATTCACCCATCCCGCTCTCTTCTACAGCTCAGCTATCAGCTTTGTCATCGCCTATTACTTACTAAAGAAAGGTAGCCGTTTTTTGCAGCAGGAGGATGCAGCTTCCCGACCTCCTTCCGTATAAAATCGCAAAAAAGCGACGGTGAAGTGGAATCCCCTTTAACCGTCGCTTTTTAATCAAATTCGCCCGTCGAATTTGCGTCCGGATTACCTGAGCTCGCTCGGGTAATCTACCTTTAAAAAATCGCAAGACTCGCCGGTGGCTTAACTCCATTCCGCCGGGGTTTGCACCCCCACTGAATCGAAGGACCATTTGCCTTCATCCCCCACTTGTAGAAGTGGAGGACTTCTGCTGAATGAAGTTAGATATTTCCAACTACTTTACCAACTGTTTTAATTACTTCTAATCTGCTCATTTTTTCTTTGCCTTCTATTAAAGCCTGTAATGTTCCATGAGCAAGTGCCAATGGGATTTTACAGAATCTAAGAATCGATTCATTTTTGATATCCTTTACATATTGGTCAGCCAGCTCAAGATTACGGCGTGCATAAGCAAACATATCCTCCAGCTTCCAGCCTTCCGGAAAGAAGCTAACACCTCGGTCCTTATCCTCATTGTGATTACGAAGAATATTAACCGCCTGTAAACCGCGACCGAATGCAATCGCTAAATGTTCGTCCGCTTCTGTCTGGTCATACCACTTCCATATATCAGTAAGCATAACGCCCACAAGACCCGCTACATAATAAGTATAGTCATCTAAATCCTCTTCATTTTCAATTTGCCAGTCTTTTTCTACCCACTCAGCCATTCCTTTGGCCATTATTGAGGTTGCTTCTAAAACCTTTTCGATAATCGTATCTGGACAAAGCTTAATCCACTCGCTAAGCTTCACAGTAACCTTTGGCAGCTGTGATCGGTACGGTTGGAAAAGGACTGTTAACTCTTTCTCATGAGAAGATTTCTGGAGAATTTGACTAATGGAAAATAACAGATGGCTTTTATCTTTTGAATCGAGATCGGGGTGATCTTCTATCTCATCAATTGCTCTCATACATAAGTAAGCAGATGCAACAGCCTCCTGTAAGCCTTTCGCCAGATGACTAATCGGAATATAGAATGTCCGGCTTGTCGCCTTCAGCGTTTCTCTAGCATTTTTATCTAAATACTTCGTTTCGCTCACCCTGTATGACCTCCTGTTTTCCTTATGATTATTTGTCTCTATCGACAAATTTTTTTCTCGTCAGAATCCAATTTAGAGAAAAATAATCTTTACAAGAATAGCGCAAATTAAAATATAGACTAATCTAGTATAGATTATACGATTATAAAAGCCAATAAACAACTAAGAGCCAATGAAAACCTTGTTTTTCCAAAATCAATTTGACTAATAAAAAAATTAAGACCTATAATATATTGAAATAATTAACAAGGAGGTCTATATGTCTTTCTCTACCCTTATGTATCATGAAATAAGAAAAGAACAGGATTTTAATCCGGAAACCCCGTCGCATATTGACGTTAAGCAGGATTATGATGATGTTCTACCAGCACCACTCTTTGTCACTCTTGAGCATTTCGAAGAGCAGATGGCTTATTTACATGATCAAAACTATCACACATTATCATTATCCGAAGTAAAAGAATATTATTCCGGAAAAGAAATTCCAGAAAAGTCTGTGCTGCTGACCTTTGACGATTGCTTTCAATCAATTAAGGAGTACGCTTACCCCATTTTAAAAAGATATGGCTTTCATGCAGTCGCATTTGTTGTAACCAGTTGGCTTCAGGACACACCGAAAGAGTTTAGTCCTGAAAAATCAGTCTGCCTAACGAAGGATGATTTAGCGGACATCTCAGATGTTTTTGAATACGCCAATCATACACACGCTTTTCACCAAAGATCAAACGCAACGACGAGCATGATGATGGAAGCGAGTGATGAGGAGCTAGCACTGGACCTTGATATCTGTAATCAATTTGTAGGTGTGAAGGATGTATTCGCCTATCCATTTGGATTATTTAATGAACGAAATGTATCCCTTTTAAGGAAAAAAGGCTTTGTATTAGCTTTTACATCTGAAAGTGGTTCAAATGACCGACAGACCGACCCGCTTCTACTTAAGCGAAACGTTGTTCCGTATTTCATTCATTTAGATGCTTTCCAGAAAATAATTTAGTAAATGATAGGAGAAATATAGCATGAAAAAACGATTAAGAGCTTTACTGTTGCTTGTTTTTTTATTCCTTTTAACAGCATGTGGGAACGGAAATGAAAATGAAGCAGCCGATAAAACCGAAACTAAACAGGATGAAACCATTGAAGCAGAGGCTGCCGAGCCAAGTGGTGAGGAAATGACGATTGGTGTTCTGCCAGCTGAATCAGCTATCCCTATTATCCTTGCGAAGGAAAAAGGTTTTTTTGAAGAAGAGGGCGTTAACGTCTCAATTAAAACCTTCTCTTCTCCAAATGATCGGAACGTTGCCGTTCAAGCCAAGGAACTGGATGCCACGATTGGTGATGTGATGACAGAAGCAACTTTTAAGGATAATGGAATTAACATGAAAATCACCTCAGATATTAGTGAGGATTTCAAAATTCTCTCTTCTCCAGATTCGGGCATCACTGAGATGAGTGGATTAAGTGATAAGAAGGTTTCTCTTGTTCCAAACTTTATACTAGAGTACATAATGGATGAATTCGCCAATAAGGATAGCTTTGACTATGAGGTGGTTGAGATTCCTTCCTTCTCCGGAAGAGCTGAAGCCCTATTGTCTAACCAAATTGATGGTGTTGTTTTTACGGAGCCACAGGCAGGTATGCTAGTAAAACAAGGCGCCCACCTGCTAGGGAGCTCCAAGGAAGCCGGGATCAAGGGTGGTACGCTACAATTTACAGATGAGATGATTGACTCAAAACCAGGCGATATTAAAGCCTTCTATTCAGCCTATAATAAAGCAGTTGATTATATGAATGAGACAGAAGCAGCGGAATACAGTGATATCCTATCAAAGTATCAATTCCCTGAACAAATGAGCGCTTATTTATCCAGCATGAAGGATGATTTTGCCTATGCAGGAAAGATTGATAAAGAACAATTTGATAACATCATCAAATGGACAAAAGAAAAAGGACAGATTAAGAAAGAATACTCTTACGAGGAATTAACCGACTTCCGTTTTATAGAAGAATAGAACATGGTATCAGGTACCAAAAAAAGACAAATGGATTCCATTTGTCTTTTCTTATTTTGTTATCCATGGGGTATAATGTGTTTCTAATAAATCTAATAGCTTAAAGAAAAGAAGGCCAATAAAACCTAATACGATGATTCCGCAGAACATTTCCTCATAATTCATTTTCGTCCATGCGCTCATGATAAAGTATCCGACCCCATATGTCGTCGCATAGTTCTCAGCAAAGAATAATGATGCTAATGAAATACCGATACTGATTCGCAAACCTGAAAATACCTGCGGCAGAATAGCCGGGATGATCAGAAAGCGGTATTGTTGTCTGATAGACGCAGAAAAGCTGTTCATGACTTTGAAATGAGATGCAGGTATGTGCATGACTCCATCCCGAACAGACAGGATCATCTGAAAAATAATGATCCAAATAATTAACATGATTTTTGATACATTTCCTAGACCAAATAACAGCATAAATACTGGCAGGAAGGCAACCTTTGGTATCGGATAGATATAGTATAAAAACGGAGAAAATAGACGATTGATTTTTTTATTAACACCAAGATAAATACCGGCTGGAATTCCAAGCATTAAGGAAATGCTCATGGCTACTAATACCCGTAGAATACTACCGAGGGAATGAAGTCCAAGGTCCCCTATGATAGTCAATAAATAGGTAAATGTCGCAATCGGCGAAGGAATCGTATGTGTATCGACTAAAAGATAGATGACTTCCCAAAAAATAATAAAGCTAAAAAACCCGACAATCAACTGGTTGCTAGCTATTTTCCGTATGATGTTCATTAACCACTGTCTCCATATTCATTAATTTTCGAATTTCGATACAGGCTTCGTAAAATCCAAGCTGCTCCTTTGCGTTCTTTTGCGCAAAATATGGATTCTTCACCTCTTGAATATTTCCATTTTTATTTAATATCAAAATGACTTCACCTAAGAAAACCGCCTCTTCAATATCATGTGAGACAAAAAGCAGGGTCGTTTTTAATTTCTGCTGTTGGGCTAAGATTAATCGCTGAATCTGTTCCTTTGTCATCGCATCCAAGGAAGATGTCGGCTCATCCATTAACAGAAGCTCTGGTTTTCCGATTAATGTTCGTGCAATCGCTACCCTTTGCCTTTGACCGCCGCTTAATTGATGAGGGTATTTATCCTTTAGGCTCTCAAGCTCCATTTCCTTTAGTAATGCTAAAACCTGGGCGAATGCCTTATCTTGATTTTTCTCACCCTTTAGTACTAAGGGCATCATAATAGCTTCCGTAACAGTCTGCCACGGGAAAAGACCTAAATTCTGAAAGAGGAAGGCTATTTGCCCTTTAGATTTTTTGACTGTCTCGCCTCCGATAGTGAGGCTTCCCTGACTTGGTTGTATGAAGCCGGCAATTAAATTCAACAGCGTGCTTTTTCCTACACCGGACTTTCCAATCAAAGCATATGATTTCCCCTTCTTCAAGGATAAACCGACATGATGTAATATCATTTGCTCTCCAAACTGAAACGTAACATCACGTAAAACCACAAAATCTTCATTACTCATAAAGTCCCATCCTTTAATCAGAGATATGAACATAATATCACAAAAAAAAGAACCACTGTAATGGTTCCTTCGTGTATAAGAGAGCACTTGGCTCTTACTCTCTATAATGAAAAAGTTTCAGCTCACTCTGTATCAAACCTCCAGCTGTCTATTTCAAGTTGACCGTTAAGTCCAGCATTGGGATTCCCTTTATTTTCGGGTAGAGTGATATCTCCATCAAACTCTTTATTAATATCCTTCTCAGGGTCTTTTTCAACCGGATTGGTTGGATTCTCTTTTTGTGGGCATGTTTTTTGAACATCCTTTTCTGTCACCCACCACAGCACCTTCTTCTTTACCTTTACAACCGTACAGCCTTCACTATCTACATAATTCGAAATTTCGGAGCATCCACTAAGACTGAAAAGCACGGCCATCGATAATAGCAAAACGAGCAACCTTTTTTTCATTATTTATCACTCTCAATAATAATTTTCTTCTTATTTTTTTCATTAACATAAAATAATTTTAATTCTTCTAGTTGAATTCCATTTGCTTTAAGGTCCATACCATTCTTTGAGATCACATATTTAGCTTGTAAATTCATATTCCTTTCGATATCTTTCCCAGTGTAAATGTTTATCTCCATATTTCCATTCGAAATAATACTTCCATCAACAATCACTTCATTTACATTTGAAATGGACAGCTTAGGGTCCTTTCCATAGGTCACTAAATCTCCCTTAATATGAACTTTATTAAAATTTGAAATGGCCAAGCTTCCGTTTGAATAGAGTGAGCCATTAATCGTTAAGGTTCCACTTTGTCTACTAGGTCCAATGATTTGGTTTCCTTTATTAGCATTACGGTTGCCAGCAATCCAAAGACTTTTAAATTTTATGTCATTAAAGCCTGGCTTAACTCCAAAAATAATATATTCGTCAATATATAAATTTTTATCCTGATAATTCGCTAATATATTTCTAAACTCTTGATCAGGAACTTGATCTAAATATTGAATTAAATCATCCATATCAACGTAGGACATGAATGAATTATCTGGATTCTCTCTTGCCTTAGGAAAGGAGCTGCTATACCAATATAATTTATAATCCATTATTTGGTTAAATACAAATGCATCTCCGATTGAATCAATATTCTTTATAAAGCCTGTACAATCTGTTGCAGCATTAGAAATTAAAATCTTTATAGAATTACTACATTTTGAGCCTGATTGCATGACAAATGAATTGGACTCAAAAAGATTATGGAAGGTTTTATAAGTAAAAATTAACTTGCTGTCATCCCGTTTCGTATCATTATTATTTTTTGCAGTAATCGTTACCTTGTTTAATCCTTCATCCAGCTGAATGTTAATATTTTTATGACGATAATAAGCATTTAAATTAGTTATTAACTCTTTAAACATCGCATTTTCATTAATACTATTCGCTTCAACAAAGCCTTTGGTAATTTCCATTACACTTTCTGCAGTATAATTATTCGTATCTCTATTCACTTCTGTTGTTATTTCCCTCGAACCCATTAATACCTTGCTAATCATTGGGATGACTAGGATAAAAACAATCGTAACCATTAGTAGGACATAGATTAGTGTATAACCTCTGTCATTATGATAAAATCTACTAAGCAAAGTCTTTACCTCCAGTCAGGCAACAGTATCGATTGATTAATAATCGAGACTTCAACATTTCGGTTTTTAACACCATCTTCAAGAATGACACTGTATAAGACCTCATTACTTAGAAGAGAATTATTTGTTTGTTTTGTGATGACCTCGAATTTTTTTATTTTAGATGAAAGCTCCATTGTATTGGTTATCCCATTCTCTGTTTTAGTGAAATTAAGCTTTTTTCCTACTACTTGATAATAGGATTTCTCATTCCTGTTTGTGTATGCCAATGTCAGAACATATCTTGAATTAACTGAATCAAAATCTATCGCTCTGGAATTCTTAATATTATCTTTCAAGTGGGATTCAATAAATTGTAATTCATTGTGCAGCCCTGATTTAACTTGGCTTTCATTGTAATGATTTAACCCGCTAATTAAGAAGCTAACGATAGCCGTTCCAATAATGGATGAGATCGTTAATGTCAGTAACAACTCGATAAGTGTCAAGCCCCTGTTATTCATTACGTACCACCACAGCCATTGGCAGAAAGTTTAATAACAGAAAGCTTCTCAGGTTGTAGTTTGTGATTTTCGGGCGTTAATGTAAGATCAATCTTAAATAGATTCTTGGGTTTTTCTTTTCCAACGACGGCGTTTAACTGTTCAAGCTCCGTCGAGTTACTATAATTTGTAACGTTTACGGTTAAATTAAACCGATAATTCGTTTCTGATAATGTAATGGTTGTTTTCTGTGGCCCTGTTCTAAAGCCATTTGGATAAACAGCTCCACATGGCTTCGCCGGAATCATAATCGTATAGTTACCGAGACGTGTTTCAAGCGGCGTACCCTCTGCCACTGCCGACTTTATCTTTTCAAAGGCAGTAATCGCCTGCGTATGAAGGGCTAATTGCAATTCATTTCTGTGATTCGCTTTATAGGTTTGCGCGTAGAAATTCATAATAGGGACTATAACAATGCCCAGAATGGTAATAGAAACAAGAACCTCAACCAACGATAATCCTTTCTCGTTATAGAGGAAACGCGTCATGGAATTCCCAACCCTTCATACCTCATGATATCTTTAAAAAGAGAATATCAGCTTCTTAAAAAGAAGCAAAATTCTCTTTTTCAATATAATATTTTTGTCATTCTCTCACATCATAATCATTCTTATACTGTTTGTATATAAATATTTATTTCCACAAACAAAAATAAAAAAAGCAGCCAAGAGACCTGCTGCTTTTCTTAAACAAATGTTTGATTGAATGATCCATTGCTACATGTAAACATACAAAATGACCAACACCCGGGCTTTTATTCCTTCAAAATCCGTCTAGCCTCCAGCAGCCTCTGCATCCCCGTGAACAATTCGATGAAGATATAGAGAATAGTGGTGTAGACCAGATAGGACTGGAATAATACCATTAAGGAAAATAGGATAAAGCCCTCTGTTCGTTCGGCAAGCCCCGGCTGATAGTAGAAGGATTTTTCACTTTGCTTATCTGAGACGGCACCAACAGTTAGAAAAATAGTCATCACGATAATAATGGAGCTAGCCAAAAGCATGAGTAAAAAGAGAATTTTAGGTTCTGGGTGGCGCAGCGCCAAGGCGATAATGATGCCTACTTCTACAACCCGGTCAAAGGTTACATCCAGTACGGTCCCCCAGCCTGAGGAGGTACGGCTTAGTCTCGCCATACTTCCATCTACAGCATCAAGAAACCCCGAGATCCAAAGCACCGCCACACCTAAATATGGCTGATCAAAATAGATGATGACACTCGCTGCCACTCCTACTAGAAAAGCCGTAACTGTAATTTGATTTGCAGATAATCCGAGCCGAAGCAGACCTTTTGCTGTTCTTTCTATCAAAGGCTGCACATATATACGTCCATGTGTATCAAGCACATTCATCTTCCTCTCAACAATCTATTTCTCGCCTTGCACATAGCAAAACTCTATGTCAAATCCCCTTAGGATACCAAACGATCTTCTCTACTGGAATACAAAGCTTCACGCTAGTGCCCATCTCTGGCGCTGTACCCCAAATCGGATGCTGAACCTCTATTTCATGGTCCTGGATCTCCACTAACACCATTTGCATCTTCGGTTCATACTTCACTCTTTTAACCCTGCCGTCCAGTACTACTTTATCCTTTTCACTATCCCAGCTTGAACCGTGGACAGTCAGCTGCACAGACTCTGCAGGCAGCCAGCCCATATTATATTCGGTAGGTACAGACGGAAAACACTCTCCTAACCATTCCTGCCATTGTTCACGCGAGAAACGATTTTTTAATGAGAAGAAGGTGGCGACTTTTTCACTGCGGGGTCGTTGATAAAAATCAAGTGGCTTTCCTTCCTGAAGAATTCTTCCGTTCATTAACAATCCCACTCGATCAGCAACAGAAAAAGCCTCATCCATGTAATGGGTAATCCATAAAATTGAAAACCCATGTTGCTTTTGCAGATTATAGAGCCATTCAGTAAGCTGCACTCGAAGCGGGGCATCAAGCGAGGCAAAAGGCTCGTCCAATAAAAGCAAATCGGGCTTCAGCACAAGGACCCTGCCAAGCGACACACGCTGCTGCTGTCCGCCGGAGAGCTGGTGTGGATAACGATTCTCCAGCCCTTCAAGCTGTAAAATACTTAAATATTGCTTCACCTGTTCATAGCGTTTCTTAGCTGGAATAGCGCGGGCACGTAAACCAAACGCTAAATTATCCAGCACCGTCATATGGGGAAATAGCCTCGGCTCCTGAAACACCAATCCTGTTTGCCCGCGTCTATCCTCCTTCCAGAGAATAGTACCTTCTGAGAAAGAAGAAAGGCCGGCAATTCCTCTTAATAAGGTTGTTTTCCCGCTTCCAGACGGTCCCATCAATACATAGATTTCAGACTCATCTATTTCGAGTGTAATGGAGGAAAGAATTTGTTGATTTCCATAACGAATGCCAGCATCTTTTATTTTCAACATTTGACTCACCCCCTAAGCCCTAATATCTTTTTATTACACCATTTTAAAAGAATATAATAAACCAGCACTAACAAAATGACCGGCACAAAAAACCATAATGAGTAAACAGCGACAATTGATGCATTTCCACTTGAGGCAAAAGGAAAAATAATTAAAGGCAGCGTCATTAAGGTCCCCCCGCTCATAATCCAGGTTGGTAAATATTGACTCATTGATATGACCACTACCAGTAGACAGGAAAGCAGCAGTGCAGGAAGTAATAATGGAAGCTCAATCCAAATAAATATTTTCCACCCGCCTGCTCCAAGACTTAAGGCAGCCTCCTGGAGTTTCCCGCCCAGCTGATTAAATTGATACCAAAGCATTACAATAAAATAAGGCATCGTGATAAGTGAGTGCACAAGCGCCACGCTTATATAATCAGATAAAAAATCAAAGTGAAGGGACAGATGGTGCAGCCCCATCACCGATACGGTCAACGGGATGAATAATGGTGAAAGGAGAACAATAAATACGCCCCCTTTTCCTGTGAAGCTTTTTTGGCTCAGTGCTTTTGCAGCAGGAAAACCTAATAAAATATTAAGCAATACCGTAATCCCCGCAACAAGAAGACTGTTTGTCAGTGCTTCCAAGGCTCTGCCAGAGGGTGAGAATAGATAATGCCAAGAATCAAGATTCCATTGCTTTGGAAAGAGCTCCGGCCATGGCCACAGCTTAGTAAAGCTCCAAATGATTACAGATATAAATGGAAGAATAATAAATAAGCTCATTCCAATTAAACAAAGTGCAATAAGTATTCTATTTACCACTATACTTATCCTTTCCATACACTCCTCCCACTGGCCAACCATTTCCTTTGGCAGATTAATAAAACGATTCCGATGAGAAGAGCAACCAAAGCAAGCACGATATTCATGGCCATCGCGAGCGGCTGTCTGCTTAAACCGAACTGGGTATATTCCTGCCAGGCCAGCACAGGAATAAAGCCGAATGACGTTTTGGCCATCAAGGCTGGAATTTCATATGAGCCTAATACAAAGGAAAACACAACCCACATACCACCAACCCAAATCGGTAACAGAATCGGAATAAAGACCCAGCGAATCATTTGCGATTGATTCGCTCCCAGCATTTTGACTGTGTCCTTCCATTCCAAGAAAAGCTTTATCACAAAGGGATAAAGCAGCAGAACAATAAAAGGAATCTCCTTCCATGAATAGGCAAGGATTACTCCTATCCCCCATTGATCATGAATTAAAACTGGAAAGGCTTCAAACGAGTCAATCCAGCCCAGATGATAGGCAATACGGGAATACCAGCCGGTTTGCATAAAGGTCTGGGTCAGCATATAAGCCGCTAATAAATGCGGAACCCCAAAGGGAAGCTGGAAAATCAGATGGGACCATGTCCGGTTATACGTATACGATGCTAAAAGCAATGCAATGAACAGCCCAATCATGCCGGCAAGAAGTGAAACCGCCCCTGCTATTCCAACCGTTACACCAAGGGATTCAAAAAAGGAAATATCAAACAGCTCTTTATAGGCCCAGCCTGCCTCACCTGCTCCGTATATTTCCTCATAATCCCCCAGACTAATTCGAAAGGAATGAATAAACCCTCCAATAAAAAAGAAAATCACAAACAAAAGGGCCGGGAGAACCCCTAACAGCCCTTTATGCTTATGAATAAATGTCGTGATATTATTGATTTGCCACATTGTCAATCCAGCCTCGTTCAAGCCATTCAACATATTGTGCACTCATCTCTGGAAGCCGGTGCTCCGACAGCTCTTGCTCTGGTAAAGTTGCCGGACCCCTATCTATCTCTTCTAACCTCTGCTTCATATCTTCTGGCAAACGGTTAACTGCTAGGGCCGTATTTTCTCCCCAATATTCGAGCTCCATCTTCTTCAACTGGGCATCAGGTGATAGTAAATGGTTGATAACGACCATTGCTGCATCCTGATGTGGTGCATTATAAGGTATGGCTAAAAAGTGTGTATTGGTGAGAGTTCCTTTATCAAGGACAAAAGTCTTTGAGCTTTTTGGAAACTCTCCGCTCGTCATATAATTTGAAGTACCTGCTTCATCATACCCCATTGTCATCCACACTTCACCATTTTTATATAGCTGGTCAAGCTGGGCAAGGGATTGTGGGTATGAGCTCCCTTCTCTCCATAGATACGGCTTCATGCGATTTAAAGCCTTCCATACTTCCTCTGCTTCTTGTTCAATTAAATCCTGATCAAAAACATCTAGGAAAGCGGAGTAATCCTCACTTGTTTCATTTAAGATATGACGTATAAATGCACTACCTGTAAAATCGGGCGGAGCCGGATACGTAAATTTGCCCGGGTTAGCCTTTACCCATTTCTCAAGCTCTGCTAATGATGAAGGAGGATTCTTTACTTTACTTGAATCATATGTAAATACAAATTGCACTTTCCCCCATGGAGCTTCATATCCTTCTGTTGGATAACCAAAATCATATTGTACATCAGGACTATCCTTATCAACATATTGCTGATAGTTAGGTAAAGCCGCTGTAATCGGTCCTAATAATAGATCCTTTTCTTTGGCTGTTTTAAAGTTTTCGCCATTAATCCAAAGGACATCCATGACTCCGTCTTCTTTGCCAGACTGTTTCTCAACCACGAGCTTGTTAATAAATTCGACGGCGTCCATCGGCTGTCTTTTCAGCGTAATATTATATTCTTCCTTCAATTGCGGGGCAATATACTCATCAATATAGCGATTGACGCCCTCATCACCGCCCCATAAGTAGAAATGAACGGTACTTCCTTTTGCATCTTCTACAATGGTTTCCCAATCCTTATCTAATACAGATACTACCGCTTGATTATCGTTACCCTTCTCATCCTTCTTCTTGCTTTCTTCGTTATTCGAACATCCAGACAGGATAAGAAAAAACACCATGAGTAGTGCAACAGATTGTTTCTTCCAGTTATTCAATCTTCATTACCTCCAGGTTAGATACTACAGTTAGATTTGCAATCCAAATAGCCATCCAACTGACTAAGCAGAAAATAGAGACAAAAACTCATACTATCAATTGTAATCACTACTTGCAGCTTCAGGTAAAAAAGTAAACTGAGGCCATTAAATAGGATTAACATAAGCAACAGAATCCAGCGTATATGCCAAATAATCCTCTGATACATTTTCGTTCTATCTCTAGTCATTTGTTACGTCCTTTCCATTTATAAGGAAGCTTCACGATCGTTTCAGGCTCTTTCATGTCCTTTAAATACTCAAGGCAATCTACTAGTATTTGTCTTTGCATCATGACCTCACCTGCTTTCCCAAAGCTGCGCCCGAGTGGGAATTTTATTTGTAATGCCCTTGGAACTCTAACCTTTCTAGTTAAATGGCCGAGATGTGAAATGGAAATGGTCGGAATCCCTGCTTCCTCAATTGCATATTGAATCAATCCCACGGATTGATGACATATATATCAGCCTGGGTTTAAAATAACCGCATCCACCTTTTCTTCCTTAAGCCGCTTGATAATCATGGGTATGCTTTCTTCAATCAATGGGTTCGTGTCTGGTATATACCCCATCAATCCATAATTTGTTGGTGCCACATTACCAATGATTCCTTCAGCTACTAATTCTTTTAATCGTGTTAATGGAAAAACACAATTAATATCCTGATCAGCATCTGTTCGGTCATAATGGGTGTGACTAATCATCAAATCTTCCTCACTAAGGTCTGCCGGGAGAAATCTAATGGTATGGTCCCCAGCATCGACATCGAATACCTCTTGTGTTTTTAGATGAACACCTGATGTTGTCACAAGCGCAATAACCGATTCGTTCGCAGGCTTTTTATATACGGTAAAAGGAATATCACCTTCAATTGTTTGCACCATATTCTGAGCCTTTAATCCAACCACAGACTCAATCAGCTTATTGCCTGATAGCTTCATGACGTGCTTCTCTCCTTTCAATAAGCCAAAATAATCCACCTATCGCACTTGATATCGTAACAAGAAAGAAAAATAATAGCGAAACGGACAATGCGATTCCTTGTGGTACCCCAAGACCTTGGAAGAAAAAAACATAACCAGCCTCCCTGACTCCAAGACCATTAAGAGACACAGGCAGCATTGTGATGACTGAAATTAGGGTAATAATGACTAATAAGTGAAGAAACGGAATATCGATTCCAAAACTTAAGAATAATAAATCATTGATCCACGCCATTCCTATTTGAAAAAGCAGAGATAGTAGAAGTATCATTCCCCACCATTTCCAGCTCTCGGTTCGATAATCCATAGCCTTTTCTCCAACACCTCTTATAGCCTGTTTTCCTTTTATAAGGGAGCTGTTTATTTTTCCGAGGATCGTTGTTGTTTTAGGCTGAATGGAATGATGAATATCCTTTTTCAGCCAATGCTTGATTAGCAAATAACCTATTATACTTACTGCAAGCAGAATGCATAATGAGATGATATAGGGTCTTGATTGATCCATGAATAAAGCAGATATGAGAACGATTCCAACTAGAGCCAGGCCGCTTGTTAATCGTTCGAATAAAACAGATGCAGTCGCTGTCGATACAGTTGTATTTTTACCTAAATAATAGATCCTGACCACATCTCCGCCTACACTCCCCGGCATAAAATTGTTAAAGAATAATCCAATATAATATAGCTGTCCTAATTTTGCCATTGATGTATATTTATTCGAACTCTGTTTACTTGAACTATCTACAAGCATTTTCCACTTCCAAATACTCGTCAGTACGGTTATTTGTATCGCAATAAACGCTGCACATAGAAAAAGGGGAGAGCCCTCCTTCATTACACGAAGGGCCTCTTCCCACTCAATCATTAGCATTAACCAAACCATTAATCCTGCGCTTACTGCCATTCTTAAGATTAATTGGATTCGAGATTTTGCTTTTTCTATTTTTTCGTGACTCATTGGACCTTAGCCCCCTTTTTACCCTTCAAAAATGCATCCAGTTTTGGTTTGAAGATTATGCCCAATACAGCTAAAGCAATGACAACTGTAAACAGGGTAAATAATATTTGTACCGTTCCTGTGGCCGTTTCACCAAGATAGGAATATAGAATCGTAGCCGGCAACTGCCCAAGACCTGTTGCCCAGAAAAAGGACCAAAAGCGTATGGACGTAACCCCTGCAGCATAGCTGACCATATCAAAGGATACAATCGGCAGAATTCTTGCTAAAAACACGGAATGTTTACCATACTTATCAAAGAAAAGATCCCACCACTGCAGCGCCTTTTTTGAAACGATTTTTTCTACAACAGGGCGTCCTAAAAATTTAGCAAGATAGAAGCAAATGATGGCTCCCAGCATGGCACTGCTCCAAGACAGAATAGCACCATAGAACCAGCCGAATAAAAGTCCATTTGCAAATGTAATGACAAATGCCGGAAGAGGTGCCATAACGGATTGAAACACCATTAATAATCCTGAAATAACCGCCGCTAAAGGTCCAAATGAAAGCAAGAAATCACGAAAGCCCTCCACATCAGCATTCTTTAAGTAAACAACAGAGCTATTGACAAGGTCATTAATTGAACCTTGGCCCAAGTAGAAAATTAAAAATACCCCCAGCAACCCGAAAAATGCCATCATTCCATATCTGCTAGACGACGAAAGCCTGTTCCAGTCCATATTTGGGTTACTTTTAATGGTCAGCGGGGTTTTCCGTGCTACCAAAAGCGAAACAACACCGACTAGTAAAGCTATTACTAAAGCAATATTCATTCCACCTAAAGATACCGCATTCTCAAGAAACAATCCCTTACGCACCATAAAGGCTGGCATGATAGATAAACTTCCATTCATTATATGAATGATTATGATAATAGCAAAACTAACACTAGTTGCAATAGGACCGACTACCTTTTTCTCCCATAATGATAGATTCTTCGCATTCATAAACAACCTTGCAAAGTAAAACCACAGCCCGGCCAAGAGGCTAAACGTAATCATAACCTCGCTGTCAAAACGCATATCAATAAATTTACTTTGCATGATTAAGGTTGTAACCGCAACCCCCATGATTAGATAAAGAAAAACAGCTGCTAGCAAATGAATGATTGTTTGAAAGAAAAATTTCATTTTATCACCCGATTTCTAGAAATTGTAAGTCAAGATAACAGCCGTTCCGTCCTCAGGAAGTACATCAGGATCACCGTGGAATTCTGCTGCTCCGCTTTCAAATGCTCCTACTGGCTGGTTAGCATTACTAATAATTCCAACAGGACAGCTGTCAAAGCACATGAAGCAGCCAGTTACCTTATCAGCTGCTGCATCATAGTTACCGCCAAAATGATACTCAAGCTTCTTTCCTGTGCTATCAACCTACCTCATTGATATCATACTCTTTGCCAGCGCCTTCCCATGTAATGCTGACATTTACCTTGTCACCCTTAATGAATTTTCCTTCTGCAGTTTCTTCAAATTCCTTGCTCGCATCTCCGCCTTTATCAACCGCTGGAGTACCGCCAAGCTTCATTAAAGCCTCATTGAATAATAGAGGATCTGCATATGTTTTGAATACGGATTGGTCGCCATATTTTCCTTCCACCCAGTTCGCTCCATGACGTGTTGGTGTGACAAGATATTTTCCGTTGACTGTTGCATAAATCTGCACCATTTTCTCTTCTTCGTTGATAACGATAGGATTTTCCTTACTTACTTCAACGCCTTCTTCTGCAGAAACCAGTGTAAGCTTCTCCGCTGCCTCGTTATTCGAGCATGCTGCTAAAACATTCATTGCCAGTAATCCTGTTAATAGGACAATAGATAATTTTGTGAGTTTCATATATTGGACCTCTTTTACAAATTTAATTGACCCAAAGTGTTGCTAGAAAAGCTTTTTTTCAAGGCAGTGATCAAATTCGCTCGTAGAATTTGCGTCCGGATTTTTATAGAGCTTGCTCGATAAACTACCTTAAAAAAATCCGTGACATCCGCCGGAGGCTTAACTTCATTCAGCCGGGGTTTGTACCCCCACTGAATCGAAGTACTATTTGCATTCATCCCCCACTTGTAGAAGTGGAGGACTTCTGCTGAATGTAGTTAAAGTACAATGTTGATTTTCCAGCAGGTTGATTGTAGTGGATGGCAAGAAGACTCCCGCGGGAGAAGCGAGGCAGTCGAGACCCCTCAAGACACGTAGTACCGAAGAGGATCGGCGGTCACCCGCAGGAAAGCGAAGTGCCTGGAACGAAAATCAACACTCCTGTTTAACAGAGCCTTTTTCAAAAAAATAATTTTGTGACATATATCACAATTATATACATGTTCTTATTTATACTATTAGTAGAATAGCATTAGGCTTATTGCTTGGTTCACCTTCATTATATAGAACCAATATATTTATTAAAACATGATTTTATAGATGAAACATTTATTAATCTATCGATTTTATAGATATTACTTTACAAACATAAAAACACAGCATATCGTTAAATATGCTGTGTTTTTATAATTTCTATAGGACCATATGGACTTCCATTAGTTGTTTTTGTAATTCTTTTACATCTACTCCCGCAGGGGTCACACCCGTTGAAAGAGCAAGTGCTGCTGCTGTTCCGGCAGCCTGTCCAGTTGCCATTGCACTTGGTGTTAATCGAGTGGTTGCGATTGCTTCATGAGTGGCGGACATGCAGCGTCCGGCGACTAAAAGGTTATCTATCCCCTTTGGTACTAGACTGCCGTACGGAATATCAAACGCACCATCCCCTTCTACCCATGCCACCTGCATCCCGTTTCCACTAGGGGCATGAATATCAATAGGGTAGCCACTTTTTGCAATCACATCGTCAAACTTCCGTCCTGCGATGACATCCTCTTTTGTTAAAATATATTTCCCTTCAATGCGCCGAGACTCACGAACCCCGATTTGTGCTCCTGTACTTGAAATCGTAGCCATCTCAAAGCCCGGTATCCACTTTCTCAAAAAGTCCGCTACCATCAGAACCTGCTTACGGCCCTCATACTCTGCCTTCGTTAAGTCTTCTATTTTTGTGGCATCAAGTCCCTGCACTCTTGTCATATTCACAAGTACCTCATCCTCTGCCGGCCCCGCAAAGAATAGGACTTGATCACGGTTGATTGGAAGATTCGCTTCCTTCCATTCCTTATAAAATCCCTGTACAGCTGTCAATGGGAGTTCTTTTAGCTCTGCAAACGGAGTTTTTGGGAAAAAATTGTCCGGATTCTGAAGCATCGCCTCTTTCACCTGCTCTAAATCCACCCCCCGCATTCTAAACTTCATCGTTAGCGGCTGTGTCATCTGATCCTCATCTCGACCCATCAGCGTCTTTGCACCAGATAAAAACGCGACGTCCGCATCACCCGTTGTATCAATAAACATTCCAGCATGGATATGCTTCCGCCCTGATTTTGTCGTAATCTCTATCGATTGAATTTGCCCATTTTCAACCACCACCTGGTCGACAAAGCTATGAACCATTAAATCTACGCCCGCCTCCTCCAGCATTTCAACTGCAAGCACCTTATATACCTCCGGGTCATATGGTGTCACACTATACGTAAAGCCGCATGTATCACGAAGATGACCTGGTGAAGCACCGCGCTCCTTTAAGCGTTGGACGATTTCCTCTGCAATCCCCTTAATCACTTGTGTTCCGTCTTCAGTATGAAACGTCATCCATGGATAAACACCTGCAATGGTAGACATACCACCAAGGAAACCATGTCTTTCTATTAATAATGTTTTTTTATCTTTACGTCCTGCGGCAATGGCTGCATTGATACCAGCAGGTCCCCCGCCTACAACGACAATATCGTACTTATGATGTGTCATATTCATTTGCCTCCTATAGAAAAAATCGTTACTAATTATGTTTCATTTACCTTTATAGTAGCCGATACTAACCGACTGTTTCTATAGATGAGGGCAAGCTTAAAACATGTTTCAAACGTTTTCATAAATGAAAAACATGTTTTAATAACCCGCCTTTACCAAAACTATTATGCTATAGTGACAGTGTTGAAAGCGTACGCAACATATACACGAAGGAGTTCTTTAACGGAGGTTCTTATATGAAAAAGAAATTGCAAAGTTATTTCTCGCTACTAGGTCGTTCCTTTCTAATGGCAGTTGCAGTCATGTCATTTTTCGTTTTGCTGCTATCCTTGGGGGCTGTTCTAAAAAACCCACATTTTATTGAAGCCGCTCCATTTCTAGGAAACACAGCAATCCAATTTATTGCCAATGCTTTAAGTGAATCCGGACTTGTTGTCATCCGATTTATGCCGCTTGTATTCGCGGTTTCTATCGCTATCGGCATGTCGGAAAAAGGTACAAAAGAGCTCGCTGCTTTTTCAGCCTTAGTCGGTTACCTATTTATGATTACCTTCTCAGGCTTGACGATGTCCGCCTTTAATATGACGCTGCCGCCAACGGTTGCTGTTGGGGACAACAATCTTGTCAGCATTTCTCAAACACTTGAAATGAGAAAAGCGATGCAAACGATGATTCTCGGTGTTCAAACGATTGATACCGGAGTTCTTGGAGGGGTTATTGTTGGTACGGTTGCCGCTTGGGCAACGAAGCGTTATAAAACGAAAACATTACCGATGATTTTTAGCTTTTATCAAGGTAAGCATTTCCCCCCCATTGCAACAGGCTTTATCTTTATGCTCGTTGGAATTGCGATTCCGTTTGTTTGGCCGTTTATCGGTGGCGGCATATATAACACAGCAGAGCTTGTAACAGGTGCTGGTGTGGTCGGGTCCTTCCTATTTGGTTTTATTGAAAGAATTTTAATTCCAACCGGCCTTCACCATGTTTGGTACTCATTAGCCCACTTTACACCTGTCGGCGGAACGGTCGAAATCTGTGGGGAAGTCTTTACCGGAACAAAAGCTATTACGACCGGAGCACTTGGCTGCGGTGATTACACTGGCGATTTATCCGATATCACACGCGTTTGGCTTGGCCAAGGTGCAACACCAATCAAGGTATTTGGTGTTCCAGGAGCCCTACTCGGCATTTACCTAGCTGCCAAAAACAAAAATCGAGCAAAGGTAATTGCAATTTCAGCTGCAAGTGCCAGCTTCTTCGCTGGTGTGACTGAGCCGTTTGAATTCTTATTCATGTTCTTAGCTCCTGGATTATTTGTCATCCATGCAGCACTAACCGGTTTATCCTTTGCCGTACTTGATCTATTAAATGCCTCTTATTTAGGAGGAAACAATATCATCGAGCTTCTATTCAACGGGGTCTTCCAAGGACATAAGTCCACATGGATTCCGGTCGTTTTAGTCGGTATAGCGATGTTCTTCATCTACTTACTTACCTTTAAGTGGTACATTGAAAAGTTCAATGTTATGACACCAGGTCGTGAGCCTGATGAGGATACAGAAGAAGTTTTACAAGCTGAATTAGAAGCATCAAAGCTGATTCGCTCTAAAGTGGACAAGAAAGAAGTCGCTCTTAGCTTAATTAAGCATCTTGGCGGCAAGGACAATATTAAAGAATATACCAACTGTATTTCACGCTTGCGTGTCTTTGTCCATGATCCATCATTGGTTGATTCCGAAGCACTGAGGAAAGTTCCTGATTCGCTTGGAATGTCCCAACCTTCAGATGAAGAATTTCATATTGTGTTCGGAATGAAGGTTTCTGAATACCGTGATGCAGTTGATTTGCAATTTGAACAATAATCGAACGAAAAAAATAGAAGAGGTGCATATACATCATGAAAACATTTAAAATTGCTGTAGCCGGTGGAGGCTCTACTTATACACCAGGGATTGCCAAGGCGTTAATGCTAAAAAAAGATGAGTTTCCTATCAGTGAAATTCGATTATATGATGTTGATGCTGAGCGTCAACGCAAGGTCGCTTTAATGACAGAGAAAGTGGTAGCAGAATTTGATGACAACGTAAAAGTTAGTCACACAACCAATCCAAAAGAGGCGTTTGAAGGAGCAGACTTTATCTTTGCCCAGCTGCGTGTCGGAGGAAATGCGATGCGTGAAAAGGATGAAAAAATCCCATTCAGTCACGGTGTTGTTGGCCAGGAAACATGCGGGCCTGGCGGTATGGCATATGGCTTGCGTACAATTGCGCCAATGATTGAGCTATGTGATTTCGCAGCAGAGCACGCTCCGGAAGCATGGATTATCAATTACTCCAATCCGGCTGCAATCGTTGCCGAAGCCCTTCGCAAAGAACGTCCGAATGCAAGAATTCTTAACATTTGTGACATGCCAATTGGGATGATGCTGCGTATGGCAGAGATTTTGGGAGTAGAAAAGGATGAAATTGAAGTTGATTATTTTGGCTTAAATCACTTTGGCTGGTTTACAGATGTTTACGTAAAAGGCGAAAGCAGAATGGAGGAGCTGCGCGAGTATATGAGTGTCAATGGACTCGTTACTCCAGCACAATCAAAGGATTTACAGCACTCGGATGTGGACTGGATTAAAGCACATACAAATGTAGCTAAAATGCTTCAACTTTTCCCTGAGTATATTCCAAGCTCTTATCTTCAATACTATTTGATTCCTAAAACAGTTGTTGAGCAAACAAATCTAGACTATACAAGAGCGAACCGTGTAATGGATAATCGCGAGAAGAACTTATTTGATTCGATTGCACAGTTGGAAGAAACCGGAGAACTAAAGGAAGGCTTCAATGTCGGAGTACATGGTACTTTTATTGTTGATGTAGCTATGGCTATTGCCTATGATAAACGCGAACGCTTCCTGTTGATTGTCGAAAACAATGGCGCGATTCCAAATTTACCGGATGATGCTATGGTTGAGATTCCAGCGTATGTAACAAACAGAGGACCTGAACCAATCCGCTTAAACCCTATCAGCCTATTCTATAAAGGCTTAATTGAGCAGCAGCTAGCATCAGAGAAGCTCCTTGTTGAAGCAGCCATTGAAGGGTCTTACCAAAAGGCATTACAGGCTTTTGCCCTAAATAAAACCTTTCCTTCCGCAGAGGTTGCGAAAATCGTCCTTGATGACTTAATTGAAGCAAACAAAGAGTTTTGGCCTGTATTAAACTAACTATTTTAATAGACGAAAAGAGTGCTTCTATAGGAGGCACTCTTTTCATCTTCTCCATGATTTCCCTTAAAACCATTACTATTTTATAATAGTGGATAGATAAAGGAGAATGAGCTATGAAACGTTTATTGTTAAAGAGGATTATCGCCACTGTCGGCGAATCGATCAATGATACTGAATATACCATCCTACACGATTTAATTGAACGAATGGATGAGCTGCAAACCTACAGCATTCGAGAAGCAGCCAAAAACAACTTTGTTTCTACATCAAGTATTTCGAGACTTTGTGCCAAGCTTGGATTAAGCGGCTACAGTGAGCTGAAATTCTACTTGAAAAATCAGTACGAGTTCCTACATGAAAATCAGGAAAGCCCTCACTCTTCCATGAAGAAATCGGCATTGCTCTTATCGGATTCACTTCAGCAAAATTATACTAAGACAATCGAGCAGATAAATGAAGGAGATTTAGAGGATTTAATCAAATTAATTGTTGATTCCTCCAAAATTGCAGTATGCGGGTCGGGCATTTCTGAAATTGCAGCTACTTATTTCTCACAAAGGTTCCAAATTATCGGCAAGGATAGTTGGCTTGTTGACTTAAGTGCAGCTGGAGGTATTTTCATAAACCAGCTCATCAAGACGCAGCTTATGGTTGTATTTTCGAGGTCCGGCGAGTCCTACTTTGTCCTTTCAAAAGCAAAAATTGCGAAACGAAAGGGGATTACCATCGTTGCCATTACCAGTGGGCAAAACAGCCCTTTAGCTGAAATTGCTGATTTCATTCTACCTATCTACGGATCCCCGGAGCCATTTGATGTATCGTATAATGTTACATCCTATAACTCTATTGTCGTTCTGCTCATTGACCTATTGCTGCAATTATATATGGAAACAGTTCCAGAAAATTGGAAGAACTAAAGCAGGCACGCCTAGATAAGGTTTGCTCCATCCAGGGGTGCCTTCTCAGCAATGATTCCAGTCAATTTCTCATTCATATCACTTGTCGTCACAATACAGCTAATCGAGCGGCCTCTTGTCTTGATCCTTATTTCATACCCCTCATTTACGTCCTTTTCATAGCCATAGTATTTATGGTTAGGTTCAATCGGGACCACCTGAAATGATTTCATTTGCTTCCAAGCAATAAATCGATCACCACAAAGAATACCATCCTCCACTAACGCAAATAAATTAAAGGAATTCCTTGAATTAATCAACGGAAGAAAGAGCAGTATTTGGTAGGACCAATTTAAATCAAATCCGATGATAAACATCGTTAAGACAAAGAGTAGCATGAAGGAATAGATGATGATCCCCCATTTCTGCTTAGCATAGGAAGGAGATGCGACTGGTTTCTGAGGAAATATTCTTAGCACATTCCTTTCACTTTCATTTATTGGCACGATAACTGGCTGCTTCATTTTTATTAATAACTGTATAAATTTATAGAAATAATATCCTAGTGCAATAAGAAATAAAATATTGATGACCAGCTTCATGAAACCTCCACCTTTTTCATTCAATTTCTGCATCGATAAAGATCAACTTATAATATTCTACGAAAAAGGAGTAAATAAAGTTTCAATTTCCCTTACTATTCTAATTATTGATAAAGTAGAACTTGCTGTCGTTAAACGTATGTCTGATTGATCTTTAATGGAAAAAGAAGCAAGAGAATGACCCCCTGCCTCTAATGGTTATACCATCTTTTTCTATTTAAAATAAACAAGCTTCCTCCAAGTGTGAGCACCGAAATAAATTTGCTTGCCAAAAGCAGATAGGAGGTAGTTTGAGAATCAATCGTGATATGTGGGAGCAGGACTAAAAAGTAAACGATGACAAGTCCGAATACCAGAATGATATAGGCATGGTCAAATGACTTATTGATGATCTCCTGTCCCTTTTGATCCTCTTGATTTTTCAGAATAGATACCGCATAGGTAAAAACTAAAAGGATGAAATAGGCAATAGCGACTACTACAACCTCGATGTTCATGTTATGAGTGCCTCCTTTGTTATTCCTAATCGGCCTTATGATAATCTAAATAGGATGGCAGCATACACATTCATATCATTTATATATTCCGTACGTCTGATTTACATCTTGAATAAAGATGATTCCGTTACCCGGCTCATCTATCTTAATTTTTTTCCTGATGGAATTGATGATAGCATCTGTGCTTTCCTGTTCTGATAGAATCAGCACAATCTCCTTCTCCGGTTCTATCGCCATGGCAAAAACTTTACTTGTTTCATGGATACCCGAACCACGAGCATTAATGATGGTGCCCCCTTTTGACCCTGCCTCAGCTGCTGCCTCAATCACATACTCTGCATTCCCTTTTTCGACAATAACCGTAATGGCATGATACATGATAGTTTCCGCACCTCTTTCTTCTTTAATATTATCTCTTTTGCAGCTCCTGGCCCCTATAATATGACCAACAGAAGTAGTAAAGGCAATGCCATGATTTGGCTTTGAGAATTTAAATTTCTCATTAAGCCTTTCAAGGGACTGACTGACTCTTTCTTTATCACTAACCATCAATACGATCTCTTTTCTAACATCATTTAATGCTAAAAATTCTAAGAGGCGGTTCTTGATGGTGCCTTTCCCCAGCAGTACCGTTCCGCCGGGCATACCGCATTTCTTAGCTGTTTGCATGACCTTGCTTCCTAAACCGAAGTCAACGATAATACATAGCAATTCAAAATCAGCTGCTTCAGAATGACTCAACATCCTTAACCATTCCTCCCTTTTTCGATTTCAATTTAAAGACAAGCCCCAAAATCTGTAAGGCAATGAGCGGCGTTAATGCAACCATTGCAATCATACCAAATCCATCTACTAATACATTAGCACCTTCAATTGATTCCGCTGCACCCTGTACAAATGCAAGGATAAAAGTGGCCGTCATCGGTCCCGACGCCACACCACCGGAGTCAAAGGCAATCCCGACAAATAACTTTGGTACAATATAAGTCATAGCAATGGCGATTATATATCCAGGCAAAAGATAATGCCATAATTGAAGCTCGGGAATAATAATTCTCAGCATAGATAAAGCTACCGCAAGTCCTACGCCAATCGCAAGTGTTCCTATCACTACTTTTCTCTGTACATAGCCGCTTGTTACATCCTCAATCTGATGGGTTAATACATGAACAGCCGGCTCAGCAAGTATGGTAACAATCCCTAAAATAAAAGCTACAATTACAACATATGCTTTATTCTCTAAAGATGCAATACTATGTCCAATCGCAGTTCCTACGTCCATAAATCCGGCATTCACTCCTACTAAAAACAAGACAAGTCCAATAAAGGTAAATAAAAGACCCATTAGTATCTTTCTTACCGAATTCCTTGTCATTTTAAATGATATTTTCTGAAAGACAAGAAAGAGAATAATTATTGGCAGCAGGGCAACAATAATTTCCTGTGCGATAATAGGTATCTCATGTATAAACGGACTGATAAGAGAACCAGCTCCTATATCGTGGTGCTCTAGGCTCCCTGATATCTTATCTGTTTTGGAAATAATATTCATAATCATAACAGATATTATAGCTCCGGTAGAAGCAATGGCTACAAGCCCAAAGCTGTCCTTTTCGGAGGCTTTACTATCCTTTTTTAGTGCTGAAACACCTAGAGCAAGCGCAAGAACAAAAGGTACCGTCAGCGCACCAGTTGTCGCTCCCGAAGCATCAAACGAGATGGCTAAAAACTCAGGTGAGGTAAATATGGCGAGAACTAAGATGATTAGATACAAAATGGTTAATAATTTATAAAGAGGAAAGTTAAAAACAATTCGAACGAGGCCTACACTAATTAAAGCACCAATACCGATGGATACGACAAGGACTATACTTGCTTTTGAAATCAAGCCTGCCGTTACTAAATCAACCTGCCTTGCAAGAATATGCAAATCAGGCTCTGCAATAGAGATAAAAAAGCCCAGCATTAAGCCTGCAATAATCACAATCCAAATTTTATTTGATTTTGCGATCGTCCCGCCCATTGACCTTCCGATGGGTGTGATTCCAAGGTCAACACCAAATAAGAATATCGCCAATCCAATAATGATGAGAATCGCTCCAATAATAAATCGGAAAAATAACGCGGAATCAAGCGGGGCAAGAGTAAAGTGTAAAATTAATACGATTACTGTAATCGGTAAAACCGCGTACAGCACTTCCTTGAATTTTGATACTAGTACATTCAACGGTAATCATTCCTTTCAATTCTATTTCGAACGGGAAGAAACAGTCAGAACCACCCCTTTTTTATAAATTAGAAGGATATAAATAAAAGAGTCTGACACAAAAGGACATACTTATCCCATTGCGACAGACTCCACCTATATCAAATTCGCCCGTCGAATTTGCGTCCGGATTTTTATCGAGCTCGCTCGATAAACTACCTTTTAAAAAATCCATGACATCCGCCGGAGGCTTAACTTCATTCATCTGGGGGTTGAACCCCCACTGAATCGAAATACCTTTTACATTCATCCCCCACTTGTAGAAGTGGAGGCCCCTGTACCTGTCGCAAGCTTTCGGTACAAAAGGCATTTGCTGAATGAAGTTAAATACATATAAAATTATAATTTTTTTGCATAAAAGAATAATTTTAATTATTCCTATATCTATAGTAACATACATTTTCCCATTTTTTCTAGCAATATGACATTGCAAACTTTTGGTATAACAAAGGGATTGAAAGTTAATCAATAAACTCTCAATCCCTTTTACTATGAATCTATTTTCTATCTATACTATTCCACAGGAACATAACCAGTACGTTCGACGAGCTCCTGACCTTGTTCAGATAGCATCCAATTTATGAATGGCTCAATATTAGGATTTTCACTGCCAGCTGTAATGGCGTAAAATTGATCAACAAGTGGATAGGTTTTATTTTGAATATTTTCTTTCGTTGGTTGGATTCCTTCTATAGCAATATTTTTTATCTTCCCATTACTAACCATATTCTGCGAAAAATGCCTAAAGGAGTAACCAATTGCATTTGTACGATTTTGATAATTCGTGGTTTCTGTAATAATCCCACCCATTGCCGAAACAATGTCCTTTGAAGGAGGATTCATCAGTGGAACACCATCCATTACCTTTATAAGGGCAGACTGGCTCCCGCTACCCTCAGGACGTTGAAAGGCACGGATTTCTTCATCCTTTCCGCTCACCTCATGCCAATTCGTTATTTTTCCCGAATAGATTCCTTGAATCTGTTCCACTGTCAGTTTTTCTACTGGATTTTCCGAATGAACAAAGAACACAAAGGCCTCTCTTCCGATCGGTGTTAGATTTAAATCAATGCCTTGTTGTTCCGCACTCTTCATCTGCTCTTCAGAAGGATGAGCGATAAAGATGATATCCACCTCACCCTTTAATAGACGATCAAAGGCATATCCTGTTTGACTAGAAACAACCTCACTTTCTCCTAACGGATAGTCCTTTTCGGGATATACTGCTTGAACAAAGGCTGAATAAACCGGATATAAAGCCGTTGCTCCATCTAATAATGGAAGGTTGTCCTGGAATTTTAAAGTTGATGCTTCATCTAAAGCGACGGCTTTCGTCCCTTCTACAAATGGCTGATATTCTGATAAATTAACATCTTGGGTGCTGACTACTTCCAGGGATTTAACGTATGCCTGATACCCCTCATAAATACCCACTGATACGATACATAATAAAATGAAAACAATCGTACTTATCCTTGGTACTTTCCTTCTCAATTTATGATTGATTGCTAGAATGATTATAACGATCATACCAATTGTAACAATAGGTATTAAGATTGTATAAAATTCTGCGTCTCTTGTTAGTGATGCAATGACTGTTGCAATAAACCCGATGAATCCTAGTACAATTACGGTAAGAATAGAGCCAAATATTTTCATCGTATCCTCCTAGACATTGACTGATATTTATCTATAATAAGTCATTCTCTTTATCTATACATTAACATATTTATCCAGCAACCTTTGCTATGTAGGTCGAATAATTAGAGGAATACTAAAAAGATGCCCTCGAGGAAGGCATCTTTTTGTTGTAGATTGACTTATTTAGTTCTCTTTCAATGCAGGCTTTCCAGCTTCAATCAACACTTTATTCCGACCAAGAAAAATCGCTAATATGATAATAAAGATTCCAGTTCCTAGCAGCATCCATTCTATTTTGATGAAATCTGCTATTGGTCCGAATATTAGCATGCCAAGTGGCATCATTGAGGTTGAAATCATCCCCATAACGCCAAACACTCTTCCTAAGTATTCTTCCTCTACTTTTTCCTGCAGCAGTACAGTGGCTGGCGTATTGAAAATGGGCATCGCCACACCGAAAATACCCATAAAGGCTAAATAAACCCAGAAGATAGGTACAATTCCGAGTGCAAATGTGCAAATACCCATAATAACACTCGCAAAACCTAATGTTTTTATTTTATTCTGGAAGCCGCCCCAGGATGCGATGATTCCTCCACCTGCCATCATCCCAACGGAGAAGGCAATTTCAATAGCTGATAGCCGCCACACATCATCACCAAAGCTACGCGTTACCTGCAGTGGTGTCAAAAATGCTGCTGGTGCCATTAACACAAAGAATACCGCAAAGAATAGGAAAAACTTCTTCAGAAAATCATGAGTATTTACATATTGAAGCCCTTGTTTAAAGTCACTAAAATAGCTTGTGGTTTGTTTGTCTGCTGCCTTCTCATGAACAGATACTTTTAAGGCAAGAAGTGAAACTATCGCAATCGCTGCTGTAATCACATCAATAAAGAATATCATTTCAAGCGAGGTCACCCCTAAAAGGGCTGCACTAATCATGGGAGAAATGAACATGATAATCGCTTGAATACTTCCATTGGCTCCGTTCACCTGTGTCAGTCTTTCTTTTGGAACAATTTGCGGTAAAATGGCCCCTACTGCCGGCATTTGTACACCTGTCCCAAAGGCACGGACCGCTGCTATGGCAAACAATAGCCAGATAGAATCAAATCCCATTAAAAAAAGAATAGCGAGGATCAAAGTGGCCGTTGCAATAGCACCGTCTGCTAATATAATCAACAGCTTCCGGTTATAACGATCGGCCCAAACCCCTGCTACTGGAGATAAAATAAACGTTGGAATAAAACCACATATAATATATAACGTCATCATTAAACCTGATTCCGTCGTTAGAGTTATATGCCACATGATTGCGTATTGAACCACTGACGATCCAAAAAGCGAAATCGTCTGGCTGCTTAAAAAGAGGATAATATTCTTAAACCAATTCTCTTTGAGATTATGATTTAGTTTGTTCATTGATTAACAACCCATTTCTATTTAATTTTCAAATTTTACCTAAAATACTTTCAAAGGATTGTTCCACTCTATTCTCACACTTAGTTATCAAATTCGCCCGTCGAATTTGCGTCCGGATTACCTGAGCTCGCTCGGGTAAACTACCTTAAAAAAATCCGTGACATCCGCCATAGGCTTAACTTCATTCAGCCGGGGTTTGTACCCCACTGGATCGAAGGACCATTTGCATTCATCCCCCACTTATAGAAGTGGAGGACTTCTGTACCTGTCGCAAGCTTTCGGTACAGAAAGCATTTGCTGAATGAAGTTAAAGACAACAAAAAAGAGGGAATACTAGTCCCCTCTTTTAATTAACCGTCAAATATAGGTTTTCTTAAAAAAATAGACAGACCAATCCCATTGCTCTGAACATAGGCAGAGCTCCAAACATATTTAATTTGGGTATCGTAATCTCATTGACGCTGTCACAAAGAAAACCTCCATTTCTCAATAGCTTCTAATATCATAGCAAAACTATCGTTTGGACACAATTACTTTTAATTGTCAATAGATGTTTACTCCTCATTTAAACGGTAATGTAACTGAACAACGCCGGAGGAGAATGTTCTTGAATCTACCAGCTTCAGATTGATCCTCTGCCCTATATCAATAAATAATGGTTTTCCTTCACCTAGAATAACTGGGTGAACAGATAATCGAAATTCATCTACTAATCCCAAATGGATAAAGCTAGTAATAAGACTTGCCCCACCATATAACCAAATATCCTTACCAGGCATATTCTTTAATTTATTTACTTCTTCGAGGATATCACCATTTATAAAGTTTGCTTTATTATCCATTCCTTGTTTCGTTTTGGAAAATACATATTTTTCCTTACTATGTACTAATCTCCAGATTTCTTGTTCGTCCTCATTCGTTTCACTTTCCGGAGTATATTGCCCCCATAAATCATAGCTTTTACGCCCATATAAAATCGTATCAATTTGATTCAGGAAGTCAGTGAAACACATATCAGGGTCCATAATGCACCAATCTACTTCACCTCTTGGTCCTTCAATAAAACCATCTAAAGTAACGGCTAAATCTAAAATAATTCTTCTGGGGGTTACATTATTCGACATCATTTTTCCTCCTAGTTTGAAAGTGAACACCTTCTAAATGAGCATTCTACTTAATTTCTTTTAAGCTGATTATCATGATACTATTGGAAAGAGAGAGTTAATTTACGTAAGATAAGAGTAAAAGAATGTAAGGGCATGATGTAAACATGAATAAAGAGATGTTAAAAGGGACGATTGATTTATTGATTCTATCCACCCTCTCTTTGGCTGATAATTATGGCTATGAAATCT
Source organism: Bacillus tuaregi (assembly GCF_900104575.1). Taxonomy (NCBI): domain Bacteria; kingdom Bacillati; phylum Bacillota; class Bacilli; order Caryophanales; family Bacillaceae; genus Bacillus; species Bacillus tuaregi. Next base: position 4,146,703 of record NZ_LT629731.1, read on the forward strand.
CAAAGAAAATAAAGGATCGTACGGAAGGGATGTTTGAGATCCAGGAGGCAACTCTTTACTTAGCACTCAAAAGGCTTGAAAAAAATAATTTTATTGAAGCCTATTGCGGGAGTGAAAGCCAGGGAGGGAAACGGAAATATTACCATTTAACTGAATTAGGAATCAAGCAGCTGGAACAGATGAAAAAGGACTGGATGAATATCTCGGAAATGGTGCATCGCTTTTTATAAAGTAGTGAGTGAGGTCTTGGTTATTTCCCTTACTAAAGTCAATGACAAAATGGTATTAATATTATCTATTATCATTTTTGGTAAGTTATTATAGCGAAAATGATGAAGAACAAATACTCAGAATCCGTTCTGAGTATTTGTTCTTTCCCAAACTAATCACCCTACTGAACAGTACTAGACCCTTAAAGAACCACGGAATCCTCTGGCACCATAGTAGGAGTCAGCACCGTTATGATACAAGAAGACACGACCATAGCGGCAATCACAAAAGACGGCACCGCCACGTTCTCTAATATCAGGAGGAGTTTGCACCCAACTCGATGTTTTTAAGTCGAAGCTTTCTAGCTTCTGCAAGTCTCGATATTGCTCCTCTGTTAAAAGCTCAATCCCCATGGCTGCTGCCATATCCATCGCATTATTTTCTGGTTTATTTTTTTTCCTTGACTCCAGCGCTTCACGGTCGTAACAAACACTCCTGCGCCCTTTAGGACTTTCCGCTGAGCAATCGTAAAAGATGTACTCATCGTTCTCTTTATCATATCCGACAACATCCGGTTCTCCGCCGGTTCTTTCCATTTCATGGAGCGACCATAGCTTATCAGGATGGGCATCAAGCTTTGCTTGGACTTGATCCCATTCAAGCCCATTATGACGATGACTATTTTTCTCAAAACGTGCTTTCAATTCTTCAAGTAGCTCATCTCGTTGTTCTAGAGACAGGTCCTTGTTATGTCCACCATTCTCATTCTCTGTCATATTCAATCCTCCTCGGTTTAAGTATAGGTAAAGATTTGTTTTATACTTATTTAAAAAAATCCGAAGGAATATTGAAAAACCCTCGGATTGGAAATTTTATTTTATAAGTACTGCTAGGGAATGTCAATTTATGCCTTCAATTGAAACGAACCTTTTATCTTCGTTTTTTCTTTTGCTGTTCTTTTAGGAACTTCTTGGCATTTTTTATTCCGCCCATTTCACTAAATAGACTATTTAGCTTTTCTTTTTCAATCATTTTTGAATTCAAGCCTTCATACTTGGTTTCTTTTATGAGTTTCCGATAGCTTTCTAGCCTTTCAGCTGACAACATACCGTCCTTAATGGCCTTTTGCACAGCACAGTTAGGTTCATTTTTGTGAGTACAGTCATTAAATTTACACGTAGCTGCCAAATCATCAATATCCGCGAAGGATTTGGTCAGATCAGCACTCATGATACCAAGTTCACGCATTCCTGGAGTATCAATTACTACGCCAGTACCCTCTATCATGATTAATTCACGTCTTGTCGTTGTATGTCTACCTTTATCGTCGTTTCTGATTCCACTCGTATCCATTACTGTTTGGCCAAGCAGACAGTTAATTAAGGTTGATTTTCCCACACCAGATGAACCGATAAAAGCAGCTGTTTGTCCATTCGTCAGATAGCTTTTTAATGCTTGATAGCCATCATCAGAGGTACTTGTCGTAACGTATACGTCTACACCGATGGCAACGGAAGCGACTTCGTTAAGCCGTTGCTCAATTTCCGTACAGAGATCGGATTTTGTCAGGACCACGACCGGTATCGCACCACTGTCCCAAGCAATAGAAAGGTAGCGTTCCAGCCTGCGCAGATTAAAATCGTTATTCAGTGACATGCAAATAAAAACGGTATCGATATTTGCCGCAACAACCTGCAGCTCTTCCTTTTTACCTGCTGCCTTTCTTGTAAAAACACTTTTACGCGTCAGTACATGATGAATAATTCCAATTCCTTTGGTACTATCATTCCGATCAACCATTACAAAATCACCAACAGCCGGGAATTCAGAAGGGTCCTTGACGCTATAGAGAAACTTACCAGATATCTCTGCTGTCATTTCACCGTGTTCCGTCAACACCTTATAAATATTTTTAGATTGTGAAGAAACTCGGCCAATAAAAAGATTACTATATTGTGTAGACTCCTGAATAAATCGATCAGTAAGTCCTAAATTTTTCATATTCATGTTCAATTCTATTTCCTCCTAAGGTTTGGATTGCAGCCTTTGGGAGGTTCTATGCCTACTTTATTTTGCACATACCTCCCCGTTACTTACAATCTCATTGCTTTGGTTGTTAAACATAAAACAACAACTCCTTTCGATCATTATATGCTTCACTATATCACAATCCTCAACGAAATTGAATGAAGGGGTGCGTGCTCCATTAAGGTAAGAAAAAAATGAAATCATTACGCTCAGATAAAATCTATCGTGAAATTTTACAAGCTCCAGAAGCGGAAAAGGTAGAGCTATTCAGACATCAAATGCTGGCTCCATGGAACTATTCGAAGAATGGAAGGGCTATCCCTGTCTCTTTTCAATATTACTCTTAACCATTATTCTAATTCTTCGCATTCAAGCCTTGACCCATGATCAGCTCTGTTTCATTTTCTCTTTCAATGATTTCAGCTGCAACCTCAGCAGCTGATTTTAATCTCGAACGGTCGGTTATATAGTTATTTTCATCCCAAAAAGGAGTATCCATGCCACCCATATAGACACCCGTAACAGATATAGACGTATTCTCTAATTCCTTTACTAATGCTTCAGTGAAGCCCCGAATAGCAAACTTGCTCGCACAATACGCGGTTTCATGAACCTTTCCATATAATCCGGCTGTTGAAATAATGTTCATGATTTTTCCGGCATTCCGTTCTAAAAAGGAAGGTAAAATGGCTTTAGTCACATAAATTGTTCCTTTTACATTGGTATCAATCATGGAACTAATCTCACCGACTTTGATTTCCTGGAGAGGGCCGAAGTAACCGACCCCTGCATTATTAATCACCTGATCTATCTTTTCCGTCTCATTTAAATCAGAGAGCATTTGTTTAACCCTACTTGCATTTGTTATGTCACAAGAAATGGTTCTTGCACTCCCCTTTGTTTTTACTATCATTTGACGTACTTCATCTAGACGAGTACTTGTTCTTCCAACCAACAAAATTCGATTTCCCTTTTCAGCATATGCAAGAGCAAGTTCTTTACCCAGCCCTGTACCTGATCCGGTAATTAAGATGGTTTTCATACACTACACCTCTGTATTTGGGGTTGTGTTAAACAAAAATCTTGATGCATCCTTGGTCTATAGCTTGCTTTTCAAATCGGTTAAAAAGCTTGTGCCATATTGAGGCATGTTTACTTGGAAGTTTTCAGCAACAGTTGCCCCTACATCAGCAAAGGTTTTTCGAACCGGAAGCTCAAAGCCTTCCTTCATGCGCTGCGAATAAACAAGAAGCGGAACATATTCCCGCGTATGATCAGTACCCGGGTGAACCGGATCATTCCCATGGTCAGCTGTAATAATGAGAAGATCATCTTCATTCATATTAGGAAGCACTTCTGACAATCTTACGTCAAATTCTTCTAATGCCTTTCCATAGCCAATGGGGTCACGGCGATGGCCATATAAGGCATCAAAATCAACAAGATTTAAAAAGCTTAAACCAGTAAAGTCCATTGATAAAGTATCCATTAGTTTATTCATTCCATCTTGATTGGAAATCGTCCGAAGTGACTTCGTTACACCCTCGCCATCAAAAATATCTGAAATTTTCCCAATGGAAATCACATCGAATCCTGAATCCTTTAACTCATTCATCACTGTGCGGTCAAATGGTTTTAATGCATAATCATGGCGGTTCGAAGTTCGTTTAAACTCCCCTGGCTGTCCGATAAAAGGTCTGGCAATTACGCGCCCTACCATATACTTTTCATCAAGCGTTAATTCACGGGCTATTTTACAAATTTCATATAACTCATCAAGTGGAACCATTTCCTCATGGGCGGCAATTTGAAGAACAGAGTCAGCTGAAGTGTAGACGATTAATGCCCCTGACTTCATATGCTCTTCCCCTAATTCATCAAGAATGGCCGTTCCGCTGGCAGGGATATTTCCAATAACCTTCCTGCCGCTTCTTGTTTCTAATTCATGAATCAGTTCATCGGGAAAACCATTCGGGAAAACTTGAAATGGTGTTTGAATATTTAAACCCATCATCTCCCAATGTCCTGTCATCGTATCTTTCCCAACGGAGGCTTCCTCCATTTTGGTGTAAACAGCCAAAGGCTTTTCATCCTTAGCAATTCCCTTTATTGGCTTAATATGACTTAAGCCAAGCTTTGCCATATTCGGCATATGAAGCCCGTTCATTTTTTCAGCAATATGTCCAAGTGTGTCAGAGCCTTTATCACCAAATGCTTCCGCATCAGGAGCTTCTCCAATTCCCACTGAATCCATTACAACTAGAAAAATTCGTTTAAACATATTCTTTTCCACCTTTGTTACCTCCCATAAATCATTAGACTTTACGTTTATCGACTTGCGGCAGTACCACTGAAATCTTTAGCCTCGACAAACCGATAGCAAAATAGACAATCGAGCCGATCATGACGACGTACCATATTTGATTGACAATCGGTGTATTCCATATGCCCATAAAATATAAAAGGGACGGAATGGTTAATGTGACCCATGACTGTATAAAAGCAACTTTACCAAGAAAATGGTCAATTTTCATTTCCAAAGTATTAGATAAAAAGAACAATAGCCAAAGAAACGCCCACATTCCCCATGTTAAGGCACTAATCCCATCATGGAAGTGAACAATGGCTGTAACTGTATACACAATCGCAACAACCACTACCCATAAACAAAACCAGCCAAGCCCTTTACTATCCATTCCCATTAAGGCGGTGATGCCAAAATATAAATACGTCAATCCAAATAAAAAGATAGAGGCAAAGTTGTACAGCTCCCAATTGCTTTGATCTGAGCTGATGATTAAATAAAATGGAATAATGATTTGAATCATTCCCACAAATAGGTTAAATATGCCGACACTTTTCGCTTCAGCTTTTCCAAGAATCAACAAGCTATTCAGAAACAACACTGCACCCGAAAGAAACAAACCTACAAAGCTCATATTCATAGATTATGGGGAATTCCCACAATCTTTCTTCACCTCCTTAAAATAAGGAAAAGCAATTTTTCACCCCTATAATAGGAATGAAAAAATGCTTTTTCAATTTATTATAAAACCATACTTACAATGATAGATGTTAATACACTTACCAATGATGCACCATATAATAGCTTTAATCCAAACTTGGCAACAACATTTCCTTTTTTCTCATTTAACCCTTTTACAGCACCTGCGATAATCCCAATAGAAGAGAAGTTCGCAAAGGAAACTAGGAACACTGAAATAATTCCTAATGTTCGCGGGCTAAAGGATTCTTTCATACTTACCAAATCCATCATCGCAACAAACTCATTCGTGACAAGCTTCGTGGCCATAATACCACCTGCTTTCACTGCTTCTGAGAACGGAATACCCATAATAAAAGCAAAAGGTGCAAAAAGATAGCCTAACATACCTTGGAACGAAATACCGAAAATCATCTGAAAAACGCTATTAATCGCAGCAACCAAGGCAACAAATCCAATTAACATCGCACCAACAATGACCGCTACTTTAAAGCCGTCAAGGATATATTCCCCTAGCATTTCAAAGAAGCTTTGCTTTTCTGTGTCTTGGATTTCTAAAATATCCTCTTCTGGTGTAACTGTATAGGGATTAATAATGGAGGCGATAATAAATCCGCCAAATAAGTTCAGGACAAGTGCTGTTACTACATATCTAGGTTCAATCATTGTCATATAAGCACCGACAATCGACATGGATACCGTTGACATCGCCGACGCACATAGGGTATATAAACGGTTTGCTGGCAATAGACCTAACTGCTTTTTCACCGTAATAAATACTTCAGATTGACCAATCATCGCTGATGCCACTGCATTATATGATTCCAATTTCCCCATGCCGTTTACTTTACTAAGCAACAAGCCAATCGCCTTCATAACAACCGGTAATATTTTCGTGTACTGCAGAATTCCAATTAAAACAGAAATAAATACAATTGGCAATAAAACATTAAGGAAGAAAGGGGCTTGTCCATCATTGGCAATGCCGCCAAATACAAAGGCTACCCCTTCACCTGCATATTCTAATAATTTACCAAACACGCCTGCAATCACTTTAATTAGTCCCAAACCAAGTGAAGTATTCAGTAATAAGACACATAACATTAATTGTATAATAACCATAAGAATAACCGGTTTTATTTTGATATCTTTTCGATTGCTACTTGCCAGATAAGCTAATCCAAAAACGACAAGTAAACCGATGATTGCAATGATGTACTTCATTTTTATTCCCCCACATGGTGTATATATCTCATGTTGATGTATCCGCTTCCATCTTGTGTAAATTTATCGTTAATCTTTTAAAGAGAAAGCACCAGGCAATAACTCATCAATTGTCGTCTCAACTTTAGCCCCGTTTAAATTAGCTAAGATAATTTTGGTATCCTTGTCACAAAACTCAGCCATCACCTGACGGCAAGCACCACAAGGAGCAATAGGACCTTCTGTATCACCTACCACTACAATCGCTTCCACTTCCTTTTTACCTTCAGAAACTGCTTTGAAAATCGCCGTTCTTTCTGCACAGTTAGTTAATCCGTAGGAGGCATTTTCAATATTGCATCCAAGAAAGACCTGCTTATCCTTTGTCATTAAGGCTGCACCAACCTGAAACTTTGAGTAAGGAGCATAAGCCTTTTTACGAGCCTCTATCGCCTGATCAAGTAATGATTGAATATCCATTGTTTTGTCATCCTTTCCGCTCTGATTAATTTCAGTATTAGGCTGGCCAATAGACCAGCCTATTCTATTTATTAATAGGAAGATGTTGATGTTTCTCCATTCACAATCTTTACGCCGGAACTTGCCCCGATTCGTGTGGCTCCTGCTTCAATCACAGCTTCAGCATCTGCTGCACTTCGAACACCGCCAGAGGCCTTCACACCCATATCAGGACCGACCGTTTTCCTCATTAATGCGACATCAGCAACAGTTGCTCCACCAGTTGAGAAGCCTGTTGATGTTTTAACAAAGTCTGCTCCTGCTTTAACTGCCAATTCACAGGCTTTGACTTTTTCCTCATCTGTTAAGAGACAGGTTTCAATAATCACTTTCGTCAACGCTTTCCCTTTCGCTGCATCGACAACTGCCTTAATATCCGCTTCCACAGCATCATACTGTTGATCCTTTAAGTTCCCAATATTGATAACCATATCCACTTCAGTTGCACCATTTTCAATCGCGTTCTTTGTTTCAAACGCTTTTACCTCTGGTGTTGTGGCTCCAAGGGGAAAGCCAATAACCGTGCAGACCTTTACTTCCGGCGTATCACGAAGAAATTCTGCTGCTGTTTTCACCCATGTTGGGTTAACACAAACAGATGCGAATTTGTATTGTTTGGCTTCTTCAAGCAACTTCATTAGTTCAGCCTTTGTTGCATCTGCTTTTAATAATGTATGATCAATCATTGCTGCTATATTTTTCGTCATGCTTTCCATCCCTTTCAACTATTGGATTTCTGTATAAATCAACGTAGGTTTTTCTACTTTTTCATCGACTATACGATAAGCTGAGTATATCTTCTCCATTGCCTCTTTGACATTTTCGTTGTTGCTATGAATGGTTACTAAAGCGTCTCCTGCTTGGACAGAATCTCCTACTTTTTTATGAAGCACTATACCTACTGCCAAATCTATAACAGATTCCTTTGTAGCGCGCCCTGCCCCAAGTACCATCGCAGCAACTCCGATTGTTTCAGCACTAATTTCCGCCACGTATCCAGACTGTTTAGCTGGAACAGCGATAGTATAAGAAGCTGTTGGCAGCTTAGCAGGCTCATCAACAACAGATGAATCTCCGCCTTGGGCAGCAAGGAAGGTTTTAAAGCTTTCTAATGCTTTTCCATTTCGAATCGACTCCTCCAGCATTTCACGGGCCTGCTCGTAATCTGCTGCCTTTTCTGCAGATACAACCATATGACTGCCAAGTGTCAAACAAAGTTCATGTAAATCTTCTGGTCCTTGACCATTCAGGGTGTCAATCGCTTCTTTCACTTCAAGAGCATTTCCAACTGCAAACCCAAGCGGCTGGCTCATATCTGAAATGATTGCTTTTGTTTTACGACCGACTCCATTTCCAATGTCAACCATAGTCTTAGCTAATTCCTTTGCCTCCTCAAGGCTCTTCATAAATGCCCCGCTGCCTGTTTTAACATCAAGAACGATTGCATCAGCCCCTGCTGCGATTTTCTTACTCATAATTGAACTCGCAATCAGAGGAATAGAGTCCACTGTTGCCGTAACATCTCTTAGTGCATATAATTTTTTATCGGCTGGTGTTAAGTTGCCACTTTGACCGATGACAGCCACTTTATTTTTATTCACTAAATCAATAAATTCTTCATTTGTAATTTCCACATGAAATCCTTTAATCGATTCCAATTTATCTATTGTACCGCCAGTATGACCTAGGCCTCGGCCTGACATTTTAGCAACTGGTACGCCAACGGAAGCAACAAGTGGAGCCAATACAAGTGTAGTCGTATCGCCAACTCCGCCGGTGCTGTGCTTATCTACCTTTATTCCTTCAATTCCAGATAGATCAATCTGATCACCGGATTGAACCATTGCTTCTGTTAAATGGACGCGTTCTTCCTTTGTCATTCCTTTGAAGAAAACGGCCATGGAGAAAGCCGACATTTGATAATCTGGAATTTCCCCATTTGTAAAGCCATTTATTAAAAATTGAATTTCCTCTTTCGTTAATTCAAAGCCATCACGTTTTTTCTCAATCAAGTCAACCATTCTCATATGATTTCCTCCTAACAACTGTGAAAAGATATTCAGTATTTACTGAATAAAATTTAAATGCGAACGTTTTCATTTAATGAAATTTTAAAGCACTTTTCCTTGTTAGACTTTACACTAAGCAAGTATTTATGCATCTTTTACACTGATTACTATAACAGTAGTAACCTAATTAGTAAATAGGTTTTTTTTCAAAAAAACGTTGAATGATTTGTGTCAGCTTTAGGTCATTATTTATATGCGACACGAGGAATCGTTTTACAAAACAATCATCATCACCTATGATAGATTGTAAATCATTGGGTTATTTGAAATTCTAAAAGAGGTTGGGCCTATGTTGCAAAAATTCGGATTTTCACAATATGAAAGTAAAGTGTATGAAGTATTGTCTTCAAGTGATGAACCACTCGATGCCACTATGATTGTAAAGTTTTCAGGTGTTCCAAAGGCAAAGGTCTATGAAGTCATATCCAGGATGATTGGAAAAGGGCTGGTACTCGATTCAGTATCCGAAAAGAAAAAGCTGTATACTGCTCTACCATTACAACTTGTCATTGAAAAGCTGACTAGTGAATTCCAGTCCAATATCAAACAATTAAAACTCAATACACCAAAAAAAATAGTAACCGATGACCGTGTATGGAGCTTAAAGGTTGAATCATCCATCCAGCTGCAAATCAAACAGCTCTTGAAAGAGGCACAGCGCTCTATTCAGATTTCTATTTGGACAGATGAGCTCCCTGAATACTTGCCATTACTCATTGAAAAAGAACAATCAGGGGTAAAGGTTGAAGCTCTTTTCGTCGGAGAGACAAAGGAAGAAATCCCATTGTCCACCTATTACAGGCTATCAGTTATAGAAGAACATCGAGCATTGGAAAGAAACCGCCTCATCATTATTGATGAAGAGACGACATTATTCGCCGGTGTTGAAAATAATGCATGGCAAGCGATGGTTACAAAATCAAAGCCATTTGTTAAGTTTTTCGTCGAGTTTTTCTATCATGATGTGGCACTGACAAAGATTACAAAGAAATATGAAGATACCTTGATGGAGGATGAAGAAATTAAACATCTTCTGCTGCGTCTGCGTTATTAGGTATACCTATTTCGAAAGCAACTTAAAAACAGGCAGGGAATACCCTTGCCTGTTCTTTGTTATTTGTTTAACGTTTCAAGAGCTATAACAACCATGTCATCAAAGGTTGTCTGTCTTTCCTCTGCAGTCGTATCTTCTCCGGTAAAAATATGATCACTAACCGTTAGAATAGATAATGCCTGTGCACCGTACTTAGCAGCGAGTGTATACAATGCAGTGGTTTCCATCTCTACCGCTAGTACACCATAATCACCTAGCTTTTTCACAAGATCCATACTGTCACGATAGAAGACATCTGCCGACAATACATTTCCGGTCTTCATGTTAATCCCGTGCTCCGTTCCAATTTGATAGGCATGATGGAGCAAATCAAAGCTTGCACAAGGTGCATAATCAATTCCTGGAAATGTCAAACGGTTGATATTCGAATCCGTCGAAGCTGTCATCGCAAGGACTACATCACGAACATGCATATCCTTTTGAATCGCACCGCAAGAGCCCACGCGAATTAGATTTTTCACACCATACTCACGAATCAGTTCATTCACATAGATAGAAATCGATGGAAGACCCATGCCTGTACCTTGAACCGATACCCTTTTCCCTTTGTATGTCCCTGTAAAACCAAGCATTCCACGGACTTCATTGTAACAGGATACGTCCTCTAAAAAGGTCTCAGCGATATACTTGGCCCGTAATGGATCTCCAGGCAATAAAATACTATCGGCAATTTCTCCCTGTTTCGCATTAATATGAACACTCATTTATTCAAGATTTATAAAAAGCAGTAGCTCTTTTATAAATCTTGTTCACCTCCTTGTTTATAATTCATGAATCTCTTTAGTTGAAGTTTGTGATCGTGTTATCGAAAAAACAGCACTGATTAATGCCAGAAGGACAAAAACCCCTCCGATGGATGCATTGTGGAGCACAGATGAAGACTGGTTAATCACCATTCCCCCAATAACAGAACCAGCTGCGATTCCTAGATGCGAGGCCGTATTATTCAGACTTTGTTGTATATCCGCTGTCTCTGGAGTGGTCTCAATTAAATAATTTTGTTGTGCTGGTGTAATCGCCCAGCTTAACATGCTCCAAATCATCATGATTATCACAAAGAGAATGGTTGAAAAAGTAACCTTTGGTAGGATAAACAGAACAAGGCAAAAGACAGAGATAATCCCCAAAATGCTCTTTTCTGAGCCCCACTTATCCGCCATAAATCCACCGAATCCGCCGCCAATGACAGCCGCCACACCAAAGATGAAATAGAAAATACTTACCCATGTCGCATTCAGGTTTAGTGCTGTTTGCAGGAATGGTGTAAGGTATGCGTATAGTGTTAAATGACCGGTTAAGAATAGCAGCGATGTTAGCTGTGCAGTCAATATTTTTGGTCTCTTTAATGTCTCTAACTGCTTTCTTAAAGAGATGACAGGCTTCGGCTCCATTTTATCAAAAAACAGCATGATTCCTAGCATTGAGACAAGGGAAAGAATCGCAATGAATAGAAACGGCGAGCGCCATCCGAAATGCTGCCCAATAACAAGACCTATCGGCACGCCAATAACTAATGACCCGCTGACCCCCATCATGATAACTCCAATGGCCCTTGCTCGATATTCTCCCCTTACAATACTGGATGAAATCGTGATAGCTAAAACAACTAAAAGAGAGCCAGTAGCAGCTGAGATGATTCTTGTGATAAATAGAATGAGGAAATTAGGACTGAAATAGGCTAGCAGATTGCCGCCAAAAAATATTAATAAAGTCCAAAGAAATAACTTTTTTCTTTCGACCTTGGCTGTTACTGTTAGCAATACGGGAGAAGCAAGTGCAAAAACAAGAGAATATATTGTAATTAGCTCCCCGGCTTTACTAACAGACACCCCAAGGCCATCTGACACAATATCCAGGATTCCACCAACAATCAATTCCGCCATCCCTACTACAAACGAAACAACAGATAATAGATAAACCTTATAATTCAAACGCCCCACCCTTACTTAGATAGTTAATAAAGTTACTACCATAATAGTAACCTTGTTAGATTGGTGATTGCAAGCTATATTTTCATTTATCCACTCTATTGTTTTGAAATTGGGATGATTACTGAAAAGGGAAAGAGGCAGGACTATCCCTGCCTCTTTTACCTCCTTAACTCTAACTTATGATTTTCTATCACGTATACGTAATCAGCTACACATTCGATAAAAGTTTGGTCATGTGATACAAGCAGGATTGTTCCCTCATAACCCTTGATAAACCGTTCTAATGCCTCAATACAAAAAACATCCAAAAAGTTTGTTGGTTCATCTAAAACTAAAATATTATATCTACCTAAGAATAGCTGACACAATACAAGACGAATGGCCTCCCCACCGCTTAAATGACGAACATTCTTTTTTAAATCATTCCCGGTAAAGCTCATAGAGTGCAATACGGATCGAATCTTACTTTCATCGTATTCACTTCTATCTTTCATATAGTCGAGAACACTTTCATCTTTCTTAAATTGATAATCCATCTGTTCATAAGTACCCATGACAGCCTTTGGAGAAATCGTTATTCCTTTACCACATTGTATGATATGACGAAGAAGCGTTGTTTTTCCCGAACCATTTTTACCTGTAATCGCAATGGTTTTACCTAATGGGAATTGAAAGCTTGCTTCCTTAAGAAGTGTCTTCTCTCCCATTTTTAGTGTTAAGCGATCTGCCATTATCGGAAATTTATTGTGTAATTGCAGGGCATTGGACTGATGAAATCGAATGATTTGCTCCTCTTTAGGTGCCTCTACCGCTTCCAGCTGTTCCACTCTTTGCTCCATCGCCTTTGCCGCTCGTTGAACAGCCTTTTGACTTGTATCCTTCGATTTCGTCATAAACATTTTATTTGCCTTTGCTTTTGTTTCCTTTTTAGACATACGTCCATTTTCCTGCGTAATCTTATCTGCCTTTTTCATTTTTTCCTCTGCAGCCTTCATAAGACGTGATTTTTCTTTTACATACCTTTCGTGCTGTTCCTGCTGCTGTCTTTTCTGTAGCTTCTTTTGTGCCACATAATCTGAATAGTTTCCTGTATACTCTTTGACCTTTCCATCTTCCACTTCCCAAATTTTCGTCACAAGTTTATCTAATACATATCGGTCATGACTCACAAGGATTAGGGCGCCATAATAGTAAGTCAATTCCTCAATGAAAAATTGTATACCATCTGCATCAAGATGAGTGGTTGGCTCATCAATTAATAGACCTTCATGATAGTTGGAGAAAATTTGCGCTAATTTCAGTCTTGTCTGTTCACCACCGCTGAAGTTTTCGACTTCGGTTTCCGGAATCGACAGTTTTCCTTTTAGCTCATAATCTACCTCCGTTTTATCAGGTGTTGTTAGTTGATCAAAATAAGCAAAGTCCACATATTTTTTCACATTTCCACTGGACGGTTGAACTATACCCGCAAGTAGCTTTAATAACGTACTTTTTCCTGCACCATTTTTCCCAACGATTCCGATACGGTCAAACTGATGTACAGCTAAACGTTCAATTTCTAATACTTTTCTATCTAAATAATTTATTTCAATATTTTCTAATTTAAAACATACTTTTTCCATTTTGCTACCTCCCGAAATTTAATGATTTCATATCGATAGCTAGGATATCGATACGAGCTTCTACATCAAGCTCGTATCAAAAGAATAGTAAGAAATGCATGGATATCTCCTCCTACTTCGCATTTAAAACAATTAAAATCTCTGTTATTGAAAATAGCGCGGCAACAGTTGTTTCGTTAATCAAGTGACCCAACGACAATAAAAAAATCACAGGCATCTGCCTGTGATTTGAGTAAAGGGAAAGAGACCCGTCCTTATTGCTGGGGCTATCTGGAGCCGTCAACAAGTAAACCTGCCTAGTAAATCACATTCACCCATCCCCCGCTTATCGAAGTGGATGGCTTCTGCTGAATGAAGTTGAATAGGCAAGAAAATTAGACATAAATAAAGAAGGGTAGAAAAATCGCCCTTCCTAAACATTACATATATGCATCCTACCAAGATTCCTAGTACCTCGATAGGATAAGAAAACATCCCTGTCATTCTCATGTTTTCTTATATGAAATGAAGATTATTAAAAAAGGACAGACTTATCCCGTTTACTCTGTATACACAAACAGAGCCTTTGAACGTATTCAATTACTAGTTCAAAGTTGGGAATCGAAGTCTCATTGCATGTGTCATTTTTTGATAATCCTCCTGAACATTTTTATATTACATAATAAATTATACTGTGAGTGTTTGAGAGTGTCAAAGAGTGAACTACCCCCACTTAATTTTCTAGCGAAAATTTGAAGTGGGGGCTTCCAAAGAATTGTAATCGTCTAAGCGATTCTTATTCTTTGAGGCGTAGCCACTTCGCCGCTAGAACATAAGACAGTGATGTCTACAGCTTTACTTTTAGCTAAGATATTTAAAGCGCCGTTGATGTCAGCATTAACTAGCTTGCCAGATTTCGTTTTATACAAACCACGCTTCACTCGTTTGCCGCTGAACTGATAATCTTTAGGATTGTCGGCATTATATTTAGGTATTTCGTCGTTATCGAAGAAGCTAGCTTTGGAGGTGTAAGATTCTTCTTGTTTAAAGAATTTAATCCCGTAAAGCTTACAAAGATATTCTAGTTTTTCTTTGATATTGCCGACAGGAATATTAACGAAATTTTGATTTGTTATTCTACCTAAATTGATGTTTCTTTGCAGAGTTTCAGCATAACCAATAACAAGATTACCTATTTGGTTTTCAAGGCAATAGTTAATAATATATCGACAAGTTTTGTTGATATAATCATTTACTTTATTGTTGCGGTTATAAGTAAGAAACGATTGTTTGCGAGTCGTGCCTTTGATTTTTTGCTTATCTTTTATGCTTTGAAGTCTGGCATTTTCTTTATTAAACCATTGGTTAATGCTTTTTAATTTACGACCATCTACAATGAAAGATTGACGTTCTGTTGTTACACAAGTAGCTAAATTATTTAGTCCTAAGTCAATTGCTAGTGCTTTTTGGTAATTTAAATCTCTTTGCTCTTCAGCCACTTCGTACGTGTACTGGATTTCAAAGAACCTAGCATTGTTTTTAGGAACAATTCGAATTTCTTTAATCTTCTTGTCTAACAAAATAGGAGGAATATTAATTATAATAGGTGCGTGATGCTTTTTGTATAAGTTTGAATACGGAATCGTTAATTGATTTCCGTTTAAGCGAACAAAGCCAATCACTAAAGGATAGTAGCCATCTTTCTTAAGGTATCTTGGAAGATTGATAGATTTAAAGTCGTACTTGCCCTGCTTGGCTAGTTTGATTAAACCAAAAAAGGACTTAAATACTCCGTCTACTTCTTTCAAAATTTGCTGAGCCATATTGCTATTTAATAACTTATAATTCTCGTTGGTTTTTGCGAGATGATAATTACTTTCGTATTTAAGATATTCTTTATGTTCAAAGTAATACTGTCTAACATTGTATAGTCCAACGTTATATAGGTTTTTAGCAATATGACAAAGCTCTTTAAGATTTGAATACTCGTCTTTAGTTAAATGATTGAGCTGTTGTTTAACACATAAGTACATTTACGTCACCTCCTATCTATAATATATTATACTATATTTTACTGAAAATATGATGAATTCAGTAAAATTAAACAGTGGCGATTCATCTCCCACTTACTCCGCTTCGCTACGTTGAAGTGGGAGTCTTCTCGCCAAAGCCAATAAATATCAACATGGATCACCAGCCATTTCTGCTCGATAAAAAGGGAATTGGCTGTTTTTTATATACTTTTTTTGTTTGCGAAAAAAGCGTTTTTTTCGAATGAGTTTGCCCTCACTTCACTTCTACCCCAAAAAATGATCAACACGTAATCTTCATGTATTCGGTTAATACAGCGTTCAATGGTGCTTATTTTATTAAGGATGATATCACTTTTCATACATTCTTCCACTTTCGTTTAATTTTAGATATTTAAAATCTATCTACCTTAACTTATTTCACATATGTAATAGATCTATTGTGAACAAATTATATGACCTCATCAGGATAATAAAGTGATTTACGTAATGTCACATCACGATGCTTCAATGTTTCACCCTTAAAACGCAACCAAATCTCATCATCAGCCATAACACCATGTGTTTTACGAATAATTGCCCATCGATTATAGCTTTTTAAACCGAGTCCAGCGAGTAATTCCTCAGCATTCACTCGTGTTTCGGGGAATACACGCCACTTTAACCATCTTTCTATCTCATCTTTTGTAATATAGCCCTCTGGACTAGGTGAAAATTGCTTATTAAAACCTTTAATATAGTTGATAACGTATGGTTTGTCGATTCCATTTGGTTTTAAATCCACACTTGCGATTACATCATCAAACAGCATCACATCAAATTTAAAATAATCAATCATCAATTTTCACCTCGAATAAGCAATTTTTCATAAACTGGATCGTTTAACTGTGCTTTAATTACATCCAATGCTCGACCAAGTGGGTATGGAGAAGAGGCTAAGCGTTTTTGTAACGTGGCCACATTAATAAAGGGTGGTCCATCGTATAAGGATAGTTGTTTCTTAAAACTATTATTAAACGGTTTTGCTTTTACTTTACGTTTTAAAACTTGAAGATCAACACCCAGTGGATAATCCTTGACATCCGATAACAAGCTTAAACCATGATCAAAAATTGGAGCCAGCTGCCAGGCTTCTGTTTTGGGATCAAAAAGAAACAGAATGTTATTGGTATGGCGATCTTCATTCAAAATGAACGCATCAAATGCTAGCATTTGTGCAATTTGGTGAGAAACATCTAAGCCTGTGAACTGGTATACCTTTTCCATAATTAATCGAAATCTATCTTCTGTGGAGTAGCGGGTATTATTTAAAATGTCATCTGTTGTTTCAAAGTTCGCTTCAAACAAGCGCTCAAGCGTTACTTCCTGTAAATGACCACGAAAATCTATAGAATAACACCCTTCTACAACCGTTTCATCGTGCTTATTAATTAAACAGGGTACATAAGGAACAAAGGAAGTCTTCGGTAAGGTGGAACTATCTAAAACGATAGAAGCAACATATTCCGCTATATTTTCGTAACCACGAGTATTCTCCTTAATCCATTTATCTCCTACTAGCCATTTCGATTGATCACCTTTACTGGATGTACTGACAATCGTTTCAGCATCTTGTGGGATCTGAACTCTTTCCATTCCATACACCTCTGTTCAAAAGTTTATAAAATATGATGTATAACATTCGTTAGTTTAATAATTAATTCCTGTTATTAATGAAGGTGGAATATATTTCTATTTCCACTATATCAAACATACATTCTTATTGTCTAATTATTATTCGTAAAATAAGGATTATACGAATAGTTAGACAAACTCTCCCCCTTTTTAATAAACTGTGATTTCTAATAGCGTAATCTCGGTTATAAAAATAAGCGTACCTTTGGTACGCTCAGAATTTCGAGAAAGGAGTATTTTTCCCGACATTTTCTAATATATGAAGGTATGAAACATTAAATTGCCTACATATTTATATGATTTTAAAAAGGATTGCTCACCTCACCTAGCTTTGCTAGGTGTGTGGCAATCTTTTTCATGTTTTGGCAAGCTGCAGTTAGGAGAACCTGCTCGCTTGCCTTCTTTAGTCCCCGTAACCGGCAGTAGCGAAGCCCCTGCAGCTCTTTTGAGTCTGCGAAGCTTAAATAAGATTAAAGGTTCAGTTGGACGACCATTATCTTCACTATACAAAGGTTTGGTTTTTTCAAGA
This sequence comes from Bacillus tuaregi, assembly GCF_900104575.1. NCBI lineage: Bacteria > Bacillati > Bacillota > Bacilli > Caryophanales > Bacillaceae > Bacillus > Bacillus tuaregi. The sequence goes on from NZ_LT629731.1 coordinate 4,164,615, forward strand.
ATAAAGGAAAAATCAATATATTTATCGATTAAACAGAGAAGGTGATCTTCAAGGACTAGTACATCAATTGAAATAAATCAAATTCATTTTGGGAGTTTTTCTCTTGACTTCAACATGATATTAATTCACCACCATGGATTTATTAATATATCTAACTGAATTACATAAAATTAACGCGGTGAATAATTAAAGAAAGTAAATAAAAGCTGTCGAGGGTTTCTCGACAGCCTGAGAGGATAAAAACCCTCATTTGGTTGTTCAATTATAATAAACTGTTCCAGCATTAAGATAAATAGTCGCTCCATTTGTATTAGCATTTACCAGCTGGATCTTATAATTACCAGCATATTGATATAAATTGCTAAGAGGAACAGCGACACCGCCTATGAATCCACCAATTTTTACATTACCTGCTGGAGTAGAACTTGTATCCTTTTGAACTTTAATGTTTAATCCTTCAAATTTACTGCGTGGATTGATTGTGATAGTTGTCGGGTTAGGAAAATAGTTTCCGCCTTTAACCCAAATATTATTAATAATTGAAGTTGTGCCATAATTATAAGTAAGCCTTTGAGCTTGAAAATCGTCTAAAACAGATTTTTGTTTTTGAACAGCTCCCTCTACTGAGGAATCAATTAAATGGTTATTCTCATCGAAAATATGTACATACGGTGAATTTACAGGAGCTTCTGCTGCTTCGTGTACTTTATTAAATTGTTCCGCCTGTACCATAAGCTCTTGAATTTCTTCGTCTGAATATTCTTTAACTAGTTTTCCTTTTGCATCGTAAACTTCGATATAAGGTTTTAAGTTTTCAACTTCGTCCTGAACGCTAGTTTTCACTTTAGCTTCTGGTGTTCCTTGTGCGAAACTTGATGGAGCTACTAACAAAAAGGATGTGGCAACTGCTAGTGAAGCAATTTTTAATATCATTATGATAATCTCCCTTTTTGAATTTTCTTTACAAATCTATAATAACATTAAAAATAGTAAAGTAGAGTATATGTTTCCAATATTTAACAAAGTGGTAAAAAGGTCACCAAAAACTCTCTTTCTTATATATACATCCAGAAGTCTTTTTCGACATACTATGGATTTAAAATATCCTCCCCTTTTGGAATCTGGATATGAACGTAGTCTTTATAATCTAGTGTATCTTTATGGATATCATAGCAAGGTTCCAACCCATACTTTTCACGGGATTTAATGATGTGTCAGATGGATATACATTTTATAATGAGGTGGGGTATCTCTCATCTGAACAGATTATTACAGGCTTTAAAGATGGAACCTTCAAACCTGATAATACAGTTACACGTTCTCATGCTGCTATTATGATTGGCCGTTCTTTAGGACTGAATGGAGACCCTATTAACACAAAATTTAATGATGTTACTGCAAATGTAACTGGATCAGGCTATATTGCCTCAGCTGTTAGAAAAGGAATCATTACCGGATTTCCAGATAACACATATCGACCTAATGAGCTGGTCGCCCGAGGACAAATGGCGATTTTCCTAAACAGAGCCTTCACATTAACGACAGGACAAGCCAATAGTTTTCACGATGTTTCTTCCAATACGGCAGCCTATCAATCCATTTTGGATGCAGTAGCAACTGGAATTGCGGATGGCTATCCTGATGGATCCTATCGACCAGATACATCTGTAACACGTGGACAATTCTCTGCATTTATGGCACGCGCATTAAATCCTGTGTATCGTGAAAAAGGAAGAATAGTCATTCGTGTGGATAAAAACAGTTTCTTGGTAGTTGATACTTATCCTCTTCATTTACAGGCTGGAAATAAATACGGTGCAACATCATTTGAATATCCTAATGCTTCTGAAACATTGAAAATAGGACAAAGAGTAGAAGTTGAATCTACTGGCCCTGTCTTAGATTCATATCCAAAACAAGGAGTAGCAAAAACTATTTAAATACTGCCAGATTATAAACCTGCGGACGCAACGTTAACTGAGTCTATTCCGATGATTGCTAACAGTAGATTTTGCCAATATTTCTTCACCACACCAAAAGAATGAGCTAAAGCTAATATCCATAAAACAAAAGGGAAAACAAGCAAGTAAAGACCTACTGACCAACTTCCCAAAAAACTAACAATATACATAATCAATCCCGCCAACCAAAACCTTCTTGCTCTATTTTAACAACCGCTAAAATCATTAGGACTGTTCCTATTAGAAATAATCCATAAAATATAAATGTTAACATAGAGACACCACCCCTATTCAAATCTAATAATGGTAAAATAATTTGGTTTAATCCTCTTAATATCATACCATGGTATTTGGAATATTTTTGTAATTTCCTACCTTAATTCTCTAAATACAAAAAAGACTCAATCCAATTTTAGGATTGAGTCTTACTTGATTCATTTCTTTACATATTTGTAAAAATGCAATTAGGCAGTTCCCAACTTTGTTGGCGAGTTCCCGACTTTGTTGTCAAATAACAAGGGTATTCCCCTGCTAAAAAGTCCTTCCCCGCCTTCCTCTCCCCCTCATTCCCCTCAAACCCTTGCGTCTCTAAGCCCTGCCCCTCTTATCTCGCCTTTTTTCTTCATTCCATTATGTTATATTGTTCTTCCCCAAAACCCCCATTTTCGCCCTCTTTTTTCCGTTCTGGCTTGTATCGAATATTCGGACAATGTTATTAAGTTCGTACCGAACTGAGAGAAGAATCAAGAGAAAAGAATGAAAAAAATGCAAAGAAACTGCCGAAAAAGTATTGAAACCCTACGGGTTTATATAGTGAGGAAAACAACATATTAGAAGAGAGAAAAGAATGAGCAAGGATGATTGAACCCCTATTGGAAAAGGGATTGAGGAGATATTGGACAAAACAAAAAGACTGGACCACTATTGGATCCAGCCTGAAATATAATTGATTTTACGATTGAAAAATGATTGAGTACATATTGTTCGCCTGCTCTTTTTTCCTCACTCTTCCTTCCACTCTGGATACCAACTATTTAGCAGTAGGTACCGACTTTTTAGCGTGGGAACCAGCTTTTTAGCAGGGAAACATATTAGAAAAAAGAGAATGGAGATAAGAAAGTAATTTCAAACAGAATAACATTTTAAGGACACTATAACCTATATTTAATAAATAGACGTTGAATATTCCTAGTCATCAATCACATATAGTTAATAATATCGGACAAGACAGAAAGGAGTAAAAAATGGGAGTATCACTTTTTCTAATTCTTATATCAATTTTCTCGCTCTCAGTTCTTGTTATTTATAAGGTAACTTACCATAGAAAGAAATTCACTAATATGACTGGCATGATGATAGCTATGTCAATTGGTATGAGTGTCGGTCTCACTGTAGGAGTTATTGTAGGAATTGTAATTTCGGACAACTTTTTTATTGCTACCATTTTAGGAATGGCTGCAGGTTTTCTGATTGGATTTTTGACTGGTTTACCAGTAAGCATTATAGCTGTTCTTGACGGGATGCTATCCGGGATTATGGGAGGCATGATGGGAGCCATGCTTGGGGAAATGATCACGGTAGAGTATCGTGATGCAATTGTTAAGATCATGATTTTTCTATTTCTATCTACTTTACTAATTCTCCTTCATTTGATACAAAAAGAGGTCAGTAATAAAGAAGCGACTTTCTATAATCATCCACTGTTTATCATTATTCTATATAGTTTTATTTTTATTTTACTTAACCAATTAGACCCGATTTTTAGCGATATTGAAGCCCCTAATGAACAAAATCATATAGAACATCATTAAATTGAGTAGATACTTTTTATAAAAGGCAACTATTATAAAGAAGACTAATATTAGAACTGCTGATGCTTCAGCGGTTTTTTTATCTTTCTGGTGTAAAATAATAATGTACCGACCTTTACACAATTTCTGCACAAAATCTTCAAAATTTTATCGTAGGCTAAGCATACATGGAAATAGGAGAATGATCATCGTAATGAAGAAACTTTCAGTAAAACTAGGCATCTTATTTTTTGTTGTAATTTTTGGTTTAATTACATTTATGTTTTTCTTTTTGCATGCCGAAATTGTGGACTCGAGAATAGAACAAGAGCTACAAACATTAAAATCGAGGGGGAATTCTCACAAGGCTATTCTTGAAAAGCAATTCGATGATGAAATGGTTGATCATGTCGTTTTGATGGAATCTGAATCCAATACAGACGTAATCATAACAAATGAGTCAGGGGAGATACTAGATTCTTCGGCCCCGGTTGAAAACTTTAGAAGGTATATAGAAGCCCCTTTAACCCCTATTCCAAATGATGGACAGGTTTTAGAAGAAAAATGGGAGCAGGAACCATATATTGCGACAGTTAGTCCCATTCAAATTGATCAAAAAGTTTCCGGGTATGTTTATATGTTTCAAGATACTGCGTTGGTACGTATTTTAATTCATTCCTTGAATGAACACTTTTTGATTGCAGGCTTGATTTCAGTTATTTTTACGATTATTATCATTTGTTTCTTATCGAGGGGGATTACTAGACCTCTTATTAAAATGAAAGAAGCAACATCACAAATTAGTAAAGGTAATTTTTCCGTTCCTCTCCCTCATACATCAGAAGATGAATTAGGGGATCTAGCAAAATCAATCAAGTTATTAGCGACAGATTTAAACTATCTTAAAAAAGAACGGAGTCAATTTTTAGCTAGTATTTCACATGAACTTCGGACTCCTCTTACTTATATAAAGGGCTATGCTGATATTGTAAAAAAAAGGAATTTATCCAAAGAAGAACAGGGTAAATATTTATCTATTATTGTGGAAGAATCAGATCGTTTAGCCAAATTAATCAAAGAGCTATTTGAACTTGCAAAAATAGATCAAAATACGTTTATCATTGAAAAAGAGTTAATCAACTTAAACGAATTTTTCACTAAAATGGATCAAAAGTTCTCTCCTATTTTTCATGAGAATGAAATGAAATTTACTATAAACTGCCAACCGAATCTGTTATTAAAAGCTGATTCATTAAGACTTGAACAAATTTTTATGAATCTATTAGATAATGCCATGAAATACTCAAACAGAGGTTCGACCGTTTCTTTAACAGCTTGGAAACAAAAAAAGGAAATTTATATTTCCATTAAAGATAATGGAAGGGGAATTCCAGAGGAGGATCTTCCCTATATTTTTCACCGTTTTTATCGAGTGGATAAATCCCGAACACGTTCTCTCGGAGGTACAGGGCTTGGTCTTGCAATAATCAAAGAACTTATCCTTGCCCATGGAGGCGATATTCAAGTGAGAAGTAAAGAGAATGTTGGGACAACATTCGAATTAATTTTCAAGGAGGATCAAAATTGAAAACCATTTTACTTGTAGATGATGAACCAATGATGCTTGATTTATTATCGTTGTACTTATCCCCTCTGGGCTATCAGTGTATTAAAAAAGAATCTGCACGAGAAGCTCTAAAATTTTTGGAGTCCAATACGGTTGATCTTATTTTATTAGATATTATGATGCCTGATATGAGTGGGTTAGAAGCATGTCAGGAAGTACGGAAAAATTGGGATATTCCAATTATTATGCTCACAGCGTTAGGCGACAAAGCAGACATTATAAGAGGTCTTAATATAGGTGCGGATGATTACATATCTAAACCTTTTGATGAAGAAGAGTTAGTAGCTAGAATTGAAGCTGTCCTAAGAAGAAGTACAAAACAACCAGAGCAAATCTCATTTAAAGGACTTACCCTAATTCAAGATTCTCATCAGCTTTTTTATAAAAATCAAGAAATCTCTTTAACTCCGAAAGAATTTGGGATGTTGAACCTCTTTTTAACCAACACAAATCGGGTTTTTTCTAGGGATCATCTGATTGAATCGGTATGGGGATATAATGTTTCAACCGAGGATCGCACGATTGACTCTCATGTCCGAAATTTACGTGAAAAACTAAGAAAAGCAGGTTTTCCAGCAGATGACTATTTACAAACCGTCTGGGGTGTCGGATATAAGTGGAAGTCTTAGGCCTATCCATATTTGAATTGCAAGGAGATGAACCCTTTGAAAAACGCACTTCAAATGATTAAAAGATGGGACATTATTATTACTGTTTTATTATTAGTCATTTCATTTATCCCCGTTTCTATTTTTAGCTATCAGCAGGCTAAAGTAGAGGCAACAACTGAAAATCCAGAATATGTCGCTGTTATTTCCAGTAGAAATGAGGAAGTGAAACGGGTCACATTAACTGGACATAAAGGTACTGAAAGGTTAAACATACCTGAGATTGAATGTAATCCAAATACCGTGGAGTTGCATAACGAGGAGATTCGGATTGAATCTTCTACATGTCCTGAACAAATCTGTGTAAATACAGGCTATATTTCAAAACCAGGTCCTGCTATTGTATGCTTACCCCATCAAGTAGTAATCACAATTGAAACAGTCGGTGGAGGCGAAGATGTGGATCCGCTTATTATTAGTTCATGATAAATATGTATCCAATAAATTCATGTACAATCTTAACAAGTTCCACAAAGTTTCTGCATAATCTCTGCAAACTTTTACGTTAATATAAAAATATAATTAAGAAGGAGATGAAACAAATGAAAAAGAAATTAGCTATCGGGCTATTAACAGGAGCCATTCTGCTAGGCGGGGCAGGATTTGCCTATGCTCAAACGGATGGCTTCCAAGAAATGAAACCATTTATGGAAAAAATGCACCCAGAATTATCAACAAATGAATTAGAGCAAATGTATAATGATTGTCATGGGGATGGGGGCATGATGCAGGATACTGAGAAGGCAAAAAATATGATGAATAGTTTATAATCGTGACAAATAAAAGGATTGGAATACCACCAATCCTTTCGTTTTGAACAATGAAATGTTAAGAAGCCATTTGACGGCAAATTTCTGCACATCTAAAGCAAGATTCTGCACATTTACGACAATGTTCATGATGTTCATGATTTTTACACGCATTGCCACATGCCTCACAAATTTCTGCACAAAGTTGACAAATTTGTTTTGCAAATGGGCTGTTTGATTGCATTGCCTTTGCAGCAAATGCACACATATCCGCACATTCTCTATCCAAACGGATACATTCTGCCATCATTTTTACATCCTCTTCTTTTAAACAGGCATCATAACATCCGTTACATGCCTCCATACATTCCAAACATGCTTTTATACATTCTTCATAGGTCACAGGCATTTTCCAAAATCCTCCTTTTGATTTTTACAGAAAATATCATCCCCTTTTGAAGATTAATTATCCTATCAAAGTCGTAAATCGTTTATAATTATTAAACATAATATGGCTCTTCCAAACGTCATTTATTGGGACTAACCGATAACTCTCTAAAAATAGACCCCATTAAATTTTTATTCATTTCAACTTTGAGACCTGATCGTTCGATCGTGTTGATCGTTTCCCGGTTAATATTGGCTCCCCATAATCTTACCGTTAAAGGATTTAACAAATCCATTACAATACCAACCCACATTTGATCACTTCTCACATGCTCCAACAGCAGTATTTGTCCATTTGGTTTACAAACTCTTTTCAACTCTTTTAAACCCAAAAGAGGATCCGGAACGGAACAAAATACACAAGTAGAGACCACTGTATCGAACATATCGTCTGGAAACGGCAATTCCTGTATATCTGCTTCCATTAATCGAATCGGAAATGGATACCTACCTTTTACTAATTTCTCCTGGGCCTGTTTTAGCATCCCTTTACTAAAGTCAACACCTGTTAGTGATTTTGTATAGGTTGGATAAAAGGGGAAATTAGCCCCCGTCCCGACTCCCACTTCAAGAACATTTCCAGATATATTAGATAGTAAATTCAATCTCCACTCTGCTTTAATCATCTTATCCATAACTTCATATATACTTGAAATTCTATTATATCTTCTTTTAATTTTTTCATTCGTATTCAATTCGTTCCACCTACCTCATAAACATCCTTTTTAGTGTCTCATTTATTTATGAAAAAACTTTGCATTTTTTATAACAAGAATGGCCTCTATCCAAATAGGGGCCATTCTTAAAATCAGTTAACTATTCATTATGTTGTTCTATATTTGTGTGTTCTTGATCCTCTACAGGAGGACTTACAATTGAATAAGCATAATAAGCACCCACAACGACTATTAAATAAGCCAGGGCAGATAATACCCATTTTTTCATATACGACACTCCTATAGTTTGACCTTTTGTAATCGTAGAGCATTGAGTACAACCGAAACAGAGCTAAATGCCATTGCAGCACCGGCAAGCCATGGAGCTAAGAATCCAAACGCCGCAATTGGAATGCCAATTGAATTATAAGCTAAGGCCCAGAAAAGGTTTTGCTTAATATTTCGCATTGTTTTATGGCTCATTAAGATGGAGTCTGGAATACTGTTCAAATCCCCACGGATCAAGGTAATATCGGCTGCTTCCATCGCTACATCTGTACCCGTACCAATAGCCATACCAATATCAGCAGTAGCAAGTGCTGGGGCATCATTAATTCCATCCCCGACCATGGCCACTTTTTTATCTTGAGCTTGAAGTTTCTTCACTTCTTCTGCTTTCCCTTCTGGGAGAACTTCGGCAATTACATGATCAACTCCAGCTTGTTTTGCAATTGCATTTGCCGTATCTTTGTTGTCACCCGTAATCATAATCACTTCAAGTCCCATGTCTTTCATCCGTTTAATGGCGGAAGTAGATGTTTCTTTAATTGTATCTGCTACTGCAACAATCCCTGCATATCTTCCATCAACGGCTGCTAACATAGCTGTTTTCCCTTGTTTCTCAAGATCTTCCATCTTATCTAATACATTATCAATCTCGACATTGTATTTTTTCATAAGACGACGAGTTCCTACAAGAACCACTTTTCCATCCACTACCGTTTTGATTCCATATCCAGGTATATTTTCAAAATCAGAAACATCTTTGAACTGGATGGATTTCTCTACGATTCCTTCAACAATTGCTTGTGCAAGAGGATGCTCTGATTGTTTTTCAGCCGAACCAACAAGAGATAAGAACTCTGTCTCATCTTGCTCCGTTATCACATCTGTTAAAACAGGTTCACCATTTGTGATCGTTCCTGTTTTGTCTAAAATGACTGTATTGACTTTATGAGTCATTTCAAGGTGTTCTCCACCTTTAAATAGAATCCCATATTCGGCAGCTCGACCGGTTCCTGCCATAATGGAGGTTGGTGTTGCTAGACCTAAAGCACATGGACATGCAATGACAAGAACGGCAATTAGGTTTACTAGGGCTGCAGTAAAGTTTCCTGGATCAGCCCAGAAATACCAGATGATAAATGTAATAACCGCTATTCCCACCACAATTGGAACAAAGATACCGGAAATTTGATCAGCCATCCGTTGAATTGGAGCTTTTGATCCTTGTGCTTCCTCTACAATTTTAATGATTTGCGATAGGGCTGTTTCCTTTCCTACTTTTGTCGCTTTAATTTTCAAAAATCCATTTTTATTAATAGTTGCCCCTATTACACTATCTCCAACTGTTTTATCTACGGGGACACTTTCACCAGTGAGCATTGATTCATCCAGTGCTGAGGTCCCTTCCAAAACTTCTCCATCAACAGGAACTTTCTCACCAGGCTTTACTAATAAAATATCGCCAGCCACAACATCTTCTAAAGGAATAGTGGTTTCGATTCCATTTCGAATGACTGTTGCTGTTTTTGCTTGTAGTCCCATTAATTTCTTAATCGCTTCTGATGAACGTCCTTTTGCTTTTGCTTCAAATAGGTTTCCAAGAATAATTAATGTGATTAAGACAGCACTTGTTTCAAAATAAAGTCCAACTGAATGTGCATTACTTCCAAGCGATTCTATTGCTAAATAAACACTATAAAAATAAGCAGCCGATGTACCAAGAGCTACGAGTACATCCATATTGGCACTCTTATTTTTCAATGACTTATAGGCTCCAACATAAAATTGTTTTCCAATAAAGAATTGTACAGGTGTTGCCAAGGCCATTTGTACCCATGGCTTCATAAATGCATCTGGCACCCAAAGGAAAGAAGTAAAACTAAAATGTCCTACCATAGACCACAGTAACGGAAGTGATAAAATAGCTGCGAATATAAACTTCCCTGTCTGTTTTTCAATCTCTTTTTGACGATAATCTACGGCCTCTTTTTCATTTTCATCGCTTTTTACCATCGCTCCGTAGCCGAGATTTTCAACCTTTTGAACTAACTCTTTTGTTGTAACTGCTGATGGATTATATTCTACAGATGCCTTTTCTAAAGCCAAATTAACAGTTGCTTGCAGAACACCATCGACTTTATTAAGACCTTTTTCAATTCTTGTTGCACAGGCTGCACAAGTCATACCAGTTAGTACCAATTCCCTTTTTTCTGTTACAACATCATATCCAAGATCTCTTACCTTTTTCGTTATATCTGAAGGACTCATCATAACAGGGTCAAACTGGACCATGGCTTTTTCTAAAGCAAGGTTTACATTGGCATCCTTGACTCCATCCATTTTTTTCAGCCCTTTTTCAATTCTTGTTGCACAGGCTGCACAGGTCATGCCAGTTACTTGGAATTGATTTTCAATAACTTTTTCGCTCATCCCCATCACCTCATACCTACCTAGGGTATATTTTTTTGAAAAAGAGAGCGTGCTTTAAGCACAGCCCATCTTCAATTTACTTTACTTCGTATCCTTGATCATCAATGGTTTCCTTGATTTTATCTAATGTTACCTCAGCTTGATTAAATTCAACGTCTACTTTTTTATTCTCCAGATCGACTTTTACACTTGAAACTCCATTAAGTGCTCCAACGCTTCCTTCTACTGATTTCACGCAATGTCCACAAGACATACCTTCTACATTTAAAGTTACTTTTTCCATATTTAACGTCCCCTTTTACTTTTTCATTAATTTTTGTATGGTCACTAATACTTCATCTAAAACTTCCATGTCACCTTCTTGAATTCGATTGACTACACATTCTTTCATATGTGCTTCAAGAAGAATTTTAGCAACACCATTAAGAGCTGCTTGTGAAGCTGAGATTTGAGTAATCACATCATCACAGTAAGTATCCGTTTCGATTAATCTTTTTATGCCCCGAATCTGACCTTCAATCCTGTTCAATCGGGTCACAAGGTTCTTTTTCGTTTTTTCTGAGTGATGACTCATTCTCCCATGTGAAGGTGTACAGCAACTATCCTCTGAAATCATCTCATTTTCTAATTCGGGATCCATCTCACTCCTCCTCCTCGATTACATTATAGTATACCCCCGTACCCTATGTAAAGTGACTGATTTGTGAAAAGTAAAATAAAATTAATTATATTACCCAATTTTTATGGAATATAGATTTAATTTGTTCTAACTTCGTATTTTAATACAAAACGTGAGGCGGTTCTCTTGTTTTGCGTATATAAACAAGAGAACCGCCTCCTCGTTTTTATTCTACTGGAGATAATTCACTTTCTGTTACCCATTTGTGATACGTTACCTTTTCCCCTGTTTCAGTATCCGTGTAATCTACCATATAGACTGTTGTTTGTTCAGCAGAATCAATTGTTGCAGTTGCACCTTTCATACCTTCCATATGTTCTGCATTTAATACCACTTCATCACCTGTTTGAAACGATTCATCACCCGCATTTTCAAGTTCCTCATGAATGACCCATTTATGATCCTCGACTGGTTCTCCGCCAGTTGTAGGCGTATATGTAACTGTATAAACCGTCGTGTCAAAGGCTCCAGAGATTGTGGCTTCAGCTCCATCCATTCCTGGCATATGATTTGCGTGAATAATTGCCTTGCTTCCAACCGGATACGTTGGATTCTCTGCTTCCTCTAAGCCTTCAGGTACCTCACTTGAACCAGAGTGATTCATTCCAGCATGATCCATTCCCTCCATTTCTTCTTCTCCATTACTTGATTCCTCATTTTCCTCTTCGTTTGTTGTTGTTCCCTGGTTTGTATTTTCTGTTTTTCCGTTAGTATCTTGTTCTTCGTCGGTTGCGTTTGAACATGCACCAAGCACTAGCAATAGTGAAGCTAACAAAATAAATAAAATTGATCGTTTACCTTTTTTCTGCATTTCTTTATTCCCTCCTTCTTTTATTAAATATAGAGTATCCAAAAAGTTTGCAGAATTTGTGCATTTACATAGTTTACACCTTAAAAAGGTTATAAATTATGTGTGTTCATATGATTCACATTAGTTGTTCAATATTTTTCTTTGAGAAGTTATTAATTTACTTATAAGAATGACCTCAAAAAATTGCTGATGCTATATCAATTTAATCATTAGTTTTCATTTTAAAAACCGATGTAAGTACAATTTGCCAAGTTAAATTTGATTTAAGTACCAAAGGATTTTTTTTTGAACAATTTGTGAATTCATCATTTATCCATTTAGAATCCACAAATTCTCCACATCCTTAATTAATACTAGACATCATAAAAATAAATTTTGAAAAAAGAAAGGAGTTTATAAAATGGGTTGTTGTGGTGGTCATCACTCTAATCAAGATAATCATTCTCAAAATACTTCCATTAAGTCAACGTTTTGGACCTTGTTAATTGGGATCGGTGTAATTGCGGTACTAATATATTTATTAAATTAAAAAAGAAGAGGGATAGGCCCAATTAGTCTCATGCCAATCGTCCCCATTGTTTTTGTTTGTATCATTCGTATAAATTGATGGAGGGAGTACATTATCAAAGATCATAACTATTCAAAGAATAAAAAGGAAAGACCCCTCTTAAAAGCTGTGGGATCAGTATTGTTTGCCATTATAGCCTCTTCTCACCACTGGCTACATACGCTTTTAATTGCACTCGGCCTTACTACACTAGGAACAGGTTTGTTGTCTTTACCACCAAGTATAAGATTAATATTATTAGTAATATCATTGATTTTGTCTGTATGGTTTTTAAGAGTTGCCAAAGTGAAATGGTCACGAAATCGTCCTGCGGCATGGGTTTATCTTATCTCATCCCTTATCTCAATTATTCTAGTTATTACAGCAATACCTGATACACTCACAAGTGTATATCCCAAAAATGAGCCAGTACAGCAACAAGAACAACAACAAAATACAGAACAGCAACACAATCATGATGAGCATAATTAATCTGAACAGGGATATTTAAAATAGATTTTAAATATCCCTGTTAATGCGAATCAATAAATTTTATAAATAGCTTTTTAAGTTACAAACTTCATCAATATGAACATCATCAACATAAAAGAGCCGATAATGCCAGAGAAATACCAAACTCCTTTTACATCCTCTTTTTTCTGCATTTTATTGTATTCATTATAAGTTATTTCCCCTTTAGCAAACCTCAAACCACTATAATCAGGTTTTACGGAAAATAAAGCACCTTTCTTATCCTCTAGGATTATTTTCGTAATAAAATCCTTCCCATTCCATTGTTCATCTTGTTGCGAGAACTCAAAACTTTTACCTCCAAACACTTCTACCTTTACCACTTTATATAACGACTGTTTTCGTATTTCTTCACTTATTTTATAAGCCTGGTGTTCCATAAAATTATTAGTTATACACACTTTAATCGCCTCACTGACATCATAATTTAGAACATTAATCTAAATTCATGAAAAAACTTCTAATGAAATATTTTATGCAGAACACTTCCCAAAAGCCTTTCTTTAATACTACCAATTAACCTCCCTGCATTCATTAACTGTAAGATTTTTTCAAGATTACCAATAAGTCAATGTGTCTAAAACACCTAAAATTAGCAGGGTTATTCCTGCTAATTTTTGAACGATTACACCAATCTTTCTACCTTTTTTCTTAACCAACTTCCCACTTAACTCAAAATACCAAATGAGGAATAGGGTTATTAAAAGTGGTAATGATGTTCCTATTGCAAAAATGGCAGGAAGAATGACTCCATATGATACAGATATTGTAGCAGGCATTAATGTTACAAAAAATAAAACAAACATAGTCGGACAGAATCCAAGGGTAAAACTCACTCCCATTAGAAAAGCACCAAAGTTGCCCTTTTTTATAAATTTCTCTGGTATTGATCCTAAAACGAAAGATTTATAGAATCGAATAACATCGAGCATAAAAAGACCAATCAGGATTAATATAGGTCCAACAACTTTTCTAAACCATGGAAAGTATAGGGCTAAGATGGATTTAAACTCATTTCCGAGCATCCACACAGTAATACCTAGAATAGTAAAAACAAAGATTTTACCAAGAATAAAAAATATAATTTCTTTCCAAGCTATTTGTTTCTGTACTGATTTATTTCCGTATAATGTAATAGCACCTAGGTTCCCAGTAAATTGACAGGGTGTTAAGGCCCCCACAATCCCTAAAACGAAAGCAAATAAAATAGGAATTCCTTCTGTTGTATTGACCATATTATAAAATGGTTGACTGAGCATATAGCTTATTTTGCTAAAGAATTCATACATTTCCTATCCTCCTGTAATTTAAAACCTCTAACTCCCCTCTATCAATTGGGAATATTCCGGATCATGTGTAAATAGCTATTTTGATTTAGCTTAAATATTATTATCTGAAGGATATATTTAAAAATTCACATAATTTATATCAAAATTAAAGGAAACCTCTCAAACGAGGCTTCCAACTTATTGCTTTACTACATTAGTTGCATGGTTGTAATACAAGTATTATCATTTTCAAAAGTGGAGAATTCTGATTCTACTTTCTTATCGTCATACTTAATTTCTATACGATACTCCTTGTCCCGTGGTAGCCATATATCAATAAAGCCATTTGACTGGGACTTTAATTTTTCATCTACTAATACATTCCCTTCGATGTCTTCAATATAAACATCAAACTCTTTATTTACCAACTCACCTTGACAACCTGTCAAGTTATGAATTTGTCAAGGATGGGTTTGCTCAATATAAGGAGCAATGGAAACGAAAAATTCCTCCTTCGGCAAATCATAGCTTGCTTTATTTCCATTACGATCAGTTGCAATGAGTTCATGTGATGTAATAGATGCTGACTGATCTTTAATGTTTCGTAGACTATAATCGTTCACTAACTCCTTAATATTTTTTTCTTCGTTTTCTTCGAAAGCGTTGTCTTCATTTGCACTACAAGCAACTAATGCTAAAAAAGTTAAAGCAATAACAATAAAATGCTTTAATTTCACTTAACATTACCTCCAATCCCTTATGTGGAAATTAATTTGACCTTTTTCCGTACTGTAACTTTGCATATCCTTTCCAACGTCTAAACCAAATTAAGATTACTGCTATTCCAATTAATGATAATGAGACGACTTGAGCGATTCTCAAAGAGTCTGTTAACATCAAACTATCAGTTCTCAAACCTTCTACAAAGAATCTCCCTATCGAATACCAAATAACATAGATAAGAAAAAGTTCACCACGCTTTATATTAAGTCTTCTTACAATTAGTAATAGAACAAACCCCAATAAATTCCATAATGACTCATACAAGAATGTTGGATGATAATAAGAACCATTTATATACATCTGATTAATAATAAAATCTGGCAGATTTATACCTTCTAAAAAGCCCCTCGTTACTTCAGTTCCGTGTGCTTCTTGATTCATGAAGTTTCCCCAACGTCCTATTGCCTGCCCAAGAATAATACTCGGTGCGGAAATATCAGCCAATTTCCAAAATGAAATTCCCTTTTTATTGGCAAAAACAACGGCTGTTACAACACCACCAATTAAAGCTCCATGTATGGCAATGCCACCTTCCCAAATCGCAAATATTTGCCCAGGATTTTGAGAATAATAGTCCCATTTAAAAAGAACATAGTAAATCCTAGCACTTACTATTGAGATTGGAATAACCCAAAGCAATAAATCAGAAAATGTATCTTTAGAAAGCCCTAATTTTTTTGCTTCCCTTGTTGCAAATACCCAACCTAATAATATACCTATTCCGATGATAATACCGTACCAGTATATTGTAAATGGTCCAAATTCAATTGCTACTCTATCTAGTGGCTGTAAATAATCCATCTTGTCCTCACCTCTAAGTTTGCCTAACAAATCGTTCAACCATAAAATTACGACAAATCTGTCGAGATTTTATGCAGAAAATTATAATTGATACTTAAATTATTAGAAATGATAAGTAAAAAGCTGCTACTTTAAGTAACAGCCTTTTACTCATGATTCCTTTTTCACCATTGCAGAAAGAGCTTCAATTTCTTCTCTTAACTTTTTATTCTCCAACTCAAGATTTAGCATTTTATCATTCAAATTGTTTGAAGAATGTGAATGATGGTCATGATTTTTGTGACCAAACATCCCTTTCATACAAAAAATCATCATCAAGGGACAAATTAATAAGATCAATAATTGTAGCCATTCCATAAAATCACCTCATTTTTTATTATCCTACTAAGAAAATATCGAGATTTTATGGAGAATCTTTATGATCAAACAGCGATTCTTTGCATCTCCACATACCATTACTGATATAGTCAAATTGATTAGAAATAATAATTCTAACTTCATCATTTATTGTCCTGCAAAAAAGTCCTTCCCCGCCTTCCTCTCACTCTCCTCAATCCCTTGCGGCTTTAAGCCAAGACCCTCTTATCTCGCCTTTTTTCTTCCTTCCAATATGTTATATAGTTCTTCCCGAAAATGACCCTCCTTTTTCTGTTCTGGCTTGTATCGAATATTCGGACAATGTTAAAGAGTTGGTACCGATAATGGAGGAAAGAATCAGGAGAAAAGACTGAAAAAAATGATTGAAAAAGACATGGAAATCCGTTGGATTTACACTGAATACGTCGTGAACTTTTGCTCTTTATTCGTTACTCTCTTCCCTCTGCTATCCTTATTGGACAAGGGATTGGACAGATCTTGAGCAAAACAAAAAGACTGGATCATATTGAATCCGGCCCCGAATTGATATTGATTTTACGATTGATTATTGATTGATTACATATTGTCGCCTGCTCTTTTTTTCCTCACTCTTCCTTCCGCTATGGACACCAACTATTTAGCAGTAGGGACCGACTTTTTAGCATGGGGACCAACTATTTAGCAGGGAAACATCTGATAAATGGTTTACTGGAAATTTTTCTATGTAATGAATTTATATTGAATAAATTATTTTTTTGTTTGTAGTCATACTCATATTTTCGCCAACTATCCTTACTTCTGATTCTATGCTTTACGTCCCAAGTTTCCTCATTGTTAAAAAAGCGAGACACATAATCTGATGCAAAAGTAAGCAAATTCACTTGATATTTGTCCCATGTCTTTTTAATCCACTCTTCTACTTCCTCTGAGATATAGATATTTTCGAAATCCATTCTTGGATTACTTTGAATTCGATGATGGTCTTTGATAAAAAGGAAAAGCATTTCAGTCTGTTCTTTCAGAAAATGATTTTTCTTTATAAGGTGAGCGTAACAATCATACGAAGCACTGCGAAACTCTCTATCAGTGTTGTATAGATAGAATAAATCATCTTTTTTAAGGTAACTAACAATGGAACGATTCAGTTGCTTTTCATAATCGTCATAAATTCCAACTAACCATTCTTGAATATCAGATTCATATTGCCGAAGGGAATTTTTATACTTTTCAAGACGTTCTTCGTTTAACACTGTTTTTTCATCCAATTTTGAATCATCAAGGTATTGATTGAAATACTCAAATATATAGTTCATACACGTTTGCATGTTTTGAACTTTTGACTCAATATCAAATTCATTAATTCGATCTTCTTTTTTTCTTTTTGAAATGTATTCTTCAAGAGATAGCATCCATATACACATCCTAATTTATCTTCTTTTACCATTTCTCTATTTATTATACTAAATTCCCTTTCAAACCTTTATACCTAACCCATACACATCTACTATGTCCCCATCGAATAATAACGTTCCACCGCCCCTCCCCCTTCTCACTCTCCTCAACCCCTTCTCTCCCAAGGGCTCACGCCCCTTTCTCTACCCATTCCATTTTCTCTTATAAAAAATTACGTTCCCGCCTTTTTGCCAATTTTCGCATGAAATTGTACCGATTTTACAATGATTTTGATAAAAAAATTACGTTCCATAATAGACGAATAGGGAGTATGTGATTGATGACTTTCTGATTCTAATGAGTGAGGAAAAACACTGGAAAGGATGCTGATTCAATACTGTGTGGGAAACTAACCGAAAGAGGCTAGGAGCCTTACTGGACAAGGGATTGGAGGAATACGGAATTGAAAAAACGATTGGATTCGGATTGAATTTTGATTGAAAATGGGATTGGATTGCGATTGGATTCCCGCTGAATTTTATACAAAAAAAACCGAAGGTCTACCGGGAAAAATACCGGAAAAACCTTCGGATTGGGAACATTAATTTTATTTAAGGAACGCTTTTTTTATTTAAGGAACCTTAATTTTATATGGAGACAACCGCTAAAATCATTAGGACTGTTCCTATTAGAAATAATCCATAAAATATAAATGTTAACATAGAGACACCACCCCTATTCAAATCTAATAATGGTAAAATAATTTGGTTTAATCCTCTTAATATCATACCATGGTATTTGGAATATTTTTGTAATTTCCTACCTTAATTCTCTAAATACAAAAAAGACTCAATCCAATTTTAGGATTGAGTCTTACTTGATTCATTTCTTTACATATTTGTAAAAATGCAATTAGGCAGTTCCCAACTTTGTTGGCGAGTTCCCGACTTTGTTGTCAAATAACAAGGGTGTAGCTTTGAAATAAAGTTTGATCAAAAGCATCTAGGCAAACCCATATTTTGCGTTAAATTAAATGAACCTGTTTTGAAAAAGATTGATCAAAACGGGTTCATTCTTTGTGAAGCATTATACAATTTTTATAAAAAAGTTTGATCGCTTTCTATCTATAATCTTCAACAATTGCACCTTATTTTGGAGTAGAAAAATAGTATACCGTAGTGAAGATTGGAAGATTCGACATACTGATTGGAGTTTTTATGATGAAATTTTTGTCATCTCTTTATTTGCATTTTTTTTATTTCTTTATTATGTCTTAAAGCATCGGATGGAGCCTATATTATTTGGTTCTGTTATTATTGTGATTACTGCCAGCGTTTTTTACCACCTAAGCCTCCTTTTGTACCAGCATTTGATACTGTAAAATAGTAAGTTCCGCAAAGGAGAAACCTTTTCTTTGATCATCAATATATTTTTGAATTGTGTCTTTTAAATTTTCTTGCTGTATATCTTTCCTTACGAGAATATCCAACGACTTAAGTATTCTACTAGTAATTTCGGACAATAGAACATCCTCCAAAGGTAGAAAAATATTGGTTGCTAATAACAAATAAGCATTCCATTTTACTTATTACAAGCTCTTTTTTATTTTGTTCAAAAAAATAGATTTTTTCTCAGGGTATAAAGATAATACAAGCTCAAATTCTCTACGGGTTACATTAGCCCAATCCTGTTTAGTAAACTGTTTTTCTATTAATGTGAACGGGAGTTGTAGTTTGATTTCCTCTCCTGCATTTAATTCAGGGGTCATTGTTTTATTAGTGTTAAGGGCCATAAATAAATCTAAATTAACACCATTTGAAAATCCCTTAGATTCGAGGATAAAAGGATAGACCTCTAGTATCATTTTTTTATTACTTGTATTCTTAATATTAATAGTTGTTACTATAGATTTTATATCCTTAATCTCATTGGTAAATAATTTTCCGTAAACAGCGCTAAAGTTTTGAAGTTCTGTTTTATCCATCATTTTATGTTCAAGCATGGTAATTTCAAATGAACCATATCTTACGGGTTCATTTATCTGGTATGCTTCAATTGTTGGTGGTGGAAATTTGTTGTTTAGGCTATTAAACCTGGCCATAAATAGTATAGATAAAATTAATAATAAAGAAGCAATTGAAATACCTACTAATTTTTTTCTATTTAGAATCATATGCAATCGTCCTTAGTCTTTCTTGGTATTTTATTTAGAATTTGATGGTCGATAATACGTCCATTCTCAATAATGAATATTTCATCAGACAAAAATTCTAACTCCTCTTTATCATGACAAGAAACGATTATTAATGCTCCCTCTTTTCGTCTTCTCTGCAAAATATCACGTACCTTATTTGTGCTTTGTTCATCCAAAGCATTAATAGGTTCATCTAATATTATGAGCTCTGGATTTTCCATAATGGCAGCTGCTATTCCTAGTTTTTGTCTCATTCCCAAGGAATACTTTTTATATTTCTTTTTATCACCCGGATCTAAACCTACTTCGAGAAGAACATCATTAATTGTATTATTATCTATCTCTCCTTTTATATCAGCTAATATTTTTAAATTTTTGAATCCGGTATAACTTCCGATAAATCCAGGATTCTCAATTAATGCACCTACACTTTTAGGAAATGAAATATCCTTCCCTAAAATATCACCATTTATATTAATTCTTCCTTCACTAGGGACAATCAGTCCACAAATTGCACGCATTAGCATAGTTTTTCCAGAACCATTTTTCCCTTTTAATCCGTAGATTTTCCCCTTTTCCATACTAAGACTGATATTATCTAAAACAGTTGTTTTAGATATTTTTTTAGTTAGTCCTTTTAACTCTATATACATGTGATCACTCCTTTTTAAATAAGTTTAATCTTTATATAGAATATCTAAATTCCTAAATCTTACGAACCCAATCAAAATTGAAAATATAGAAAGAGAAATAGATAGCAATATGCCTATTGTTGCATAAACTCCTTCACCAAGAGATATCATGTTATTACGAAGAATCATTAAATAATTTCCTATTAACAATGGAAAAGAACTATATGCTGACGCGACCAATAGGGTAATAACGATAATACAACTAAATATAGGTCTGCAAAATAAAGTAAGCGTCATTTGAAATAATGAAATTGCAATAGATGTGATAATGGGTAGAATAAAACCAATTATTAATAGACTTTCTGGTTGAAAGTTTGCAGTATTAACCCTTGAAACTAATAGATTAATATCTTCATTTCTTTGGAATGCTATATCTCCCGAAAGTAATGTAAATAAAAAGACAACTATATATCCTATTAAATAAAAGGTAAGTACCGTACTAATATTCCATATGCATTTACTTAACCACCATTGTTTACGATTTTTTGAGTGAAGTATTATTAGTTGACCATAACCATTTAGATCTTGAAAAGGATAATAACTAACTAAATAAACAATATAGATATTTATCAATAACCACGTTACAGGGATTTCAAAGGGTCTGTTCTCTTGATAAATCTCCATTCCTTTAAATATTTGAATAATGTAATCTGAATAAGATGGAATACTACTTGTTATTTCGTGTGATGCACCTCTATCAACCATGTTTTGAAAGTAAACACATGAAAAAATAAATATTAGAAATACAGGTACATATCTTAACTTTTCATGTAGAATTCCAATTAAAAGATCATGCTTTATTTGTGTATAAAAACTACCTCTCCTTTTACACATAGAGCTACCCCACTTCATTTAAGAAGTCCTTCCTTTTTACTGCCACTATACCTATTATAAAAATAACTAGCCCGACGAAAATACCATACATTATAGATATATTCATATAACCGGAACGTTCCCAAATCGAATGACTTATTGTAAGTTTTCCATACATAACAGCATATGTTCGTTGGAACATATCCCATATTCCAATTGATAAAATCACCAACCAACCAAATAAATATCCGTTTGTAATCCATTGAAGAAGTTGAAATAACATATTCAATATAGTCAATAAAAGAATACAAAATATTAAAAACATAACTAGTACATTCAGAATTGAAACATTATCAGTTACTTTATTATTCGCAAGGTAATATATGCTACTGATACTATTCCAATTAATATAACTAGTAGAAAAAAAACCACCAATGATAAAAGTACAAATTGTAAAGTATGTTGTTACTAATGATGAAAAGATAAATGTTCTGAACATATGTTTCGTCCATAATATCTTTCTACTTTTTTGTCTTAGAATAAACAAAATATTAAAATCGTTTTTATTTAGATACTGTAATAAATAAACTGACATTGGTACGATTAAGAGAGCAAAGAAAAATTTATCTGTAACGAATACAAAACAATCTGCTAAGCTAGCACCTACTCCATATGGCAGAATTGTATTTGTAATTCTCCACATTAAATATAGGAAGATGAGAACAGGGAAAAGAAATATAAATACCAACAGAATGGTCACATTATCCCGAAAATTATACAATAGCTCTTTTATCCACTGACCAAAATTAATATGTATCATCTTTTATCCCCTTTAGTATAAATACCAATGAAGTAGTAAGTCCTAATATTACAGCCTCAATTATAATAATGGTAAAACTGCTATATCCAAAACTTGGTTGAAGAAAATTAATTGGTTCATAAGCTATCGCATCAAACAGGTTAAATACTGAAAAAGTAAAAATATAAACTAAAAGCGGTGAAATCAATACTATAAAGCGATGCTCAACAAAGTGACCAACAACAACTGCGATTGTTGCTATTAAACCTCCAAAGACGAAATCGATAAACATATAACAAATAACATAACCAAAAGGATGATTATAATATAATTCACTCCACATACTAGCAGCATTTACATAATCAAAAGAGGCCGATGCTTGAGGTAGCATAGACGGGAGTAGCAAGGCTGAAATACAAAAATTAATTAAAAGTGGAATGATAACTGCGGTGCCCCCCGCAATAAAAGTAGCTACAAACTTAGAAAGATAATAGTTAATTTTCTTTGTTCTAATAAACACATTTTTTATAAATCCATTTTTACGATCAAGGAAAAATGAGTCAGCAAATGGGATTGTTGAAATAATAGGAATCAGAAGGTAATAAAGATAACCTTGCATATTATATTGATTCCCACCCATCCATGAAGCGAAGAGCCAACCAGGATACATCATTGGTTTATTAAAGGATAAATATTCATCGAGGGTACTGGATAAAGGTATTACGTACTGAAACAAATGGGAGATTGTAATAACTGAACCTATTAAGATGGAAAAAAACAAATATTTATTATTGAAAGCTCGCGAAAATTCAATTCTTAACATTTTAAACACTTTTATTACCCCGCTAGTACTTGATTTTTATTATTCTAACGTTCTTATCTACTAATATTTCGTTTGTATATCCATTGTTAATAACAAAATTAAGTTGTTCTTTATATTTGTCTAAAATTGCATCCTTTTTAATAAACCCTAAATTAAAGGTTACTTTTTCATTTGGTTGTAAAATGTAATGAAAGTAATCCCTTTTCTCTACATCAGCTCGTTTATCAAACAGCATCGGTTCAAAGAGTTCTGCACGTCCACCTTCCATGTTACCTCCAACAATGTAATATGAATTCAGTGAAATTTCCTTTACTTGTTCTAAGTTGTTTTGAATAGATAAATTAACAATTAAATAAGAATATTCATTTAAGATAGTACCTTTGTTATCTAAGTCTAAAATATCATTATAAAAACTTGTAAGAGGAAGTAGACCTTTGTCCTTTGTCCTAGTTATACTATTTATTTTATAGGTCATCCCATCTGTAGAAATTTCATTATTCATATCTAAGGGTTTATTTTTTATGCTGCTACTTTCCTTCTTTACTTGTTCATTTGATTCACCCGTGACATTGGATTTGCTCCAAATATTATTAATCGGTAGAGAATCATTATTCCTTGTAAAGCTATAAACAATAATGGCAATCATAAAAATACCAATTATACTCACTATAATTTTCGTGCCCTTTTTATCCATTTAAAAACCTCCGGTTGAAAAACCAGCGTAATATAGCCGGATAACTATATTACGCTGGTTTTATATTTCAAGCAATTTTAGATACTATCTGGACTCCATTCACCTGCCATAACACTTGCAGAATGCGAGTCTGACATTAATCCTAGTTGTGCGTAATTATAACCCCGTTCTTTAACATAATTAGGTAAATACTTCGCCTCACCTACACCAACATGAGGGATTGGCCCCGCTGTAGCATAAGTACCTATACCACTACTAGAGTAATTTTTTGAACCATACACTATTACAGAATATCCATAATTAGAACCATAGTTATGCACATAGCTAGAAGTATAATCTCTTTTTTCTCTCATGTCTGTGAATCTATCGCTACCATCACCGTTGTAATAAAATTTAAATGGTGTATCTTTATAATTTCCTGCTGCGCTAGCAGAGGACATACCTATAGAACTTGCCATTAAGCAAGTTAGACCCGCAACGGCTAATTTCATTTTTAAAGATTTGATTTTCTTCATGATTATTCCCCCTAATATTTATCTTCATTTGTTATACGGAATACATATCAATGATTTATTTCTAAAATGATTTTTTTAAACATTCCCTTCTTATTAAATAAGCGCTTATTCAAATATTTGAAATTTACAATACAAATATTATTCTAGCATTTAATGTAAAAAAAAGAACCGCAATAATATTTGCGGTTTTCCGTATGTTATGTTGCGGAATCCTATTAAAAATTCGATATATCATAAAAATTTGTTACTCGTTTAACTATAATAACCACTTTTAAATCTATAAGAAAAGAACTGCATCAGCAAGTTCTCTTTTACAGCCTATAAAGTTTCCTTTTATATTAAATATCATTCAGTTATATCCACATGGCAAACCAATATGAAGCAGGAATAAATGCCCTAATAAAGAGCGCTAATCCTGTTTGATGTAAGTTGGCAATAGGTAAGCATTTGATGTTATCTTATCTCCAGCTTTTGTCGGGTAGTTCAGGAGCTGTACCACTCCCTTCCCCCTAAGAACAGTACGTTTAGGGCAACATAATTACTTTAACAGAGCGACACATGCCAACTTAGCGTTCTCACGCCTTGCCTATGATATTGGTGCAATGATGTACAACATCATAATAATTAATCCAGCCTCTAATTTCTTATCTAAGTTCTCGGATAAGGCCAATGCTCGGCGTTATTGACTAAAAGCTGATAACAAAAATGGTAGAATAGGTGTGAACTACTGTGATGAGTTATATCGGCTGGAAAGACAATTTAAGCATTTGACTCCGAGTAAGCGTAGAAAAAACGCAATAGTACTCGAAGCCAATCGTGAAGAAATCCAAAAAACACCTGTTAACCATGAAAGCAAAAATGAGAAACGCATGGCCTGGAGTGGAGAAAGGTAATGAATGGTATTGGAAGTGATGCTGTTTTTAATCCTACAACAACAGAAGTATTTGTATTTGCAAGTGTTCCAGGAACCTTTCCTATTCCCCATTCCGTTGTAAACTGAATACTCGGAAGATTGATAATAATCGTAAGGAACATCAAAAAGATAAAATAAACAGCTGTAGTAATGAAAAGGAAATTTACCAAAATCCTTTTTTTAAGGCTGCTATTTTCTGAATAGGAATTTTTTTAAAAAAAGGCAAATTAAAAAGAGCTGATAAATAGAATCAGCTCCTAAATTTATTCATGATTCACTGAATTTTTGGATAGTAATCCGAATTCTCTCGCCTTTATTAGTGCTTCAGTTCTTGAACCAACCCCTAGTTTAGAAAAAATTTTGGTTAAATTGTATTCAACAGTACGTTGGCTCATAGATAGTTCAATAGCAATCGCCTTATTTGTTAATCCTTTTGAAACCCTATCTAATATTTCCTGTTCTTTACTAGAGAGTATAATATCCCCTAGATTTCGTTGTTCTTCATAAGTTAATGGTCTAGTATCCACTCTTCTTAATTGTTTTAATAATTGAAGTGGAATAACAGCTTCTTCTCTCAAAGAACACTTGATAGCTGTAATTAATTGTTCCTTGGTAGCCGTTTTGCTTATAAATCCTGATACACCTGCTTCTATTAATAAATTATAATGAGAAATCAAATCAAATCCTGTATAGATCAGGATTACCGCTTCAGGATCATATTGTAAGATAACTTTTGTTAATTCAATGCCATTTATCCTTGGCATATACAGATCAATTAGATACACTTCATATTTCCCATTTTTTAGTACCCCTGTAATTTTATCACTTTCTGTTAACACATCAGCGGTCATATCATATTCAGATTCAATAATAGCCCTAGTACCTTCTCCAACAGCAGGGTGATCGTCCACTATTAATATATTAATCAATCCCATCATTGCCTCCTGTCTTCAATTCTAATTCTATAATTACCTTAAAACCGCTATTGGGATTAGACTCAATCTTAATCTTACCACCTATACATGTTACTCGTTCTTTAATACCCGAAATCCCCATTGTTTTAAAAGAATCGTTTAGTTTGCTCATGTCTATGCCAACCCCGTTATCCCAATAAGTAAGTATTAAAGCATGCTTTCTTTTCCTTAATGATATGCTAACCTCAGAGGCTTCCGAATGCTTCATTGCGTTATTTAAAAGTTCCTGTATCACACGATATAAAGCTAATTCATATTCCGGATCTAATTGCTGAATGGATTGATCCAATTCTGTATACAAAATAAAATTGGAGCGTAGTTTAACCTGGTCAATTAAATTTTGAATCGATTGAATAATTCCCAACTCGCTAAGAAAGGGAGGCCTTAATTCGTTACACGTTTCCCTTACTAAATGGATATTATCAAGAAGTCTTTCTTTTATCATCAATAAATCATCTTTTAAGAAGGGATCTGTCATTTTATTTTTTATTGATTCAATTTCTCTTAATAGCTGTAATTGATCCTGTAGGACTGTATCATGGAGATCAATTGATAAATTAGTTCGTTCTTTTTCTGACAAGGAAAATAACAGCCTTGATAACCACGAGGGATAACTTTCCTTTGCCTCTTGTCCTTTTTCTTTATATTTTTCAATTCTTTGGAACAAACCCTCAATTAGCTGATAATTTTCAAGGAGAATACTAGAAAAGTAGGCTATCGTTTCTAACCAAATTTTCTCTTGAATATTTAATTTCGTTTTATACTCTTTCAAACCACAAAAAATTATATCTTTTCGATGATAGTCATCTCCAACAACGACGCAAAATCCATCTTGAAATTCAATGAGAATTCCGGCATTGAGGTTTTCCCAATTTATTTTTTCAATTTCATTAACAAGGTTGGAAGAAAAATCATCCTTGTTGTTCAATGTCCATATGCTCCCATCTTTACTCGCCTGGATTTCAACATATTGAACTTCTTTTACCTTTAATACTTCTTTTACTTCTTTCATAAGGCTCTCTATAAAGCTACTTACTTTTGTTTCCCTCCTAGTCCTTTGAAAGAATTTATAAAGGCTAGAATTAGTTTCCAAATTATACTTTTGTGAAAATAAATGGTGTCTAATTTTATAATCCAAATATTCCTTGATGTATAAGAATAATATAGATCCCGTAAATAATAAGGTAAAGGTAAGAAAAAAAGAACTGGAAATTAACCTTATTTTGAGAAACATAGCTATAAGTGTTGTAAAAAGTAAGGTAAAAGGGAAAGCCAATAGGGTAAAATAACGTAGCCTGCCAAGTAAGAATTCAATATCAAATAGCTTTGCTGCCAATAGTAAATAAACAAAAGCCAACGGTATGACTAGTAAAAATACAGCTGCTATTTCAGCAGAAAGTATTCCCTTCCCCCAAAAAATGTAAGGTACAGCATACAAAACCACAAAAGGACTAAATGCAGTAACTAATGTGACCCAAAGGATTTTTAAAACATTCTTTCCTTCAGAATGTTTATATCGATAATAGAATCTTACTAAGAAAAAAAACAACGAGCTTAATAATAAAAAGAAAAAACCTAATTCAACATTCTTCATTAAAGAGGAAAGGTTATGGAAGAAAAAGCTGCTCAATAATGTTGTAATTAAAAGAAGGTAAATAATATACAGAGTTTTCATACTGCTATCTTTAATAAACCCAAGATCAAATCTTGAAAAGTAGCTTTTTAAAAAATGAATAAGTAAAACAATAGAACCCGAAAAAGTAATAGTAGTAGTGATTCTACCAACTAAGTCTGCTCTCGCTGATGCTGAAGCACTTAAATAACACAGACCTAGTGATAATAAGAAAAAAATTAATATTAATGCTGATTTTTCCTCTTTTTTCTTATAATATAGAACTAAGCTTAAAAAGAAAGTAGAGAGGGCAAATAAAAAGGGCAGAAGCAAATGAACTAAAAGCTGAAAATCCAAATCATTATACGAAATAGCAAATGTATTAATTTGGGACTCATTGTTAGAGATTGTAACAGACTCCGCCATCTCTACCATCCCAAACAGAACAACCGTATTATGCTTACCGGGATCAATGCCATTTATAAGATTAACGATACTCCCTGTTTCTATGTTATTTTTGTAAGCCCAACCCTTGTCATAAACCTTTTCCACTATCCAAACGTCATTAACCTTCTCAACTTCAATTCCCACCAAAGGATATTTCAGGATTAGTAAAGTAAAATGCATGATCAGCCCCATTGTTATTAAGGCTAGCAGCGAAAAGGTTATAGTAGATTTCAAAAAACGCTTCATTTCAATCACCTTAAAAGAAGCCGGAATGTGATTCCCCCGGCTTTAGAGATTATTTCCAATATTCTACTTTTGGAACTATGCTACCCTCAACAAAAACTTCTAATATGGCTCTTAATTCCTCTGCATTAACTCCAATCAAACTTACGGTTCCTTCTTTCAACTTTTCTAAAATTTCTGCATTGCTTAATAGATATTGTACCACCTCTTGCACTGTAAATCCCCCTATTTATAGTTTAATGTATATAGTCTAAAAGTTGTCCAATAAACTTCTTATCAACGTTCAGCTTTTGAAGTTCAGTTTTTACTTTATTTTGGTAAACTCTCTTGATAATTTCCGTATAAACTAATACACCACTATCCACTATCATCTTACTAATAAATTTTTGATTTTTTACCATTTCATCCTTTTCAATAGCTCCATTATAATAACTGCTGATAATTTCAGCTCCATTCCCTTGATAACCCAATAGATAAATAACCGGAAGTGAAAGTTTCTTGTTCAACAAATCGTTTTTTCCTTCCCAATTCTGTAAGTCGTAGATGTCATTGTTTAGTTGCCCTATTAATCCTATAAATTGCGAATACCGATTTATAATTTCTAAGTATTGGTCACTAGCTAAATTAGCTCCAACCAAACATGCAAGTGAAACTAAAGAACCTGATTTTTTGAGAGCCATTTCAATATATTCCTTCTCGGTCCGGCATTTACTTAAAAGATCAATCTGCTGGCCACTTATGGAAAGCAACGAATATTCAAGCAGAATTGAAATTGCCCTCTCTTTATACTTTAAATCTGTTTTTCTTATTACATCAATACATATAAATATCATTGCAGTTGAAGCATTTAATGCAAAGCTTTGTTCATTCATCCATAGCTTTTGATTGTCATCATCATCTTCTATATCATCAAGTATATCGAAAGACAAAATTAGAAGCTCGATTGCTGCAGCAACAGATATGACTTTGTCCAACTCTGTTCCATCCAGCATTTGATAATGTAAGATGGTAAGCTTAGCAAAGGGAAAACCTTTTTTTGTTTGAGCATTAATATATTTTTGAATTGTTTCTTTTAAATTTTCCTGTTGTA
This sequence comes from Bacillus tuaregi, assembly GCF_900104575.1. Classification (NCBI taxonomy): domain Bacteria; kingdom Bacillati; phylum Bacillota; class Bacilli; order Caryophanales; family Bacillaceae; genus Bacillus; species Bacillus tuaregi. The sequence goes on from NZ_LT629731.1 coordinate 4,194,206, forward strand.
TTTCCTTCCCCAGAATGGTATTTATTTCCCCTATTATTCTATTAGTAACATCCGTCAATCAGACTTCCTCCATATGGTTTTGATAGTTACTATTATTATATTTTAACTTACTTAAATCTATATTTCACCGCAAATAGAGATGCGGTTATCCGTAAGAATAGTTGCGGTGCAGTATTAAAAAATAGTTAATATTTTCTTGCGCCATCTAAAATATCTCTCTTAAAGTAACTTTTTTAATAACATTTCAGCTCGATGTTTCACGCCTTTTAAACTATGCTTCGATTTGATTGTTTTAACCCCCTGCCTTTTAATACTATTTAGAGATTGGCTTGTCCAAGTACCACAATCGTTTACAAGATTTTCGAGTAGGCGAATAAAAATAAAATCCCAATCCTTCACTTCAGCAGACGACAAAATAAGAGTAGATAAGGACTTACCTTCACGTTCTATCTCAACAATGTAAAAACTTATGCCCTGCATCATATATACTTTTGCAATCACATATCGTCTTCTAGTAACTCTATCACTTAATCTAGTAAATTTACGTTCCCCTAAACCTTCTGGCAATACATCCATGATGACACGAATAGCATTTATCTGCGGATAATTCTCTAAAACCTTTAACACATTGATAAAGTCCTGTAATTCACCCTGCGCTTGAATTTCATGAAGCATTTTATGCTCCAGCCCTCGTGCTAACTGTTGGCCACCTATATCTGCTGTAGAACGGATGGCATCATCATTACCATAGTATTTTTTTGTGTTTTCATCTTCTCTTGTTCGCTGCTTAGCAGTTTTACCTTTTTCTCGAATGATTTTAGGTACTCTTATGTATTCATGTTGTTGCTGGTTCATTTGTACAAGTTCAAAATCCTCAGTGGAACCATCCATCTTCTCATCAAGTGTAAATCCTTCCGTATCACCTTTTTTGCTTACATTACGGTATGTATATTTTTTTGCCTCATCTGTCTTTTCCATCTCCTGTATTTCAGGATGTGAGATTGAAATATGTTCAATTGGAATATGTTTATTTTTTACCTTTGCAATTTGTAATACGGTCCAAAAACCCTTATTTTCCTTTATACAAGCAGTTATTGTGATTGGCTGCGAGAAGTTCCAATCAAACTTAAAAGTTCCTTCTTGAAGCCATGTAAATGCAAGGCTCTCAAAGGTCTGTCGTATGTCACCGTTAGTTAATAACCACACTAATTGATGGATGAATCCAGGGCTCGTGTACTTTAGTTTGTATTGTGCTGTAAAGCTAAGGTGAATTTGACTCTGCCCATATGTTTCTATAAAATATTGTGGAAATGAATTGGACTCAAACAATCGATATAATAGAAAACCATTTGGCGCTAAGATGCTGCGAATGACTTCGACTAATGGTAAAATTATTCTCCTTCCTTCAAAAAAGAAGTTAAAACTTCGAGAAGTTCCCAGATCAGTGTTGCCTTGAATTTTCCAAGGTTTATCGAAATATTTAACACTATTTGGTTCTATCGTAATATCCATTTCACTTATTCCTTCAGGTGGCTTACTAGTTGAAATAACACCGTTCCTATAGAAATGCTGAATAGCCAAACTGGGCAAGGTACCCCAGTCCAACAGTATTTTCTTAGTAACCCCACTTGCGCGAAAATATGCATTAATCATCATCTTATTTTCAAACCGGAAAGGATCACCTATCCAAATCAATTGTGCTTCTTCATCCTGTTTGAAAGGCCAAGGAATTTTAACCTGTTGTTTACCCATATGCCTTCACCTCCTGTTTCACTCGTATATATGCCTCTAAATGCGGTTTTATTTCATGGAAATGATGCGATTTCACTGCACCAATACGTTGTACTTTCCACAATGCAATTGGTTCTTGCTTCTGCAGCATAGTGTCAATAATCTTACAGCAACGGCGAATTTGAAATTGCCTGGCGGATTCTGTGATGTCTTTTAAGAGCCTTTTAGTGCGAGGTAGTTTATCAAGATGCTTTTCTAAATGAGGTAATATTCCTAAAAGCTTCCCTATCAGTGAAGTCGTAATTCGAATGGGTTTCTCTAATCCCATTAACTCCTTATACAGCTGATTTATTTTTGCAAAATATCCTTCATCCCTGTCAGACCAATCCACTGTTACATTGCGGTTTGATTGTTTACGCTTCACAGGCAAGTGTTGAAAAAGCCATTCTTTATCATGGCGATACAAATACGTATATTGTTTTGAAAAGCACGAACGAATTTGTGTTCTTGAATAGCCGGGGGATTGTTGTATTCCTTCAAGTAATTGTTTTCGATATTGCTCTATCATTGGAAACTGTGCATGTTCTCCAACTTGTTCCTTTTGTTCATATTCAGATAAATACTTTTTTACGGTTTTAGAATCAACTCCTAGCATGTTCGCTAAGGATCTTGTGCTTTGATTCCCTTCGCTTGCCAAGGAATGTAATTTAGTTACCCAGATGTCTCCAAACGCTTTGATTCGACCAATACGGTATTTATCCTCATTGGATTTATCCGGACCTTTTCTAGAATAAATAAAGCCACATGAACACTCGAACGTACCGATAGGAGAGGCAGATTTAAAATCTCTAGTAATTATTACTTTAGGAATTACAAATTGACGATAGTGATCAGCAGCTTTGTTCAAGCATGGCCAAGGACCTTTCCCGAAAGGACCTGCATCTTCACCCAATAGCAAAAACCCCTCAACATCTTGGTCCAAAAAACAGAGGAATAGCAGGTGGCGAAATGGATGTACGTGACGTTTTATATTACGGGTCAAAACTCTCAACCAATTATATTCATCATCCTTGTTCAACCCAGAATTATACTTTTCTAGAAACCCATCTGGAAACTTGGCTTGAACTGCATCAAATAACTCTTTTTGTCTTACTCGGTTGGAGACAGTAATCAAATTTCTTTCTCTTAGAAGTAATCTATACCTTTTTACAATCATTTCACGTGAGAATGCTGCTATATTAAGATTTAATAGCTGATACGCCATCGTTGCCAATTTTACTTGAATGTTAAAATAATCAGGAGGCTCCATTCCTTGTAAAATAGAAAAATCCATTCTTTTTGCATCAAAGCGAATAAATTCAATTCGACTGCATGTTGTAAAATCAACTGGATATTTCTTCAACTGCAAAAAATGGCGTGAACACAAGTCAACTCCTTGAAGCTGATGCTCCCGATGGATATACGGTTCACCATATTTTTCAATATCTAACAAGGAACATTGTGGACAATAATACAGCCCTTCTTTTCTACAAATACTCCCTGCAACCATACCCAACCTTGCATAAAGCCCTTTTCCATCATCTTGAACATCTCGTAAGATATCCTGTTGTCGTTGTTTAGAAAGGAAAGGAGCATAAAATGGATAAACTGTATGATTTGCTAACAGTTTATCAACTGAATAATGATTCCCCATTTGTTGAACCAAAGCATGAAAATGGCTGCCAATCTCTATACTTGGTATTACAGAACGGCTTTGGAAAACTTCCTCCAACGTATCCTTATAATCGATATTTCCACTATAGAAGTGATACCGGGCAATCGCTGAATAGATCAACTCATCTGGATATGGCTCAGTAAAGAATGGCAGCATATGATTCCCTCCCTAGTAGAATTCCTCCAAAGGATTTTTAATGTATCCATTTGCTTTTATTAATTCATAGGGGTGTTGCTTTTTGTCTAACGCTTGCTTTCTTAGCTTTAGTAATGGTAGAATCTCTGCTTTTTTTTCTTTTGCCTTTGCTTTTTGATCTTTCTTTTGTTGATTTAATACAATAGCCTGCTGAATCACATCTGATTTAAGATGATTAAATTCAGTATCAAGTGGATTTCCCTCAACTATATTTTGTACGAGCTTTTTAATATCGTTTTCTTTCAAACTATCAAAAATACCAAGGGCTGCCACTTCAACACTTAGGTTCCCAATCATGTCCTGACGTTTATACTCGATTGTATTTTGGCGCTCTTTAAATGCTTCTTGAATACGTCCCGTCATTTCAGTATTTCGCTTGTGATTTAGCATGACTTCATCCAAGTTAATCATAATATCTTCATATTTCATCATGTCGGCTAAATTGTTCGTCCGAATAGCTGTCATCATTGGTTGAATCGTTTGCATATCTTCCCTAGCAGTCTTTTTTAATACTTGTGGTGTAATGATTTCAGCCGGGTTGTCCTCATCAAATAATACTCGTTCTTGCGCTAGAATAAATAGGTTCACAGCAACAGCAGTAATCCCTTGGCATTCATAATAAAATGCCTTCTTTGTCTCCTCCATAAGCTCAGAATGGGTTTTTAAACACTGTAATTCCCAAAGTGTCTCTAGGAAAAACTCCCACTCTTCACTATTTTCGTCCATACGATCCCAAATAATAGCTCCATCACTTGCTGCACGTCTTGCCTGTCTGAAGTTTCCCTTGAATAGTTTTTGTGCTTTAGAAGTGCCGATTAAAACCGTAGGAATGCCAACTGTATTAGACAGTGTTACAAAAAAGTTCAACATTTCTTCCTGTTCATTTTTGGAATGTAGTAAGTGCTGGATTTCATCAATTACTAGAACACCGATGCCGTACATACTTGCTAACGATGTCATGTGTAATAACATTGTCGATGTCACACGGTTCAAATAACCGTACTTTTCTAAATATCGAGTGCCTAGTAAATCATCAATTGCTTTGAAAAAGCTTTTGCAAAGTGTAGATAAACTTCCATCATAGGGGCAGTCAATTTTAAGCCAAACAATTTGAGTTCGATTAAACGGTTGTCCTTTGTATTCTTCATGCTTGATTACTTGTGGATACATAAGCAAAAGACGTTCAATTGCTGTTGTTTTACCAATTCCAGAAATACCGATAATGGATAAGCTATCGGCAGTTGAACGAATATAATTTAGTCGTTCATCTATATATCTATGAGCTGTTTCCTCTTCTTCACGCAATTCATGCAACACCCGAACACGCTCTAGAAATGTTCTATCTAATGGATTTCGCGCCAAGTAACCTCTCCGAATCAATGTAGACAATCGGCGTTCTACCTCGAAATGAATCGGTAACGGCTGTATAAAATTCTTTACACGTTTTAAGATGTGATAACGAATATTCGTTTCACTTAACTTATCTTGCTTGCTAATTCGTGGAGTCACCATAAATCGCTCGAGCACATCATCCTCATTAAATATAGGTGGAAGAGCTTCGATGAAAGGATTATTGGTATATTCATTTAAAAGTTGCTCCTTATAGACAGCTTTCTCAAATTCCCCTTTTAAGACAATCATGTCATTTGTCTTTCCCAAATTCCTCATCTCGCTTCTTCTTTAGTTTTTCCATAAGACGTGAGTTTGATTTCTTAGGTGGTGTTTCATCAATCTTCTCTTTTGTAACAAAGTCGATTACATCAGCAGTTTCACTAACCTTATTAGGCGATAAATCGAACTTTTCAGCTTCACGATTTAACTGTTTTTCAACATCCTTGTTTTCACGAATAGCTGCAATTTTAGCTTTCTTACTTGTTGGCTGATTAAAAGATTGTTTTTTGTTCTTCGTAGCCTTTTTAATAATCTCTTCTAATGCAGCATCAGTATTCACTGTAAGCTGAATTTGATTTGTTCGTTCCATTTCTTCTAGTTCATTCCGAAGTTGTTGCTGAAAGACAACTTCTTCCAAGAAGTCACCTTTATATTGCTGACTAGGCTCTAATAAAATACACGTCTCAAAATCTATTCCGTTATCATGGGGAATATAGATTTTTTCAATATGTCGTGGATCGTAAACGATTTCTACACTTCTATTTTTCAACTTTAAAAACCATTGCTCTTCAATAGCTTGACGAGAACCATAAAGAAGATTTTTAAACTTAATTCCAGCTCTTGAAATTGTCGCTTTCCCACGTGGAAGCACGTTCAGACGAAGAATATTTCGATCAACTGTTCTTAACCTTCCTTTACGATTTTGAATACCCCAATTCCATAAGTTAATTGGCGTTGGCACTAGTCCATCAGCTACCATTTCTTTTTCAACAGGATATTTATCAATGACCTTATGGTTATGATGAAGCACCATTGTGATAATTAGAGATGTAAATTCCTTTAAATTCAGCGTAGCATTTAAGCGATAATCTTGATCTCCACGTTCTCGATATTCCTTTTGAATTGCACCGGGAGCTTTTTGCTTTATCTTTCCGTTAAATGTCCGAAACTTCCTTTCGACAATTCCTTTTAAATCCCCTCGATAAGCTGTGGTATTCTCAATTTTAATATTAAGGTTGTTAATTAAATTCTCCACTGAATAACCTTCAAACTCGCCTCGGTCAGCTATAATGATTTCAGGAAGGTGATGTGTTGGCCATTGTTCAGGTGTAATATCAATTCCATATTGCTTACAAAATTCTACTTTATCTGCGACCATATTATCTAAAGCCATCATTGCACCGATCCATGACGGGCCTTCTAGTCCAACATAAAGACCTGTAATAATACGTGAATACACATCAAGTACCGCATAAATAACTGGTCGACCGATTACTTTATTTACATCAAGTGAACTAACTAAATAAATATCCGCAATGGTTGCGTCAATTTGAAATCTAGTACCAGGACCATTCGTTTCTGATTTAGAATCACTTAAAATCGGACGATGCTTCAACTCATATTCTTTCGTGCTTTTACGGAACTGAATGTCTTTCTTCGGATCCTCAAATTTTTTAAACCAATAATAAAACTGATGATAGGATGGTATTCGATTTGCTTCCCACACTCGATATTTCATTTCGCTTTTTTCTTTATAACGGTCTGAATAGAAATCACGCAGTATAAAATGATAGACTTCTTTTAATGAATAGTTATTTGTCTTGCGATAATATTTGTTAATGGAAAGCTCGAACTGTAGCTTTACTTCATCCGTTATATTAATACCAGTTTGATAATCTCCATTAATATTTACTCTTCGTGGACGACCTACTTTAGCATTTGTTAAAACTTTGGATTTTCCTTTACCACCAGAGTTTGCATAATCTGGTAGCATAGCATTTTTAGTCATACCACGCTGCCAATATCGACTGAGGAGCTTTTTCACCTTCGTAGGAGTTACATTTAACCCTTCCGCAATTTCCTTTATCTTTGTTTCTCTACCTCGTTTTTGAAGAAGCTGGCCCATATGTTGCAAACAGTATTTTTGAATAGTCTCCCAATCATCTTCTCGCTTTTGAATTTGCACATCTGTCAAGTCACTATCAACTACAATTCTTGCAAAAGGATCTGCAATCACTAATAATTCTTTTTGTTCAATTTCTGTAGTCAACGTGGCATAAAGCTCTTTTTTAGGCATAGATGTGTGTGCATCTATATCTACAATAAAAACATGCGATTCTTCTATTTCAACAACACGAATCCGTATTGAATCCTTCACATATTGAAATACTTGATTAATATAAATCATCCGTATTTCACCTTCTTCAACTTGCTTTTATCAATGGACTTAATATCAATCTGTTGCTCTAAATTTAGTGGCTCAAGCATATCTATAACGATGATTTTTTGAGCAAGCAAATGATAGAACAGTGTTACACCACTACCAAAAGGTAAATGGGTATCAGTATCAAATTCATTCGTAATTACACGGATACTATACTTGTTGTTTAGTAGCCTTTGCATTAAAGATAAGGATAAATCTTCAATATGCTGTGAGCTTAATTCCCCGAATACATCATAGTCTAGAATGTCATAATAATCATGAATGTAGCTAATGTTTCGTGCCATTGTTTTGGGAATCCCTTCCTCGGTAACATTGCCCCAATCGATATCCTTCCGTTGCCAATACTCTCGTTCAATCTCAAACTTTTCGAGTACACGTTCATTTAGTAATTCGTCCTTCATTTTGATTGTACGGGCCACTTCAAAAACGCCTTGCCCTTTATTCACTGTTAATAAAAAATCAGTTGTCATTACAATCGGTTCACCAGTTTTAGGATCCGTCGGGTGCTTAATTCCAAGTTCATCAGCTATAACAATCGTTTCTTCTGGTGGTAATAAAGGAAATTGTTCACGAATATCTACAATAAAATTAGAAAAATCTGTTAAATAAAAGTAGTTCCGTTCCAAATCTGATAAAAACTCATGTTGTCTGCCGGTTTTTATGCCTTTTAATCTTGTTGACCGACCCAGTGAGGCTACATCTGTTCAGACATAAAAATCCATGGGTAATTTTCCTCCCCCTCTTTCCCCGCTCCATCCCTTCTCCCGCTTGCCCTCACGCTCCTTTTCCATAATTTGTAATTGAATATAGTTTGCCCAGCGTTTTTCCCCACTTTTGCTCAATCTTGTATCGAATTTGCAATGCCCCAGAGAGAAAAAAGATTGTCCAGAATGGAGAGATAAGGGTTAAGGATTTAAGAGTTAATCAGCCATTCTTTCCCCCTTCTTTTTCAAGCCTATTCAGGCTTCTCTTCAAGCTCCTCCTCCCGCTTTTACTCTTTCATCGCCCCATTTTGTGTATAACTTGTTGATATCTCACATTTTCTCATTCTCTTTTTCCCGCTTCATTTCCGTTATTCACAACTTATCCCCCATTCACCCCAAACCTTCCTATCACACTTTTTTTATCATGCAAAAAAAGAACCGAATGGCGTACCGTCGGTACGCTACTCGATCCTTTAATAAACATTCGTCTTTTCCTTATCCTATATTTTTCCTTGGCTTGGACATTTCAACTATTACTTTACGAATATCATCCAACATTCCTTCAAATTCCCCATCAAAGTCAGTATTGAGGTGAAGCAAGGCATTGTCATATTCTTTGTAAATTTGGAGTATCAATCGGATAATATGCCTTGCTTTTCCATCCACTGCTATTCTTGATCCTAATAAAGCAGTAACGTTAAGCTCTACTTCATCCATGTGAGAGATGGCATACAGATCCTTTACTATGCTTGATTTATCTTGAATTGGTACATGGTGGATAAGTGATTTCCTAATAAAACTAAGAAGGTGAGAGACTCTTTCCACATAAGGATTATAAGCGGGGTGTGTAAACAGTTGTTTAATCTCACTTTCAAGCTGGTTGATATTAGATATTACCTTTTTGAACTTCTTTTGGTTTGATTTTATTGTGGACATTTTCGTGGTCTCCTTTGGGGGTATAGTTTGCGGGTAATCATCAGATGGGAGTGCCAGAGAAGTATTTGATGGCATCCTTTGAGGTGTACGTCGATTGCTTACATTTATATAATACATAGGATAAAAGAGCGGGACAATCCTTTATGTGTTCTATATTGTCGTAGCCCCTATCCCTTGAAATTACAGTATTCGTACCGATGGTACGCTACCCAATCCTTTGTACTTACTAACTCCTATTAATCTTCTTGAAGAATCTTATCTATAATATGCATTTCAAAGATCGTAAGCGGTGCTTCCATTAGCTCTGTTAAATCAAAGCCATCTTTCTGCATCTGTCTTAAACAATCAATACACATCCCTGTATCTCTGCCGACTAATTCTCTAAAATACAAATAAAATTCTACTGCTTTTCCTTTTAAATCCATAGTTCCTGGTGTGTTCATATTAGAGGTCTCCTTTGTATGAGGTATAGTTTGTGGTAAGCGTAAGACGGGAGTGCTTGAAGGGAAGGATTAGCACACCTTTGAGGAAGTTCATCTACCGCTTATGTATTCATTTTATAACGGAGAGTAATGCAGGACAATGGCTTGGATGTTGGAGTTTGTTCTACCCCTTCAAGCCTTGATACCACTGGAAAAGACCATAGGTCTTTATAGTAAGAGCGAGAGAGAATGGCCGAGAATAACCGATTAAAGGATCGTTAAAATGCCAGAAAAGAAGGCCTGGCAAGGAAGTGAGAAGATAAGAACATAGGAAAAAGTTTGAATAAATGTTTGAAGAAAGGGAGCGGAACAGAGTAGAGGCAAGGGTTAAAGGTATGAGATGAAGGAGCGGGAAAAAATGCCCAAAAAAAAGCACGAAGAAATGGAGCCAAAATTTTAGCTTTATCTGCTGTTCATGATTCGTTTGTTCAAATAAAAAAGAACCGAGACGTACCAACGGTACATTCCCGATTCTGATTTGGTTACAGTTGAGAATAAACTTACATACATAATTGACCCTGTACCCCTCAGTCTTGACCAGACTTTTTTCTTTAAGCCTATGATTTTTTCATTAAGCCTAAAGAAAATTGGGTGGGAACAAAGAAGATATAAGGGTTAAGGAAACAACCTATAGAACACCAAACTCCTAACTTATTATTTTTTTTATTATTTTTATTAATACCTCCTCATTAAAATATGACCTATAACATTTCTTTTTCAACATATCATCCTCCCAAAATTTATATTCTTCACTTTCAAATCCATCATGCTCCTTGGGTTCATGATAAATATAACAATCCTTTTCCCCCAATATTTTCTTTGAAAGATCAATAACAAAATGAATCGGCCCATTCCTCAAACTCCCCGCAAAAAGTGTTGAATTAAACTTTGGTATATTAGCTGACCCTATCTCTCTATATAAATTTTCCTGCTCATTGAATAAACTAAAAGAAATATTTGCAGAATGTGAGTATCTTCCTAACTCAATTTCATATATGTACCCTTTCTCTGATAAAGCTGTTCTAAATTCCTCATTTTCATCAAGAGAGTAAAAGATTGAGCGAATTTCTCGAAATTCATGTTCAAAGTATTCATTCCAGTATTCAAACTCTTCAATTTCAGCAATTTCCATTAAATCTAAGATATCCCCATATACTGAATCTAATGGATGTTTAATATTAACAGTGGGTTTCAAATACTCATAATAAAAATCAATAATTAAAGCCAAAGCTCTGTTAATTGCAATCATCACCTCATGAAAGTCCATAGTTTTATCCAATCCAAAATGAGTAACCTTGTTTCTTAATTGCCCCATAGATTCTAAGGTTTGGACTTGACCTTTTGACAAATTAAATATTATTCCTACCCGTTTAATGCATTCAGTGTAATCAATAGTAAGTATATTAAACTTATCAAAAATCATATAATCCTCAAGTGACATATCTGTACTTTTTTTATCCTTCAATAAGTTGAGTAACATAGTATTAGTTAATTCTTTGTAAATCAACAATTCGTTTTCATTACTCAAAAGTTTCTTACTAAATAATTCCAAACAATTGTGAAAGCAGATTACGGCCATCTTTAAATAACCTGGATTTGTATAAGTATCATATTTATCATTTATTCTTAAATATTTATCATAAAATTCTATACCAAATTTCAAAGAATCAATCCCATTTTCCAATAAATTCAGTTTCATTCGTTTTCTCCTTTATCATTGAGGATATTGACATTTCAAGAAAAGCTATGCCGTTCTAAGTAGTAGCAAAAATGTTTATTCTTAGACTTTCATTTATAATGTTTACCGCTTAACAAACCAAGAAAAAGTAGGAAGAGTATGGGATAAATACGGTTTCCTTATTTTCTGTTAATAAGGAAACCCCAATCCGCATCTGGTTTAAACCACTCTGGATCATCGATTGGATTTATGAATTCAGAACTGCGAACTCCCAGCAATGAGTTCATATAACCTTCAATTCCCTTCATTCCATTAACAGTCAATTCATCTAAATTGAATTCATAGTAGATATTTGAAGAAGAAATTAAATTTTCCTTTGCTTCTATATTGATATTTTCCTTTATTTGTAGACTTTTCTTGGGAATCGGCGAAGACAGAATTATTTGGGCAAGATAATCAGAATATACATTTTTATGATAATGCAATTGAATATGACCTTCCGCTTCAATTAATTGCTGATACCCTACCATATTAAATTCATTAGTTGAATAATTATAGAATAAAAAGTGAATACATTTTTGTTGTTCACTTGATACCTTAGCGAACTGATGAAGTGCTTCTGCATTAAAGGTAAATAAATTATTTGATCTCCTTGTTGTTTTAAGTTCAACAATATGCCAACAACCATTAATATTTAATATAAAGTCACCTAACTTATGAAGAAACAAGCTATCTCGAACATAAAGAAAATCAATCCCCATAAATCTTTTGACAAATTCACAATAAAATGAATTTTGATCAACATTTTGCTTGTATTGATAATCAGCAACTTCGTCATTACGGTTTCCTAATTCATTACACAATTTTGCAAGAGGTTTAAAATAATCGTCGATATGATAAACAGGGAGACCTTTAAAATAGGTGTAACTCTGTCTAACCAACTCATTTAATTTTGAATCATGATCCTTTAAATTCTCACTGAATAATTTGCCCATTATATTTTCCCCCTTGACCTTTGTTTACGAATTCTTGCCTGTTTCCTTTTATAATCCTCTCTACAACCTTCATGTAAAGCTCCTTTACCTTGATAGTAGTTACTAACTTGAATCTTACTTGGATCAGCAATTACTTCATCGCAACTTTTACAAATTATGAATTCTTGTTGTTCATTCAAATGATCCATAAAATCTTTATAAATAAGTTGCTCAAAGTTTTGGATTTTCTGTTGAATAACAGGCTTGATTCTAAATCCATTTTTCTTATCAATTGCATAAGTAAATTCAAACTTTATTTGGTTTATCTTTTCTAAAAGTTGACCTTGGCTATTGGTATCCATTGGAATTCGAACAAGGTTAGCCCCAAATTCCCTTTTTTGCTGTTCAGTTTTCTTATATCCATCAAAAATTTCTTTGATAAACCTTCTAATATCTTGTTGAATTTTTTCAATATAGTGGATATTAGTGTTTAAAAAATCAAGGAATTTTGGTGCATATATTTGTGAACCTCTTAATGAATCATTAAAAGGTCGAAGAGCTTCAAAATAGGGTGTTTGTTCCTCTTCTGAATTCCAATCAATTGATTCACTAATTTGAGTGGATATCCACTCAGCTACCCAAAAAGCTACTAACTTCCCTCTTTCTTTCCTCTCCATAAAATTCAATAACTCTATGTTGTCATGGAGATTTATTTCGGCAAAATGAATGCTCAATCTTTTCTTATTCCCCATTATAAATATCTCCTTTATGTTTATATTGATAGTCTAATCCTTTTTCTCGTCACAATCGAGATAGGAAAATGTGTGCGACACAAAATTTTTTAATAAAATCGATATAGCCAATATGGTAAAACTTCACTCCCCACAAAAGACAGAACACGTTTATTTACGCTTAATTACGGATTTAAAAGCATTTATCGGTTAAAATATACGAATTGACACGAATACATACGCTGTGTTACGATGTATTTAGAAATAATAAAACAACAAAAACGGAGGGGTACGAATGAACATCTTCGACATTAATCTGTTTCAATTTAAAACAAAGCCAGAGGGTAACGAAAAAGCATCTGAGTTTCTCAATGAAGGATACATCGCTATTGGTTGGAGCAAAGTATCAGATATGACCTCAATGTCTAAAGAAGATATTCGAGAAGCATTAGCATCTGAATACAATTATTCTGGTCGCTCATTATCAACAAACTTAGGAACAGTTAATACGTTTAGAAATGTTATGCGTGAAGGTGACGTTGTTTTAATTACCCAGGATGGATTTGTTCATATCGGTATAATTGGTGATTATGAATATCATCCAGATAAATTTAATGATGGAACTTGCCATCGTCGTTCTTGTGACTGGAAAAAAATGATTAACAAAGAAGAGTTAAAAGAAGAAGTTAAATCACTACTTAGAAATATGACTACTGTTACTAAGTACCCTCACCCGTTTGTAACATCTGGTATTGGTGAAATATTAGGATTGGTAACTACACATGAAATTCCATCTTCTGAACACATTCATCCACACGATATTTGGGAAGGAGAAGAGGAACAGCAATCACCTAATAAAAAAGAACACGACAAGTTGTTAAGTCGCCTTGACTCATTAGGGACTACAGCATTAGAGATATTAGAAGAAGAAATGCAGTCAGAGGATCATGAACGGCGTAGAAAGGCGGCCGTTGATATTCTTAGCATAATAAAAGGTAATACAAAGAATCCTTTAGAGGGAGAGTAAATCACATATTATAAAAGGATGGAGCCTCCTAAATGATAGCCCATCCTTTCTTCTTTATCATTTTATTAAAATTAAAAAGAAGAATTTACCATGATTTACACATGAATAACTCCAAAATGCTTTAGTTACGGTAACTTAACTGGTCTAATTTGCGGAAGAAATACATATGATTTACTGATGATGATAACGCAACAATCACAAGGAGGAATTTTCATGGCATCCCAACCCAAAGAGAATTGGTGGAGAAATATTCCTGATCTTACTAAGATAATGGATTTGGTTTTACCGAGTATTGCCCCCTTAGCCCAAAGCACTCAAACGAGGGTACAATTTAAGCAGGAATTAGAATCCTTTTGCGACTTTTTAGCTCAGCATCCTTTAGCCATTAAACATAATAAAAACAAGCGTGCCATTTTGGAACATATGAAACTCAATATCGATTTATATAATCAAAGCAAACCTCTTCACCATTGAACGGACACTGGGGTAGCATATAAAGCTACCCTCCTTTTGTTTAAGTAAATAAAATGAACAGAAAAAGACCTTCTACAGTATAGAAGACCTCTTTCTCATATTTAGAGCATTACTTCTTCTTTTTCCTTTTTCTTTTTATCAAATACTTTCCTATACGTTTCTCTGACACTATCCGTAGACTTTTCTTCAATAAAATATGCTATGGCCGCTTCACACAAAGCATATGTACCCGCTGTAGCTACAACACCTGAAATTACACTTCCCGCAACAGGAATAAATTTAACTAACTGACGAGCCACTTGTCTTAAAGCAAAACCTGCGGCCACATTTAATCCTAATGCACTGAAAAATTCAATTACTCCCTTTTTGTCAATCTTCTTGCCACCTATCAATGCAATGGTTGTAACCATCACAGTCTGTAATCCAGTGATTATGGGTAAATCAGAACCAGGAATTGGATTAGCACCAATCAGCCCTGTAACTCCTGCAACACTTGCTCCAATTCTGCGGGCTACCTTTTTCTGAACTGTTCTTATCTTTGCTAATCTCGCCATTATTACTTGGGCTTCATTGGGTAAATGTTCAATTAAATAATCTAATAAAGTATCGACATTCCATCTAATATCATGAACAATTTTGCCATCCTTAAAATGGAGATAACAACAAACAGGTATTACTGTTACTGGGTTTGAAACTGTATCACGCAGTTTCACTGACAAAATCTCAACTGAGTCTGCTATATTTGCTTGCTTTTCTTCATCATCAAATGGTGGGGTGTTTATGTATATTGGACTTAATTCATCTATCTGTGTAACTACACCGATGACAGGAACATCATATTCGTGTTCTGTTTTAATAGTATTTTTCAACTCTAATAATTGTTCCAAATCTTCATCAATTCTTGAACTAACCTCTTTAGCCTTAGCTAAAAACAATATAGCATCTGGACATTTATCTTTTATTGATGCTTTAACTTCTTCTATAGCTGAATCTTGTGAAATGTTTTCTTCTGGTTGATCAGCTTCACCTAATCCTCTTGTATCCAAAATTTCAAGGTTTCCTGAAACGGACTTATAAGTATGCCATTTCCCCATACCTGTTCTTGCCTTTACATCACCAATCTCCGCACGCTTTTCACTAAAAATAGCATTGATCAGGCTTGATTTACCTGCACCCCTTCTGCCTACAATAGCTATACGTGCGGGTCTTGCATCTAACGTAAATGACTTTAAATTATTTAGTTCTTCTTCTATTTTACCTTTTACCTTTTCTGGAATTTTTGAGTTTAACAATGCTTCATAAAGAGATTGCAATAAATCGCCAATTTGTTGATTTTGATTACTTTGATCATCCTGATTATTACTCATTTGATCGCCCCTCCACTAATTGGTAAATTTGTCCTACCCTTTGGTATTATTATTTCATTATCAAATTATTTTGTCTACTAAACTTTCAAAATAAGAAATTAATATATTATACCCTCTACTATACCTTTCCAATAATTATTTACTGGTAATCCCGATCTTCTTAGGATAACCCATGTAATTAATTCGTCACCACTATTCATCATTTGCTTAATTACATATGTGAGCCTCCTCCGCTGAAATGCTTCAACCGTTTCTAAATGACTACTTAAAAACTCCTTTGTCTTTGGTAGATGCCCTTTGGTTAATATCCACTTAAATACTCTGACATTCGTTCCACCTTTGAACTGTAGCTCTCCTCATATGGAGACAGACTTTCTTCTAAAAATTCTGCTAATCTATTTAGCACGATAAAATGGAGCCAAAATATTTTAACTTTATCTGCCTCTATTTCAATCGTTTGTTCAATAAAAAAGAACCGAGGCGTACCAACGGTACGCTCCCGATTCTGATTGATTTTACATAAAATATGGATTTTAAAAACTTTTCATATTTTCATCTGCTAACCAGGCCTCGAAGGATTTTGAATTTAACATCCTCTTTTCATTTTTCCTAACTTCTTCATTAATCTTCATAACCTGTTTCTCGCTGATTTTATAATTTCTTGATTCTTCAATCCTATGATTTAAAAACTCTGCAAATCCGTCAACACTACAGGATTGGGGGATTTTCAAAGTTCCTCTTTTAACTATCTTTGTTTTTGACCATCCCGCCATATTAGTTGGGAAAATGTGCGTAACCATAATAATCCCTGGTAATTTTGTGTATATAAAAAGCGTATTGTTACCATTTGAGGCGATTGTACTATCAATAGATCTTAAAAAATACATATTAGGCTTGTCTTGTAGTTGCAATTCACCACTTACTGATTCAATAGTATCTAAAAAGAAAATATGATGTGCGTACGACCCATGTTTATTAATTTTTCCAAGGAGAAAGTCCCTCCATAATACAAACGCATCATCTAAGTGATTCATTAGAAATCCTGGAATTCCTTCGGCAGTGTGCTTTTGAGTTGCAATTATCCTCCATTGCACAGATATTACAAATTTTAGTAACCATATATCATAGTTAAAATTTTTACCTCCGTCTTGAAACGGCTTAAATATTTTCTCTGAAAACATTTTCTCATATTTAGAAAATAACTGTTCACATTCATTGCATAATAAAGGGAGTTTGGAAATATCCTGTTGTCTTTTATCAGCATTTGAGGTTTGACGCAAATAGCCTGTTGCCGAAGTATTCTTTAACCACTTCCCAATAAATTTTGGAATAATGTGACTACCCTTTAATTCCTTTTGTTCTTCACAAAGCAAACATCTACCAATAGCAGTTGTCATTACTACACAACCTTTTTTATCTTATTCTTACCCTTTGTTTTATTGCTGTTCTTATTTCAGTATATAGCTTAATATCCTGAGTATGTTCAACCATAACTGATACACAGTAGTTCTGCATATGGTTTTCGTCGGTTACCCATTTATTGGAATTTATAACCACTAACGTAAAAGGTGAATTTGGTAATGCCTTTGGCTCCCTTTTAAACTCTCTAATCCCTTTTTGGTGACATCCGCTATTCCTTTTATTAGGGCCTGGTGTTAATTTAATCTCATAGTCATCCAATTCTTCCAAGGTAGCCATGTCATCAGAAAAATCATATTCAGCAAATTTTTCAGCGACAATATATGGATTTATAGTATGATAAAGTTTGAACTGCATACGATTTCCTAAATAGCTGTCTCCCCTTGTCATTCTTGTTACTGGATCAAAAGTTAATGCCACAGATATTTTTTTATACCCTTTTGTTTCAAAGAACAATGATGGGCAATCAAAAGAATAAACTTGTACTTTATTTAATCCAATTACTCCTTCATCAAGAAGCACAACCCTGTTATCAAACGAAGATATTGCCCTTTCATAGTTTGGTAATCCATATCCCTGCACTTTCAACAATGAAGTTTGTTTTTGACTATCGCTTCCATTAAATCCGTCTATTTTTACTGTTTCTGTTGATTGTAACAAAAGATTCTTTAGAAAGTTCGCTGACTTATCTGGATACTTATTGGCTATCTCTCCCAATACATGCGTAACCATTGGTGCAGAAAAACTTGTCCCATAGTTAAAATTAAAAAGTTTTTCCGTTGGGCTATTTGATAACAAAGGAAGTTTTCCACCAACGTTTTCAATTATTCTTCCAAATTCTTTTCTCAAAATTAAATTTCCACCATAATGAACAACTTCTGGCTTTAACATCCCATTAATTCCAAAACCTGTACGAGTAAATGGAGAAGGCTCCTTATGTTGAGCAACCGCTGTATATATATCCATTTTATGTCTTTCTCCTTGCTCTAAGATAGAAAATTCCTGAGCAATTGACCCAACTGTAATTGATAGTGCAGATGTAGCAGGATTAATAATTCTAAAATATTCATTTTCCACTAAGTAATTTGGATAATTTTCAATAATTTCTTCAAGTTCATCGTAAATATTTCTTGGATCAGAGTTTCCAGCGGAAACAACAAAGGCAACGTCTCTATATTCATATGCTAATTCATCCAATAAGGCCGCTAAAGGAAATTGACGATTATTCTTATCTTTTAAAGATTCGTTTGCGTTTCCGAAAGAAATATTTACAATTTTGATCCTATAACCATCCTGATCAAGAAAGCTACGAATTGCTGTATTTAATTGATTCTCGAATAACCTTTCTTCATCATATACAGGAGAAAAATTACCTTGTGCATCCTCTTGTCCATACATAACTTTTGCAGAAAATAACCAATTAGAAGGCAAGAAACTCTTATCATTCATTTTTTGTTTGATATCACCATATAAAGAAACTCCTGCAACGGCAGTACCATGACCTACTTTATCTTGCAATTCCTTTTCAACCTCTTGAAAGTTCTCTTCATCACCAACTGCCTTTTCCAATAAAGGGTGGTTAGAGGTTATCCCCGAATCTATGACTAACACCCCTACAGAGTCTTCATCGGGTGCTGAAATTTCTAAATCCTCTACATCTTGTCCATAATAGTCACTTAATTTAAAGGTTGGAATAAACGGTCGATCGACTCTTGCAACTTCTTTAAGTTCGATTATTTCAGCCAGAACCTCGTATGATATTTTTACTCTAAACAAAGCAAATGAATTGGTAATTAACCTATCACAAATGCGAAACTTATTCCAATCATTATATGTATTACTTAATTCCTTTATAAAAGTCTGGATATACTCGTCATCCATTCTCCAAAGTTCTATATCTAAATAATCAACTTCTTCTTTTTTTAATGGGTTCAATGTAAGGTTTGTCCCTATCTTTTCTTCAATAGGTATATCATCAATTGAGTCGATTGCATTAAAGAAATCGTATTTTCTCCCATCCTTGATTCCTGAATACTGGGATAATTTATCTTTGAATGATATTAACTCCGTATCACTTGAAAAAACAACCCAATAACCTTGCTTATTCTCTGCAACCGATAATACGGTGATCCCGCCCATTGAATGCAGAATCTTAACAAATGAATTGTAATCAACACTTTGATTAACAGAAATTCGATAGACTAAGTGTGGATTTACCTTACCGTTATATTTTTCTTTGAGTTCAGTATAAGACCTTGTAATTTGTTCTGCCTTATCACTAACATCTTTGTAATAATCTTTCTTGACTCTTCCCTGTGGTAATGAAAAGCCTCCACCACCTCTCGGCTTCCGTTTTTCAAGTCCTCCAACGATCTGTGGTAATGAAAGATGTTCATACATTATTATCCCCCCTTTATCTATTACTTGTTCTTATATCCATTCTCTCCTTGTACCTTTCTAATGAATATAATAAATCCCTATTAGTTAAAGTGTCTCTTTCATTTATTATTGCATGTGTAATTGCATCTCTACACATTGACTTTAAATCAGAAGGTGAAAAACCTTCTGTCTCTTCACTTACAAAGCTAACATTGATTTCTGTCTCTTTTTTTATTGGTTTTAAATAAAGATTTATTAGACTCATTCTTTCTTCTTGGGCAGGTAATTCAAAATTAATCACTTCATCAAATCTCCGCCAAATTGCAGGATCGAGGATATGTGGGTGATTAGTAGATGCAATAATCAAACTATCACCTTCAAAATTATCTATCATTTGAAGAAAGTTGTTCACCACTCTTTTTATTTCACCCGTCTCATGTTGATCGTCACGATTTTTGCCAATAATGTCGACTTCATCAAATAGTACAACCCAGAATCCATTAGAAATAAAATCAAATACTTTTCTTAGGTTCGATGCGGTCTCCCCAAGATACGAAGAAATAATTGCATCAAAGTTGATGTAAACAAGTGGAAGCCCTAAATATGAACTTATAACTTGGGCAGAAAATGTTTTACCCGTACCAGGCATACCGCAAAATAAGACCTTATTTTTGGGCTTTAGATTAAAAGTAGCAAGAACTTCATACGACTTAAACCCCAATACAATTTGCTTCAAAGCATAATTTGTCTTTTCTGAGAGAATCAGTTGTTCCCATTCAAGTTCATATTGTTTTATTTCTAATAAAGGGAAACCAGAATCATTATCTCTTGGAATTGGCATATCTGTTCTAAATCGCTTTTCAGAAGTATTCCTACTATAATTTTTAGAATACAAGGCCTCTTTTAGCTCTTTAGCAACTATATTGTGCTTCTTACGTTTCTCTAAATTAATTATTTCTTCCCCAAGTCTATAGAACTCTTCTTCGTCTTTTTTTGAGAACGCTATAAACAATTTTTTTATTAGCTCATTTGTGGTCATAAATGTTCACCTCCATATCCTTTTAGTGTATAATTAAATTTTCACTTTTTTTCCATTATACTATTTGGCCGTCTAATTGTTAATCTTAATCTATTCTATAGAGAACAAATATTCTCTTGACTTTATTTTTTCCTCTACAGTTTTTTTCCATAAATTCCAGTCCTTAATGCCCGACTTCCTTAGAATAATCCATGTTTTAAGCTCCTCATTATTTTTGTACATTTCATTAATCACATGTTCAATTCGCCTTTCGGTAAATTGTTCAACCGTTTCAGCCTTTTCCTGTAAATACTTCATTGTCCTTGGAAGTTTATCAAACTTTTTCTCTAATATTGCCCTCTCTCCGATCAAATTTCCAACCTTTCCAATCGTAATCCGAACTGGCCTATCTTCTGAATTAAGGAGGTTTTTAACCGCTTCACTTACTCTCTCCAATATTTCTTCATCCCGCTTATTCCAATCAATCCTTTCAGGTGATGTTCTTTTTATTGGTTTAGGACTGTTTGCCTTTAACCATTCCCTATTATTTCTGTAGAGCCTCATATAAAGGGCCTTTTCTGCTTCTCTTAATTGTTTAATAGATTTTTGAGGATACTTTCTTTGCAATGACATCCAATTTTGACAATCTTCCTTTACAGAATTTGTTTTTTGTTCAATATTCCAGTTACTTTCCTTTTCGTCATTTAAGAAACGCTTAATTGTATTCGGATCTGCTCCCATTCTTCGGGATAGTTCTCGTAAACTAAGATCGAGCTTTGACAGTTCCCTTAACTTTGTTTTCCATACTTCCCCATATGATTTAACCCTCGTTTTACGTAAACGATCCTGTTGTGTCCTATCTGGCCCTCTCCTCGTATATGTATATCCACAATTAGGACACTTGAAAGTCCCAACTGGATCTTTTGTTTTATCACTAAGGGTTAATTCGATATCCTTTATTACTGGTTGTCTATAATAATCACAAACTGGATTTAAACAAAACCAAGGGGATGATCCAAATGGAGATTTTAAACCTGTACCAAACATATCGTTTAATGATATACCCAAAGCATTCATAACAAGTATGTGACGTAATGGATGAAATGACTTCCGATGTTTCTGAACGATCATGGATAACCAATCGCCTTTACTACTCAATGAACTATAAAACAAATCTAATACCGATTGATCATACCGTTTTTCAAAAAAAGCTCTCCAATCCTCTTGCTTTACCCTCCCGCTATAATAAGCAATTCCTTTTGCAATTAATGCTTGTTTATATTTCTGCTCAAACCAATTTAATTCTTTATGATCAAACCTTTTATTTAAAAGCCCTTTTAAGTAAGGAGCTAATTGTATAACATGATTGATGTACTTTTCTTTAGTGGAGACGGATAGATGCCCTAACGTATTATGGTCTTCATTTATTATGCAGTTGTCCTTTGAGGCGAATTCAAAACGATGTTTACTGCCTCCACTTGCTAATATGGTACTACTATATAAAGGCATAAAATGTTCTAAACAGCAATGGATACCACTTAATTGATGTGTCCTGTGGAAATAAGGTTCTCCGTATTTCTTTTCATCCTCTTCAAAACATAAAGGACAAAACCTTATGAACTTATTCTGAGGGACACCGCTTGCAACAACACCTGCTCTAACGTAGATATCTTTACCATCATTACTCAACATAGATTGATAGACCTTATTAGCTTGATTTGCAGGTAAAAAGGCAGAATTATAGGGATAAAGTGTATTTTCGAATACGAATTGTTCCTCACTATACCCAGAGAATGGAGGCATATTGGAAACTAATGCACTGATTCCAGAAGGTAAAAAAACCGAAGTGGTTAAACCTCGGTTCGAAAATAAATCATGTAGAGTTGCCTTTTCATGTACATTACCACTTCTCTTATGATATCTTGCACAAATACTATAAAGAAGTTCATCGTCTGAATAAGGTGAAGGAAAAAACACTAAACTCACTCACACAACCCCCTCCAATGTTTTTATAACACCAGCTTGCTTTAACGACTGATAAGCTGACAAACCTTGCTCTTTACCTTCTTTTACAATCACTCGCAAATCAGACTTTGCTTCTTCCTTAACATCTTCTCTTGATTCGTGAGATGGATTCAAGGAATATTGATACGCTAATCTTACCAAATCATTTACATCTTGAACTTTTTTATCTTTTAACACAGCTTTTACAGCCATTAATGCCCTTTCCTTTGATAATCCTAATAGATTCAAGCGAAACACCGCCTCTTCCTTTAACTGTTCGGTTGATACAGTTTTATTCACAGCTTTTGTTGCTTGTATAAAACTGTTCTTTTCTAAAACGATTCTTTCCTTTTCAACTGCATTATCAAATGGAAAATAAATATCTTCATACTTTGCAATTTCGTGGATATCCCCTTTACGTAAAGCCTTTAACATTGGCTGTACAAGTTTTAAATTTTCTTTAGCAACCTGTGATATCAGTCTTGGTGAAAGCTCCTCTCTACCCGTTGAGATTGCTCTGATTTGTGAGAGAGCGAATACTTTTATCGCTATATCGAGGATTCCCTGACTCTCCTCGTACAAGATATCTACGTATTCATCTGTAAGTTCCACAGGTTTCCTAACCCACTGATAGTTCCAAATTGATTCAATAAATAAACGCCAATATGGATCATTTTCCAATCTATTAATGACCATGTCGCCTTGACCACTTCCTCGCCTTGCTTGGCGGAACTCACTTTGTAAAACATTTATTGCAGAAGGCGTTCCTATAAGACAAATAGGGATAAGTTGATTGGTTAATCCAACAAAGAAGTTCAACATCAATTTGGCTCCAATCCCCTTTAATGAGAGGTTCTGCACTTCATCGATTACGACAGCACCTAAACCAATTCCCTTGCACACCTGAGTCATTATAGGCATAAGTGTATTAACAGACAACTTGTTTGACCTACCAAACTTATCAAAGTAATTAGTACCTAATAAGTTATCCACAGTTATAAAGAATTGATTCACCAAACCCTTAACGGAGCTATCGTGAGGCAAACCCAATTGAACATATACTAATTGCGTGAACGAGAATGGTCTACCCCTATGGTTCGAATGTACGACGATTTGAGGGTAGGTGTTGAGAATTCGGGATAGTGATGATGATTTTCCCGTACCACTTGGGCCAATAATAGTCATACTTCTTGGGATTGAATCATTTACCCAATTAAGATGTTGTTGCTGTATATTTTCATATCCTTCTGAAAACCCCTTTGCAAACCCTGGGCTGAATGGATTCCTTCCTACATATCCTTGGCGAATTAATCGGGATATTCGGCTTTCAAGATCCAGATGTTGCGGAAACACCTGGAACAAATTGAACAAACGTTGGGTAAGATGAAATCTATAATGACCTTCCATCTCCCGCTCCTTTGGATCAAACAAAGGATAATAACTTAATTTTTGAATTATCTCTTCCTTTGAATAGATTGGTGGTAATGCCTCTATGAATGGATTCTCATATTCTTTTATCGCCTGTTCATGATAAACAGCCTTAATAAACTCACTTCTCACCTTTGTTCCCCAATCCTTTCCGCTGATATTTCTTAATTAATAATAAGTCATCTGAAAGTTCTATTATCTTCTTGGATTCGTCTCGCTTTTCTTGTTCATGCTTCGACATTAACGGAGCATGATCTTCTTGAACTTGTTCGTTTCGAACCCTCTCAATCTCTTTTTCCCTATTATCCTTTATACCTTTGATTCGTTTATTCTTGCTGACATTTGTTCTATCCTTTTTACTTTGTTTCTCAGCTTCCTTAACAATTGTCTCCACTTCTTCCATAAGGTTAATTTTTTCTTTAAGTCCCGACGTTTTATTTTGTTGTTTAATTCGCTGTTCTAATTCTTGCAAATGCTGGACATCTTCAATAGTTTTATCCTTATAGCGAGACTGATGTTCTAATAAATAACACCGTTCGAATGTGTGAGTATCTTTATCATGCAGATATATAAAACTAACGTCTCTTGGATCGTAAGTGATAGTTACCTTATAGCTTCCAGACATCCTGGCTTTAACAAACCATTGCTCTTTTAATGCTTTAGCTGAACTGTAGAACATCCCCTTCCATTTTATACCATGGCCTGAAATAGTTGCTTTTGAGGTGGGCAAGAGCGTAAGCATAAGTTGCTCTTTACTTATGGTTCGTAATTTTCCCGCCCTATTTTTCATTCCCCATTCCCACAGCTTTACTGGTATTGGTTCAACACCCGCTTCAATCATTTCTTCATCACGAACGTAGTTTTCTATAATGAAATTATTGTTATAGTATATAGCAGATAAAATTACAATTTTTTCCAAATCCTTAATTGTTAGCACAGAGGACAATCGATAGTCTTTTGCCCCTCTTTCCCGAAAATCAGACTGAATAGCTCCACTAAGTAAAGGCTTTACTTGTCGGTTTAATATTGCGAATTGTTGCTCAACTAATTGTTTAAAGTCTCCACGATACGGGGCTGAATTTTCAATTTTTATATTCAATTGATCCGTCAGTATTGTAGAGGCATTAGATAACAACTCTGCTCTATCAGCGACTATACATTCTGGTAAATAGGTATTTGGCCATTCATCTTCTGTTATATCAATACCAAACCGTTTACAAAATTCCACCTTATTCTCGACCATATTCATAAGGGCAATTCTTGCCTGCTCAAAATTTGGGCCTTCAAGGCACACATGTACGGATAAGATCATCCTCGAAAATACATCTTTTACAAAATACAACGTGCCTCGCCCGATAATAGCCTGCCTATCGAACTCACTTACAAGGTAAAGATCCGTCGTTGTAGAATCAATTTGAACCTTTTGCCCAGGTGAACGTACCTCTTGCTGAACACTCCCCAGTACAGGTCGATACTGTAATTCATAACGTCTTTTCCCCCGCCTCTTTATAATTCGTTCTGATACTTTTTCATTTTTTCGAACCCAATAAAGAAATTGATTATAACTTGGCAGTTTATCAGGACTGTTTTCCAATTCATCCTTGAAAAATTCTTTAATCATTTGTTCATAAGCGAAACGGACTGTAACATTGTTTTGGCGATAATAATATTTCGTAACTGCCAACTGAAATTTTTGTTTGGTTTCTTCATCAATATTCGTACCTTCTCCAACAATATCACTCATTTTTCGAGGGCGGCC
Organism: Bacillus tuaregi; assembly: GCF_900104575.1. NCBI lineage: Bacteria > Bacillati > Bacillota > Bacilli > Caryophanales > Bacillaceae > Bacillus > Bacillus tuaregi. The sequence continues at coordinate 4,220,061 of NZ_LT629731.1, forward strand.
CCTTTTTTTATCACCACTTTTTTTCTCAACTCCAAGGCCTCCGCACTTGTAAAAATCAGGCAGTAATGAATTTTTGTGACTTTTTCCTCCCCGCTTCCAATATCGTTTTAAATTTCTTAGGATTTTCTTTGGGCTTACCTTTAAATCCTCAGCGACTTTTCTTATTATTTGATTTCTGGTTTTCGAGTATAGTAGTTTTTCAACCCCCTGCTCTAAAACATGATTTACCAATTTCCATGCTTCATCACGTATTCTTTTAGCTTTTTCAGAAATCTCGTCTTCACTAATAAGAATACTAAAAGGATCAGCTTCAACAATTAAGGCATCTCCTATAGATAATGCATCCCTAATCTCCTCCACATTTCCCAACCTTGGTAAAGCATCATCAAATACATTTATTAGAAAGCATGAAGAATAGGCTTCATCTATCCAGATAATTCTTTCAATGCTGTTCGGATCGTCTTTATACTTGATTAGCATGTTTGTAGTAAGTATCATAGCTATCCACCTTACCCTTGCTTAAAATCTTGACTGTATGGCATGGTTGCTTAAAAGAAATTGACTTGTTCATGTCTACACCAACAATTTTTCTGGCTAACATATGCTTATAAATTGTAATCGCTGTTCCTTGGTCAAGTTTATATTCAATATCAAGACTGTTTAAAATTTCATTTAACTGTTTACCCTCACCATTACCTATCATGTCTACCAATCGTTCTTTGAGAAATGATTGCATTTCATCCTCTATACCGTATTCCTCCAAATTGTAAAAGGGATGAATAAATTCAACGTTCTTTGCAACAACCAAAGGAATTTCCTTATTAGTTACGATGCCATAATCAATGTTTTTACTATTCCAATATTCTTGCATAATTTGATATCGCTCAATCACTTGTTTATTCTCTAATTGTCGGTGATCCTTTACAGACCTGGCAAAATGACAAATATCTCCGTCATCGGTTTGTAATGATATAAAAAAGGTCGTAGTGAGTATAATCGGTTCACCACTTTTTTGATTGGTCAAACGTTTGATTAAATCCCCGTCTAAATTAGGAATAATCTTATCTAAACCATCTATCAATGGGTAGTGTTCTTTGATATCCAACGTTCGTGAATTCAGCCCACCTATTCTCCTACTACCAAAAAATTCATATAGATAAAACAGCCTTGTCTCAGAATCAGACAAAAAATGATGTACCCTGTTTGTTATCCATCCTTTTACTCTACTTACTCTCCCGCTACTCGAAACTCGTATTGTATCAATAAAAGGCTTATAGTTTTCCTTTTCCCCTTGCCCGTATCCATCTGCTATCAATTTTGCAATTTTCTTTGTTGTCTGTTCATGTTTTATAACTGGCATGTCCCTCAATCCCTTCTTGTGCAATGATTACAGATATACATTTACCTTTTTTAGTCCACAAAAAAAATGCATCTGCCCAAAGTCAACACCTCCGTTTTTTTTTACGGAATGACTTAGTACAAATGCATTTGATTTATTTTAGTATTTATATAATAGAAGAAACTCGGTACAGAGATGAAAATTAAAGTAATTCAGCCTTTCTTTTCATCTCTTCCCTACTTGGATTCGTGTAGATCAAACTTGTTTTTAAATCCCTATGTCCCGCTTGATTAGCAACTTCATGGATTGAATAGCCCGATTCTAAGGCCGCAGTACAGTAATAATGTCTTAGCATATGGGGAGTAATCTTACTACTATACTTTTTAAAGTGCTTATTAATAACACTTCTGTCTACCTTGTCACTTTCTCTCGATGCAAATAAGTATTCACTATCGTAATCTCGTACTTTGAGATACTCCTTGAAGGCATTTATGATCTTGCTGTTTAAATAGACAATTCGTTGCTTACCGCCTTTACCCTTCACCATTAACTCTTTGCCCTCAAAACTGTAATCATTCAACTTTATATTTAATGCTTCCGAGATTCTTAAACCACCGTAAGCCAATAAAGTAACCAGAGCATATAACCGCTTGTCGCCTTTTTCAAGTATCAGTTGCCTAAAATGCTCAACATCCTTTTTTGTAATTTCACATGGGTTTGCATAATCTACTTGAACCCTTACAAAATCTGCTTTAGAAATCACGTCTTCCTCTTGAATGTTTACCTTTATCAAGAATTTATTAAAGCTATGTAATGAACTTAACTTGCTATTTACGGTTTTACCATTTAAGTTCTTGCCTTGATGTTTTTTGACATTCAATAAATAGGACTTGTAGTCCAAAATGTTTTCTCTAAAGAATTTCTTACAGGAAATTCCATATGATTCTTGAAACCATGAACAGTATTCATTTACATGAGCAACATAAGATTTTATTGTATTTTCAGATTTGGCCTCGTCTTTTAGATAATTCACAAATTGATTCATGATATGTAGTTCCATTCGCCAATCTCCTTATTGCGAGAGAATTATGTTGCACTGGAAATTCACCTTACCACAAGGAATTATGTGGCATTCATATACCATATTTTACTTCAAACAATCTTTCAGTGCAACATAAATCCTCTTATGTCGCATTATAATTTTATGTGCAAAGTCACCCCTTTAATTTACATATAAAAAATAGCAGACCTTTTATGATCTGCCTTAAATTAATTTCGATGATTATGAGTTTGAATTCCTCTAATTACACATATAAGAATAATTTTTATCAAAACCCAAGTTTTTTCAATTCCTTTAAAACCTTTTTGTCTACTTTATTATTCGATTTGTATTTCATCATGTTATCCCAATCAAAAAGATCAGTCGGTATGTCCTCACTATATGTTTTTACCGTTATTCCCTTAAAACGCTCAGGATCATGGTCTATTCCATCTTCAATTTTAGATTGATCTAATTTCAAAGCATTAATACGGAAACAAACAATATCTTCCCCTTCATAATTTCTAAGATCAATCCAACCAACACTATGAGATTCCTGAGTTGTAAAATATATGAGTCCCTCTGCATTTGTTTTAAGTTTACCATCCAAACAAATCTTTCTGTAGTTACTCATTTTTGTAGCGTGATATAAGAATAGCATTACTGTCTCTCCCTTGGTGTCAACTTATTAAAAACGCTCTCGTACATATTTATCGACAAATTGATAAAACAGTTTAAAGTAGAATAAAAACCAAATGTTACAGATTCCTGACAGTTTTCTCAGAGATACCTTCGAATTAACTCATTAATCATCATTATCATTTCCTCCTCCATCACTTGTAATTGCTTGCCCTTTTTTTATCATTCCTGAAATCATCTTGCATACTTCTACAACCTTTTCAGTCAATTGTTGAGAATCCTTTCGATCTATGACTCCTTCATTTGTAGCCAATCTTAGCAACTCATTAACTTGCCTTGCTGAGTTCAATGCCATTTTCATAGAATAATTTTTCTGATTTTCATACAACTGACTATTCCCATAGGCAATTCTTATGGGAATTGATGTCGCTAATTTCCAAAGTCTTTGTTGCTCTATTAGCGGTTGCTTTTCTCTCAGCACTTTAATTGAATCAACTAAATTCATTGCCTTCTGATAAACTATCAAATTATGATAATCTGGCAAATATAACTTATCATTCATTTGCATGCTATTCCTCCAGACTGTGAGTTTTAATATTGTCGTGAAATTACGTTTGATAGAGAGGTCATTAATTGAAGAACTTCATTGGGGAAACTTTAGGAGTTTATTACTTTTTTCATCATTCCAATAATCATTCTACGGATTTCAACAAGCCTTTCGTCAAAGTTTTTAAATGCCAATTCATCTAAATATCCGCATCTATAGCTTATTTCAAACCAAGTTTGCGTCTCGGCCGCTGACCCAAGAGCAATATTTAAAAACTGTAGGTCTTTTTTAGAATACATCTGCCCATTTCCTTCACTCAAATTAGCCAACACAGATGTTATTGATTTCCATATCTGATTCTTAATTACATCCTTTTCCTCCCATGGTAGTGTCTTAGTAAACTCCTTAACCTCTACCACCAATTGCAATGCTTTCTCATAAACAGTAGTTCTCCTTACATCTCGCAAGTATAAGTCTTTCAGTTGTTCCATTATAGTCATCCTCCTAATCGGTTATGTGTTATTAAGAAGCATTATCATATACTTGAACTTCCCTATACTTTAATAGGTAATGGTCAATTAAAACTTTTTCTGCTTCTGTTAAATCGAATATGCCTTGAAGACACCAGATCAATCCTTCACAGGCTAATGTCTTTAATAGGTATTCAATATCAAGAATGTTGTAGCAGGATTTTTCTCTTGCATCTCTATACTTTGTTTGTGTTCTGTCTACTAAGATGTTCATACATATTTCACCCCTTTCAATTCATGGTTATTATTTTATTTCTAAGGGATAAGGCATGGCTCCTACTTTGTCATTGAGTATAGGAGCCAATTCTTCCTTAACACACCACTCTACAAGATGCTGAGTGGTGCTTCTCATACGCTTCGATGTTCCTTTAGTGACTTTTTGGAGGAAATCCAGATAAGCCCCTTTTATCATTGGGCCATTTTTAGATTTTCCAATTTCGACATCCGCTCATTTTTCCTTTCTTCTAAAAATGAAGCTCTTTTTTTCAACATATTAACAATGTTGTGAATTACACTACCAATATTATTTCTGTTGATTAACTGTTCATCTGAAATCACCCGATGGGAATGACAATGCATTGAATCGCAGTCTTCACAATAATATGATTCATAAGTTGTATGATAGGCTTTAAAACTACCATCTTCTAATAGAAATAATTCTGTGTTTAATTCTCGGACAACCTCTTCCGTTTCCTCGTAAAATTCTTCTATTTTAAAAACACTTATTCCTTTAAGAATTGCCCCACTTTCTCTGACGAAGTATTCCTCCTCGAATAAATATCCATCTTTTTCAAACGAATCCTCGTAAATGGGTACGAAAGGCAATCCCTGCTTGGCATACTCGATTACTTCCTTCAAGTTTTCTTTTTCAATCTCGAATATCTCTTGATCCATTATTGCAAGCTCTTTTTCGTTAGACTGAATCTTCGATACTAATTCTCTTGTAATATTTAACATTTCAATTCTCCTTTTTACTGATGATAGTTTTTTAGTATGGCATTGATATGGCTTACCTCGATGTTCCTTTCACTAATTCCAGATATTCACCTTTAGCAACGCCTAAATCCAAACAGGCAATAATGCCACTTTTAGCAGTTACACTAACCTGAATAAGAATGGACTTTTTTAGTTAATAATCGGCTGTTTAACACTTATGAGAGTTGTTTTGTAGCCTTTGTTTTAATTGATCATTGGAATTTGTAGGGAGTAAAATAGAGATATGCTTGCGGTTTAATTATTTTGTAGATGTTTTTCGTAGTAATTGTTTTAGGATACAGATGGATTACATGTTATTGGGGGATCTTTATACACTGTAGATGAATCTTTCTTTTCACTCTAATAAATCTGACCAATTAATAGAGCAACTGTTGACTCTATAGGAAATCCAAGTAACAATCCCGTTAATACATGCTCCCAATTCTTCTTTTGGGAACTGGCATAATCAAAGCCTTTTATGAAATAGGCTAATTCTAATTCATTGATTTCCAGTAGACTTTCTTCATCCTTTGGCGTAAGAAGATCATAGCCTATTCGGTCACTGTATAAACGATAGGAACTGACCAATTTGTTAAGATCAAAATATTTTTTAACTTCCCCTTGATTTGCCAATCCAATCTCGTAATCACCTGTCCAAATCTTACTTATTTCATAGCGAAGACCGCTTTGCTTAACTTTATCAATCATCTCTTCAAGATCATTGATTTTAACGATAATAAAGCCTATCGGTTTTAATCCATTAGCAACTGTCTCAAAGAGTCGCATATTACTTCCTGCATATTCTCCATTTTCTAATAGAACGCCATATCCTCCACAGAACGTCAAGTTCATCCAGCTCACCATCGGCGAATGAAAAGGAATGTTAATTCCCCTTGGATATTTATATCTGCATAACGAGTGGCCATTGCTCATAACTACCATTTCATGATTTTCCTTATAGTCTCTTCTGTAAAATCCCGAAAGTCCAAATCCTTGTTCATTTCGATACTTCCCTTTATAAGACTCCTTAGTTGTTGCCCATCCTTCTACTAAAATTAAACTTTTCATATTTTAGTTCCTCCTGCCTTTTCGAGTTGTTGTTTACATGTATTATATTAATATATTTATTTCATTTGGTCAATGAAATATTTTTTATTGCCTAAATAATATTAATGGAGTTTCCCTAACAACCACATTAAAAAGTTTTCTCACTATAAAATGCCATAAAAAAAGAACTGAGGATCACTCAGTTCTAAAGACATTCTTATAACGAGATTATATCTGATTTCTTAAATAGGACTGTTATGACATTTTTATTTTTCTGAACAATCCAATCTTGGTAATCAATAGGTAATGTTAAAATACCGCTTGGAAGGTCACGTAGCATTCCACCATAATTATAAATCGCATCCATTAATGCTTCTTCCCAATCTTTCAGATTAGAAATATGCTTCTTTACACTCTGATCAAATTCAATTGTATATGTTATATCCATTTCCTGGACATCGAACGTATTAACTCGAAATTGACTTTTTTGTTGCATTTCCCGAAACACATATAATTGTTTGAATATGGAAACCAGCTTATCCATACAGTCCGTTTCCTTTGCCAAACCATATTCAAAAATTCCATAGATCATTTTGATTAATTGTTCTTGCTCTTCCTTATTTATAAGTCTTTCATTTTCCGAAAACTCACCTTGACACTCTGAGTCAATTGGAAGTTTAATCTTATGTAAATGTATCACATCATCAATGGAAAATACTGCATCCTGATCGTAGTCCCTAATAAGCGAACTATAGCCAAATGATTTAAAGACTTCATTTATATTAAGATTTAGGGCTTCACATAATTCACACACTATTTCAAAGCTCGGATTACTTTGCTTATTACCTTCAATTCGATTGATATACGAAGGGTTAATTTTACCATCCGTTTTTTCTGATAGCTCTTTTAATGTTAATTGTTGCCTATTTCGCTCTCGTTTAACAATATCGCTAAACATTCCATCTTGTTCAATCATGCTGATGCTCCCTTCTTACATTAATAAGCACCATGAAAATGCCATGTCATAACTATAGAATAACAAAACTAACCTTGAAACGTAACTGCAACATATACATTCAAATACATTGATGCAATTAAATTTTTCCAATGCCCGCAAATGATAACCTTTATGGAGTATCCTGGTCTTTTAAAAATAATAGTGCTTTGTTGAGTAAAAATTCAACTTGGTCAAAACATAAACCTATATATGCAACGCAAAAAAATTGATTGTTGCTGTCAAGCAATATTATCAAGGGTTTTGCGAGTAATTTCCTTGCAAACTCTATAAGGAACTATGCAATTTCGTTTGCGGCCGCAAAAGGTATTAAGTAGAACCCTTCATAGTAGTTTCTATAGGTAACTGTCTTCAACCCTACAAGAATAAATTTTAATCATCGCTAACGCTCTGTGAAGCAATCTCTATGGGTGGTATGCGTACATTCATGTAAAACATAACACTGGGGTTAGCAAGCATCATGCTTATTATATAAGGGATTTTATGGAAATTTCATTACTGGCACTGTTGTAAATCTCCACACCGTACTTCAAAAGCCCTTAAATGACAATGGTAATCACAAAGCGTTGCTTTGGTGTGAACTCTCCCTGTTCTTCCCAATATCCCCTTGGAAAACCATATTCCGTAATGCATACAGGGGTATATTAAACAGCACAAACTACAAAGGGGAGGTAGTTTAAAATTTCTCTACAATATAAAACAATAATACAAATAACATTTGAAATAAGTTAATTTACCCCCTCCCCTCAGTCATTTGCAAAAGCCAAAATAGCATACTATCCTTCGAACTTTACATATTGCTGGTGATTTCAAAAGCGTCAGCTTTCCATTAAAATTTGCTTTACTGAAAGTGCAATCCATCCACATGAATACAACAAAATTCAATATACATTGATGAACTTACATTTATCCAAAATTCACAAAGGGGAAGTTCTCTCTTTACAAATTTATAAGTAAAACCACAAATCGTTGCTCGAACACGATAGAGCAGGTTTGCTATATAGTTTCCTCTTGACCTCTTGTATGATTAGGTTGTAATCATTAATACAAGGAGGAGAATACAAAATGCAACAGGAATTACGCAAATATATTCCAGATCAATTAAAAAAAAGGAACCAATGGATTATCCTTAATGGGGAGAACGATTTACTTTCCAATCAAAAATCCCAAGAATCCTTGCAAAACAACACTCAATTAGAATTATTATCATTCGAAAAGGCCTGTAAAATTGCAGATTCAAACTCTTTAGATGTATTGGGGTTTGTTATGACAAAAGATGATCCATTTGTAGCTGTAATCATAAAAGATTGCCTAAATTACCAAGGTGAATTAAACCAACTTGGTATGGAGATTACAAATCAGATTAACAGTTATACAGAATACGATAATGATAATCTTCAAATCATTTGTGAAGGAATACTTCCGTCTGGCAATCAAAATAAGCCACTATATGGCATTGAACTCTTAGATAATGGAATCCTTTCACTAACAGGTGACGCTATGTATGGAAATTTACAAATTACTGACTCCACAAGAGAATTAGTACAAATTTACAACAAGTATTTCTGTGGTGTTGAAAAGCTCCCTAATCAAAAATCGGCTAAGCCAATCCCCTCCAAAAAAGGAATTATTGAATACCTTAGCAAAATGGAGCAAGGTTCTAAATTAATGGATTTGTTCGAAGGGATTTGGAAGCCATATTATGACTCACATTTGGAAGCAGACTTAGCACTTTGCACTGCTCTTGGAATTGCTACAAACAATAACAAAGAGTTAGTAGATGCAACCTTTCGTTCCTCGAAGTTATTTAGAAAAAGTTGGGATAATGAGTTTTATAGAGGAAATACCTATGGAGAGATAATATTGAGGGAAGCACTTAATCCTTCCTCCAAGAAAGATTTCATTGACAACCAACGCTTTTTAGAACCAACGGACTCGTTGCCTCCCTGGTATGTGACTGGTGATAATGGAAAGCTATCGTTTACTCCCGCAGTTCTTGCAGAGCATCTTTCAAATACCGAATCCATCATCTATTCAAATAGTAAGTATTACCAATATAATAAAGGAATTTATAAAGAACTTACCACGCAAGAAGTTAAAAGCATAATTCAACGAAACCTCTTGAAACGTCATGTGAAACCCACACACCTAAAAGACACAGAGGAATTCCTCAAAATCCTAAGCCACCATCCAGATCATATTTTAAATGGAGAAGCATCAAATCATCTCATTAACTTTAAAAACGGTATTTTGAATGTCTATACTAAGGAGTTTTCCCCACACACTCCACAACACCTATCCTCTATCCAAATGGATTGCTACTACGACCTTTCTTCCGAAGCTCCTAACTTCCAAACGTATTTGTCTCAAATTCTTGATGATGATACCCTTCCTCTTGCCCAAGAATTACTCGGTTATCTCTTGATTCCAAACACTCAGGCTCAAAAGGCATTTATCCTTTACGGCCCTGGCCGTACAGGTAAATCTACTTTCTTACAGATTATCGAGATGATCATTGGGAACAACAACATTAGTAATGTTTCATGGCAAGGTTTAGAGGATAAGTTTCAACCTGCTACTCTTTATGGAAAGTTAGTCAATCTTTTTGGCGACTTACCTGCTACCTCATTGAAAGATACCGCAAACTTCAAAGCTCTTACAGGCGGTGACACAATTAATGCCCAATTCAAAAACCAACAGATATTCTCCTTTAAAAATAAGGCACGTCTTGTATTTAGCTGTAATCAACTTCCTTCAAATAATGTAGACCGAACGGATGCCTTTTATCGCCGAATCATCCTTATTCCCTTTGTAAACCAAGTTCCATCTGATCAAATTGATTCCAACCTTATCCAAAAATTAAAAAAGGAAAAAGACGGTATTGTTCAATGGGCGTTACAGGGTTTATACCGTTTACTGAAAAACGACTTCAAGTTCTCAAGGAGTGTGGTAGCAGATCAAATCCTTGATCAATATAAAATGAATAATGATAGTGTTCTGTGGTTTATGAAAAATTATTGCGAACTAAACTTTGAAACAAGATGCTATAGCCAAGACTTATACAACGCATATAAATCCCAATGTAAAATGAATGGACTGCAAGCTAAAACACAGCCACAGTTTAACGATGATATTCTCAAATACTCAAATGGAAGTGTTCTAAAAGACAAAGAAGGAAAAACAAAAAGAGCTATTTATCGAGGAATTTCATTTCAAATGTCCTGACTTTAGCATAATTGCACATCCAACGATTAAATTACACACTGTAAATAGTGAGACAATATCGTACTTTATAAGAACTTCTTCGACAAAAAAAGTGCGATATTGTGTTATAAGTTCGCACTCTATTAAATAGAATAAAGAAACTACTAAAAAGGAGGAATTAACAATGAACAAAAAGTTTAACTTTGCCATCGATTGCGGAAAATCCGAGTGTAAATATGTCGGTAAATTTGATGGCACGTTACACCTTAGTAAATTTAAAAATAGTGTCATAGAAATAGATGATCTTGGTACTGAAATTGCATTAAATAGCTTTCATGTAGAGTATGAGGAAAGGAGTTTTCTGGTAGGCGATATGGTCGGCGATAATACCGACTTTGAGTTAAGTAAACAGAATCACAGTCACAGATTATCCATTTATTTAGCAATAACAAGGCTTCTTGAACAAGCTGAAAAGTCGAAAGAGCCTATTGCCTTTGCCCAAATAAACCTCTCCGTAAATATTCCCCTAAGTTTATATAAGTCCCAACAGAAAAAAACAGAGTTTGCTGAATACCTAAGAAATAATGGTCAACTAATTGCAATGAGCGTTAATGGAAAACCGTTCACATTTCGTATTCAAACCATCTTTTTACTTCCCGAAGGTCTTGGTAATGTCTATCAGAATATGGATAAATACAGGGATAAGAGGGTTTTAATAATTGATATCGGCAGTCTTAATGTGAATTACCTGGAACTAACTAACCTTGTACCGCAGTATGATAAAATGGCTGTCAGTACGCTTGGTATCAACATTCTGCGTGGGAAAATTGCCGAAACACTAAGTAGTAAATATGGCACGATGATTGCTGATGATGTTGTTGAACAAATTTTTAAAGAAAAGTATCTTTATTTAGATGGAGTCAAACAAGTCGAAAGTAAAGACATTATTGAAAAAATGATTGAAAATCACGTACAAATGGTCATTAACTATGCAAAAAGCCGAAAGATTTCCTTTTCAAACACATCTGTTGTTTTTGTTGGAGGCGGTTCAATACTTCTACAAGATTTTCTTTCGCAATTTCCCTTCGCTATTATCGCTCCAAACCCTCAATTTGCTAACGTCTTATCCTTTTTCAAAGTATTAGAGGCAAAGACCATTGTCAAATCGTAAACTCTCCATTAGCTTTAAACGAAAATATCATGATGTCTACGTCTTTTTAAACCACTTAAAAGATAACAAAGAGAATGTCAGTGATTATATTTGTGGATTAGTAAAAGCAGATATGAATAAAGAGAATACACAAGATACTTTTATTCAGGATGAAGTGCGTAAAGTTGTAATTGAAACGCTTCTTGCAGGTAATCTACCTCTAAATCAGCTTCCCGATAATAAAGTAACAACTTTAAATGAGGATAATCAACGGAGTGAGGATATAGATTTGCTAAACCAATTGTTCTAATTTTCATTAGAAAAGGGAGACTGTATATAGTCTCCCTTTAGCATTTTGAAATCCCAGATACCAGATTTCTTTTTTATTATTTGATCTAAACCAATGATTTAACTCTCTTTAAAGCTCAACTGCTTAGACTCTTCTAAATCCATCCAATCATGACTTGTAGAAGTAACAACTCGATAACTAACACCAATCTTATCAAAATATTTCATCGCACATAAGATTTTACGTTTTTCTTGTGGGAATCGAAGCTCTTCAAGTTTTAATCCACCTTTTGTTTCTCTTACTAATTCGAGTTTCAATTTACCATCGTAGTTTCTTACAATTGCCCAATCGGGATTGTAGTTTCCGATTATTTTCGGTAAAAGAATCTTAAACTTTGGCGGAAACTTGAAGTAAAGGATGGTGTTATCTTTTTCAACATCGGGTTTGATTTGATTTTCAATAAAATCACGCTCTACGTCTGAGTCTACCTGTACCTTATCATATAAACCTGCTCTCCCTGCCTCAATCAGTTCACGTTGAGGCTGTTTAACCATCTCAGGGAAAAGTTCATCTAAATCATAGACCTCAGTGTTATCGTCAATTTCAAATTCAATATTATCAACAATATGATCGCTTAAAGTGATACGAATTTGAGATAAAAACTCTGAAATCCAACCTTCAGGATTATAGAAAATCTTTTCTTTCTGTTCCTTAGTAACTCGTTTAAAAATCTCCACTATTGTCTTTTTTGTTAAATTTGTTTCATTGGCTGTACGAGTAATGAAGTCTGGAATTGGATAGGTTGACTTTTCTGCTTGCTCAACCTGCTTTTTTGGTTTTTCAGCTTTCTCAGTTTGAAACTTATACGGTTCATACTTTTTAACAGTAATTTCATTAGTGAATTTCACATATGGTTCACCATATATTTCACCCATATGAAGGACTTTAAAACCTCGTAATTTTTCATCTTTCGTTACTTTCTTGAGGTCATCGTCTGCTTCTACATAAATCTCATTTTCAATCTTACTCCCTCTTGTATCCTCCATTTGAATTTTTAACTTTGCCCGCTCTTCCTCAAGTGCAACGAGCGAAATTTTATATTCACACATAATGAAGCGGCCTTTTGAAACCTCAATGAGAGGTGATGGGAATTTGGCATTATTGATCTTTTCAACACATTGTTCAATAAGTTTTTCTGTATCAACCGATACTTTATAAGACATTTTTTTGTTAAGTTTTCTCCAAAATTCGGTAAACTCCTCTGACTTATAAATAGTGTCCTTGCGATTTACCTCACTTGGTTCTGGTGTCTTTGGAGTTGGTGGTGCATCCACTCCATCTTCAATATATTCTTGCTGTAATCGTGAAACAAATGATTCATACTGCTCATTAGCCACGACAGTTAGTACATTTATATTATGATTTTCAGCTCTTTTACCTTCCTGATCAACAGCCAGTCGTAATCCACGCCCAATTTCTTGACGCTTTTTCATTGTTGAACTTGTTTGGTTTAGTGTACAAATTTGGAATACATTTGGATTATCCCATCCCTCTTTCAAGGCCGAATGAGCAAAGATAAAAGAAACTGGTTCATCAAAACTTAGGAGCCGTTCCTTATCCTTCATTATTAGTTCAAATGCTTGTTTTTCCATTTCACGTTGTTTTTGGTTTTTGCCCTCAGTATCAACAGCTTCCTCTTCAGAAGAATCTGCTTTAGGCTTTGCAAAGTAACCTTGCCTTACATCCAGTGCAGATAAGGCTTTAAATTCATCGTAATGGAGTTTTAAACGTTCAAAACTTTCATCGAACAGTCTTTTAATCATCCCATCTTGTGCAGTATAATTTTTAACTTTATCAATAAAGAACAGAGATAATACCTTTATTCCTTGTGACTTCAATGCTTGTTGTCGTTGCATATGTACACTTATGGTTCTTTCAATTTGAGATCTAAAGATACTCTCCTTTGATAACATTGAATCGCTCACTGACAAAGTAATCCCATTTTCAAACGATACAATTTGTTCTTCCTCTTGTTTGCCGTACCTAATGTCATCTACAATAAATTGCTCATAATCACGATTCTTTGTTTTATTAAATAAGTCGTCACCTTGTTTTAACGTAATATCTCTTTCAACCAACTGTCCCTTTTCCAACACCAAAGCCCTAACTATAGCTGAAAGTGGTTTTCTTTTTATCTCTAACAAACGTAGAATACCCTCATTAAGATTGCCCAATTCAGAAATCCCAATTACCTCAATTTGCTTAACAAGATTATTCCTAAAAGCATCAATCGGAGTTAAACGATAAACTAAATTGGGAGTTTCCCGATGTGTCGCTGAATATCTAAGTACAAATAGAGGCTTTAGTGTACGTATTGCTTCTTTTGCCTTAGTCGTTTCAAAATTCTGTGCTTCATCTAAAATCATTATTGGTCTTGTTGCCTGGATATACTCATAAGGCTTCCACTCACCTTGTAACTTTTCTGTATGTTTAAAAATATTATTACTTGCCTTATTAAATGCATCGATTGTCATAACCATTACAGTTAAATCAGTATTATTTGCAAAAGTATTCAATTCTCCTAATTTTGTACTATCATAAGGAATAACCGTTACATCTTGATTATCATACAGTTGACGGAAGTGATTTCTCATTGTATTTAGAGACTTTATTACACCTTGATATATCGCAACACTTGGAACAACAATAATAAATTTCGAAAAGCCATATCTCTTCCTTAACTCATACAAACTTCTCAAATAAACATAGGTCTTACCCGTTCCCGTCTCCATTTCAACCGTAAAATGGGGTACACGTATCGAGTCATTTCCCGCTACCTCCAGTACCATTCCATCATCAACAAACAAGTCATCGGAGAATTCCAATTCGCTACCACGATTTTCTTCATTATTTCGTTCTTGAATCATCTGTAAATTCTCGAATAACAAAATTTCATCTAAGAATTCATCAGGTGAAAAGTTCGGAGTAACGTCGTTCATTGTGCCAGGAGGCAAGTCAATTTGTTCCTGATAAGGTACTCCTTCAAACAAATCAACAACACTGGAAATGGCATCTAATTGGAACGATTGGTCAGGATCGTATTGAAGCGTTAGTTTCTTCGCCATTTAGTTCACCTCCATTAAATTGTTTTAACGTTCAATCTCTCACTAAGAATAATTTTTTGTTCATTTGATAAAGCACTATCAAGACATATAAGTGTAGATTTTTCATAATCACTTAGTAATTTTTGTTGCAATGATTCATCCAATTCTTCTTCAAGAAATATCAATAATGGAAGTAACTTTAACTTGTTATGTGCAATAATCCATAAGGAACCTTCTTGTTTTATATTACTGTCAAGTGGATAACCTTGATTAAGCATAAATTCAACTACGATATCCTGTTCATCCGCATCATCTGTAAACGGTGCTAAAGTAAATAAATCCAAGTTTTGATTAAGTTCTGAAAGGTCATTTCCTTCATATTTACTCCATTTTCTCAAGTGTGTCTTAGTTAATTTATAAACAGCAAATCCTCTGTCTACCTGTCCATCTTCCTCATTTAATTTTTCAATAGATTTATGAATCCTTGCCTTAGATATTTCAGCAATGTTACTAAACTCTACATCGTCAATTTCTTCTGGTATTTGTATTAAAATAAATTTTCTTTTTCCATCATCCTTCTTATTTGCTTCAAAGACAGCATGTGCAGTGGTTCCTGATCCTGCAAAAAAGTCTAAAATAATGTCATCTTCTTTTGTTAAAAAGCTAATAAAATACTCTATTAATTCTACGGGCTTTGGATTAGGGAAAATATTCCTTCCAAATAATTCAAGAAGCTCATTACTACCACTGCTTGTGTTACCTTTATCAATCAGTATGCTACGAGGTTTTTTCCCTTTTGGTAATCTCTGTTTAAAATGAATTGACCAACCGTCTTCTTTCTTAACAAACCTAATTTCTCCATCTTCAACATCTTTATTAAACCTATCTTGCGACCTTAACCAACTTATTTTATTCCCGTAATCATCATATTCAAGAATTGTTCCATCTGGACAGGTAATTGGATAATATTGCTTCCCTGACTTTCTCTTAAAGGTATCCCAATAAAATCTCCCCAAATCATCCTCTTCACTGTATCTTTTCAAATATTCATCTGAATATTGTTCGTAAAATGGTTGTAATTTGCTTACACTCTTAGCATAAAGCACAACGTATTCATGCTCTACTGCAACAAATATGGAGTCATTACCTCCACCTTTCTTTTTCTGCCAAATAAACTCTGCAACAAAGTTCTCTTCTCCAAAAATCATGTCCATTAACTTCCTTAGATTAGGTTGCTCATTTTCATCTATGCTAACTAATATAACTCCATCATCACTTAGTAAATTATGAGCTAACTTCAACCTTGGATACATCATACTTAACCAATTTGCATGAAACCTACCGCTCGCCTTTGGATTACTTGTTAATAACCCTTGTTCATCTGTTTGCCCTGTTCTTAGCAAATACTTTTCAAGCGATTCTTTAAAATCATCTTTATAAATAAAATCTGATCCAGTATTATATGGAGGATCAATATAAATACACTTCACTCTATTTTTATAACTATTCTGTAAAATACGTAATACCTCTAAATTATCACCTTCGATAAAAACATTTTTTGCTTGCTCTTCTTGTATTCCCTCACCGTCTATAATCTTTAGGGTTCCTTCTGGGGGAACGAATGCGAGTTTCCTTGCCTCATTTCTACCTTCCCACTGCAACTGATAAAATTCATCCAAAGAATCCTCGACTAATTCATCATCAATTTGGTTAATTTCCGCTTTTAAAATTTCAAGGTTCAATTTATTATCTGAAAATGCCTCTGGAAATAATTCTTTCAATTTTAGAATTTTCTCTTTATAACCTTCATTTTGTTCTTTCTTTAATTCCTCAATAGACAAGAAACTCCACCTCAACTCTCTACTAAATTTGTCTCTAATTAAAAAAAGTCCCTATAAACTTTTTTGATATTTATTAATAAGTTCCTGAACTTCACTTCTAACTCCATATGCCTTATCTTCCAAGAATGGAGTTATTAATTCAATTGCATCCTCGCCTAATAAACTACACAAACATCTAATAGCTTCAATCCTCATATGCCAATCCCTATGCTTGAGAAAAGTTAAAAGGTAATCTATATCCTCTTTATCAATTATCCTCCCATATGCAGATAAAGCGTCTAATTTTGCATACGTGGGCCCTGTTTCTAAAATTTTCTTTAACTCATCGATAAATTGCTTGTTATTAGGATCTTCAACAATTCCTTTTATAGCTTCTTTCCTTGTTCCCATATTTGTAGATAATATTTGTTCAATATATGAATCCATTTTTTACCCTCCAACACTTTAGTTATTCTCTTTCTAATCAAACCGTTGATCATCTAAATTCGCTTCAATTACCTCTACCCGTTCATGTTCTGTGCCAAGATCGTCATAAAAAGCTAAAAAATTACTTTTAGCACGACTTGATGTATATGCATATTCTTTAAATGATTCACAGGAGAATCGGGCATCACAGTTTCGACAAACGTGTACTGCAAACGTTTTGTTGTCTTGGACTTTGGAATGTAGTTTCTCTACAGGAGGAGGGCAGAATTGATAACCTTCAATCATATCAACCACTTTGCCAAATTCCTCAATATACTCTTCCACTTGTTCCGTTTCCAATTGAATTGGAACTTCTGGATTCCATTCCTCAATAGCCTCTTCTAAAACCTTTTCATTATTTGATTGTGAGGCTCTTTGTTTTGCCTTTTTTAAATTATCAGTCTCTCCTATGGCAATGATAGATGTACCATCCAATCTTTGTCCTCGGATAGATTGCCAAATGTGACTATAAATGTTCAGTTGTCCTTCATAGTCCTTCTTATTACTCCTAACAAAATCCACATCGTGGGTTTTGATATCATACATGACTACTTTATCATCTTCTTTAACAACATCAACAACACCCTGAATAGTATAAGACTTTCCCGTAGGTGTCTTTTGTTGAGGAAGCGTTAATCTGACCTCAGT
Source organism: Bacillus tuaregi (assembly GCF_900104575.1). Taxonomy (NCBI): domain Bacteria; kingdom Bacillati; phylum Bacillota; class Bacilli; order Caryophanales; family Bacillaceae; genus Bacillus; species Bacillus tuaregi. The sequence goes on from NZ_LT629731.1 coordinate 4,237,893, forward strand.
ATCCGAAACGTTCTCAGCAAGATTCCGAAGTTTTTTCCAATAATGCTTTACTTGCTCCAAAGCTAATTTTTTAACATGAGGGGAGAGGGAGTGTCCCCCTTCTAACCTAAGTAGCTCATAATTCTCTTCGAATGCTTCCTCGATAAATTGTAACATTTCATCATTATTCACTTCTATCACCTCTTAAAGAAATGATTCTATTATGGATATCCTCAATGGTTTGATGAACAAGACTACCAAATAACATCGTCTGGGAACGTGACGGAACAAATCCATACTTTTTGAAAACCATATAGTTTCTTGGACATTTTAAATAGAGCAAATAGTCACTTGTATATGAATACACTTTAGGTATTTCATCTTCTTTAACTTCAACCCTTGGCATATCCGATATTTTTACGTTTGGGATTAAAGGATATTTCATCTCTTCCAGCAATTGTTTAAATGCAGGCTCAACCTTTTGACCCGCACCCCGTAAATTTGATATTATTAACATCTTTTCAGCTCTTGAAAGAGCAACATAGAACAATCTCATAGTATCAAATTCTGGAACTCGCTCCAACGGCTCATTATCACCTTCAACTAATGGTCTAACAATCTCTTCGGCTCTTGGTACACCTCTATTTTTCTTTCCTGGATTTCCAAGAATAACATATGGAAACTCCAAACCTTTTGACTGATGAATAGTCAAGAACGGTACACGACCTTTAGGGAATGGAGTCTCTTCATTTTCAACTTCTGTTTCACCTACTCTAAAAAGACCGTACACATATCTACCAAAAAAGTCATTTGAAAAGTGATCTTCAATTAGCCTTGCACCTGTTATAACGGATCTTGATTGCTCCATATAGCGGGACAAGTATTCTGATATCATAGAGAGGTTACAAATTGGCCCTTCATCTGAACCAATTTCGGCTAATTTAAACATCTGTGAAAAATATGGGAATCCACATATACGATAAAACAAGTCTAAGATGTTCCAATCAACCGATGTTGCCCGATTGAGAATATATTGTAGGCTAAATGGCTTACCTTCTTTTATTCTTTGTTCAATAATTTTATCTAATCTCCCTGAGCCTAATCCTCTAATTGTTTGTTGGGAAATCATTGGTGTTTTAGAGAGCATTCTTTTATGTGTCTGAGGGACATATGTATCGTGCAATGACCATCCATTATCATTTAACGTTTTCAATAATCGGATATAATCCTCTTTACATCTTTTAAGTTCTTCTATCTTTACATTGACAAACCGCTCTAATCGTTCATCTTTTTGCAAAAGTTCTTTTACTATTTCTTCAATAACATCTAACCAATCATGATAATCTTTGTATGCACCAGAGAAATCTTGACGTGCAGGCTTTCCGAATACCTTTGTCAAAATACCAAACATAGCTTTAGCTTCTTCTACTTCTAAAAATCGCCCTGCCCTTGGAGCATATACATTAATTCCTTCCTTTTCTAAAGCTCTCTTCATTCGTTTTACATGCTGATTATTTTTCAATGCAGGGAATAGAAATGCAATTTGGTTGGGATCTTCAACCTTTTTTTCATCAATGAGTTTTTTTACAAATTGAGCAATTTCCTCTGCCACATCCTCAGACTTTGCTGGTGTAGTTGTAATAACAGAAATATCATTATCCTGGTTATGTGCCTGGATATCTTTATCATGTAATCTATAGTATCCTTCACCGTCTTCCCGTACCCAACTAACCTTGTCAATGAAATTCGTATATGTTGATACAATTTGTTTTTTCGAACGATAATTAATATTTAACTTGATTTCCTTTGGCGGTGTTTGTAAGTAAAGCCGACTACGTTGTGGAAATTGAACAAAATTCTCTACTGTAGCTCCACGAAAGCGGTACAAGGCTTGGTCATCATCTCCAACTACACAAAGGTTCTTATATCCCTTGGCTAATCGAAAGAATAGTTGTTCTTGAATTCGATTTGTGTCCTGAAATTCATCAATAACAACGTGTTCAAATTCATTAATTACATGCTCACTTTCAAGTAGTTGATCCAATGCTCTTTGTTGTAAAAGAGAGAAGTCCACCATATTTGAGGTATGAAGTTTCTGCTTATACCATTCGTATAACTTAGCAATATGAAGCAACGGATCATTTTGTTTAATCATTGCATGTTCTTTAATTACGTCTATTGATAAGTTTTCTTCTGAAAACCTGTTAAAAATTGAAATAATGGATAAAGTTGTTTCATGACGTGACTCCGAACGCTTACCAAAGTATTGTTTTATTTCCGCTCGCCATTCTTCTTCTTTTACATGAAGCAATTCTTCAACCATCCTCCAAAATGAACTTGAATTTATGTAAAAATATTGGTCTAATTCATCCATAAGAATCGGCGGTTTTACCCTTGTACGATTTTTTATAAACCGTCTATCACCAATAATCTTTTGACATAGTGAATGAACTGTACCAACATACATTCTTGAGATGTCGTAAGGTGTTCCCGTAACATTGGTAACTGCTCCTAATATGGTCTGTAATCCATCTTTTAACTGCTTTGCGGCCTTTTCTGTAAATGTAGATAAAAAGATTTTTTCAGGTTGTACATTATGAAAAACAATGGCATTTACAGTTCTCCATAAAAGGACTCTTGTTTTGCCCGAACCTGGCCCTGCCATTAGGAATAGTGGCCCATCTAATGATAAAATTGCCTCTCGTTGCCCTTCGTTTGGCTTAAAGGCATGCATTTCAAACAATTCATCTAATGTTAATCCGTTCTTTGTACCCAATTACCTCTCCTCCTAACGTTAGGAATATCCTGACTTTATTTTACCAATAATACAATTGAATTGTTAGTTAATTGGGAAAATCCCGCTCTGGATTATACTTAAACGCAAAACACCCTTTTTCAGCTAATAAAAAAACCGTCTTATGACGGTTTTAATCACAGTTAGATATCAATTTATCCTTTTAGCAATCCTTCTTTATGTTGCTCCCACATTTCATCTTGCATAGGCTTACCAAAATAGAAGGTGTAATTTGATAAATAGAAAATATATTCATCCATCAAATTAACCAATTGGTCAATCTTATCGAACTTATGCTCATACTCATTAACATGAGTTAGGATTCTTCTATTTACATTATCACAAATAACATTCTTTCCTATCTTAGATTCGAAAACATGCTTTCGTTTTACCAATTCTCTATAAAGAGAATCCGTCATTTTTGAAAATTGACAACTGACCATGGAATTCTCGTATCGATCTTTGAAAATTAATTCAAAATTCACTTCCTCTCTACCTCCACCAAACCGAATTTTATTATCATCTAATGTTCTTTTCTCTCTGAATAAATTGGGAAACTTTACCCTTTCTCTTAATTCGTTAAGAATATAGGCATTTGTTTTTTCCCTGATAGATTCCCTCGAATATCCCTTATAGAAATTTTCACCCTCTAATCCGCTACAATTGCTAACATACTTATCAACCGTATTGGAGTAAATTTCCACAGCATTTAATGCGTTTAATTTATCCATGACTTTCAAAACATGCAGTTTATTTAATTCATCCAATATCTCCAAAACACTATCATTAATCTGAACGGCAAAGAATTCAATTCGTTTAGTAGTAAGGTTTTGAAGCACTTCCGCTACATTATCTAAATGATCACTTGAAAAGTTTAATGCACCCCATACAATTTTGCTGTCATTAGGTGCTTTTTGAATAATTGTTTTAACAGATTTCAAGTGAGACATGTTTGAAGGCGTTATCTGATTCTCCACAAATATAGTAATCTTGCCCTCTTCGGATTCTGCCTCACCATAAATATCAATTTTCTTGGCCTCATGGTATTTTTCCCACTTTAATTCCTCAACTTTTTCTGAAACAATATCCTCTACTATTTTCTTATTCAGTAAAGCAATATATAAATTTAGCATATTCTCTCTTTCACTATTGTTTTTGCTCACATTACATCAGCTCCTATAAAAAATAGAGAAGAGAATTGCTCATTCCCTTCTCATAACTGTTTTTAACCATATAATTCTTGTTTAAGATCATCTATCGCATGCATCGCCTCATAAATGTCCTCAAACATTGATTCCTTATCCCATGTAAAACTAACTATTAAATCAATCAAATCCAATAGTGCTTTTTTAGCACTTGGAGAAAAATCATCTACTCCATCCACTGTAAAGTTGTTAGACAACAACAATTGACCCAGTGATACTGTACTTCTACCCGAATTATTCGAGCTTACTTCAAGCAAGTCAACTGTATCGACTCCATACGCAAGGGCCAGCTTCTCAATAATTGGATATGATGGTGATGTTCTCTTGCCTTTTTCTAACTTGTGGATATAAGCAGGATCTATTCCTGTAACATCAGAAACCTCCCTCAAACTCATATTTTTCTTCTTTCTTAGATACAAGATCATACTGCTAAAGTTTTCGTTCACAGATCTTTCCTCTTTCATTTCCTACCATTCCTCCTGTATTCCGCTAAGCGAAATTCCTTTTTATTTTGAACATTATATTATAGATAGTTAGTATTGAAAGATAACTTCAAATCTGATGTAACTTGTAGAATCTTGAAGGAGAACAGTGATACTCAATACATTGATATAGTGATTATGTTTTTCTTTAAACGCCATCAAAACATTTGTAATTTGCTTTATCATTGAGGAAAAGCATAAAGAGCCTTGCGTTTTTGCAAGGCTCCCTCAACTAAGACAAATCCCCTGTTAATTAAAATCTTTTAATCTCACTAACTAATATTCAGACAGATACTCTGACATTCTTTCTAATTTATATGTATAGCTTTCCTCTGTTTCAAACGGCCTTTCTACACAAAAAAACTCTAATTCTGGATCTACTGGCATCCCCCCATATATCAATTCACGCATCGATCCAATGTCAAACTCCCCCATGTTCATTTCTTTATCTGCCCCTTTCTTGCCAATACCTACTAAGAAATCACTTATATGACTATCCCGATAGTTTTTTAAACAAATAGCTTTAAAGTTGCAACGTTCACATACCATTTGACTTTCAGTTTTATTAAAGGCATCCATAACCTCTTCGTCTCGTACACTTAGCTTTTCCTCTAATTTCATCATTCTCTTAGCACTTTGTTTTATCAGTGTTATAACCTCTTTAAAGTCAGATTGATCTACCGTAAAGGATTTGTTGTTGCCACTTTCTAAGTATTCATTTGTCACAATCAAGTTATTTACATCGGCTCCATATATCGATTCTGCGTACATTCCATATATTGAAAGCTGTATTGGATCAAACGCACTCTCTTTACCTGATTTCCAGTCCACAATTCCCCATTCATTGCAATCAGTATCAAAATAAATCAAATCTGCTGAGAGATTAACTTTTATATCATCCAATATAAAAGAACGGTATTTCTCTGCCTCCATTATTTGTAGCTTACCGCTATGAATTTTTTCATTTAAGGTATGAGAGTTTATAAAACCATCTACACAGATATCCACCTTTCTTCTGATAAACTGCTTGAATTGCTCGTCTACCCCACTGTTATAATAGATTTCAAATAACATCGGATTGACTTTCGGATCTTTATACCAAAGTCCCAGCCCATTTTCAGCCTTACTATAAAATTCTTCAATTCTGTTATTCAAATCTTCTTTTATCTTTGTTTGATTCAGCACTTCCCCAGTTTCAAATAGAGTTCGTATTTCTGTATCGATTTTTTGATGAATTTGATCCCCTATCAACAAGTACACATTTGTCATATTTTTCAACCGCCATGCAAGTTGCAAAAATGGAGGCTTTGTTTCAAATTCGCCCCTTTTAGCAATAAAGTAGTTCAAGGCACACTTCATTTCACATTCCATCAACATTTTATGACGAGATAATGACCAAGAGGAAAGTCGTTGCTTCTTATCCACGATACTCACTCCCTTTTTAACAAACTTTTTATCCCCATGTTGTCAGAGAAACATGATTAAAGAGGGGATTCCTTCAATTTCCCTATGTTTTCAACATGATATCACAGGAACATTTGTACGTAAACATGTTATGAACATAGAACAACACAGAATTAAATACCTCTATTATCTAAGAAATCCCTATTTATCAACGAATATACATCAGACAATTAGATAACTTTTACTTACAAATTATCTCTACATTATCTAATAACCAGTAAAAAAGTATCTGATTAAAAACTTCCATTTAAAATAACAAAAATTTTATGCAGTATCCCATGATTAACCCAAGTTGAAGCATCATTAAATCTCCTCCTAATTCAACCATTTTTTCCTGCATGTAACCGTTTAATATTTTCATTATTTACATCTCCTCTATGTTTATTTTTCAGGTACAACAAAAAAGACTGACTTACTTAGAGCAACAGTAATTGCATAATTCGACTACTACTTAGTTCAAGAAGCATACTAATCCCTTGAATCTAAAATGGTAGAAAATCGAACTATACAAAAATGTAATTCTAAGTAAATCAGCCTTAAAAATTTCTTTTAAAAAATGTATTTCAAAAAATTAAAAAAAGTTTGAGTAAAGTTTACATCACTTTACATATTTCTGTCAATCGGCATGGAAATCAATTAATTCCGCATCTGATTCAACAATTTAATTAACCACTCATTTTGCTTTGAAAGTTCGGATTTGTAATCGTCTGGTAATCTTGTAACCTTTCTTGGTGTCGTTTTTTTCCTTTCCCTTTTATCCTTCTCACAATCTTTATTTATAAGTTCATCCAAAGGAACACTGTTTTCTTCCAGGATTTCAGGATCAAAGTCAACACCATTAGACCACCTTATCGTACCTGCTATATTGTCTAAATCTGCCGTCATAAATAGTTCCGAATCATTGATTAGATCTTTCAGTAACCCTTCTTCATTTTGTAGAAACCTTTGCATGTTTAAAATGCGGTATTCGCTATCATCAAATTCCATGATCAATAAAAAGTTTTTTGTTGCATAAAAGGATTTAATTCTCAATAGTATCCCCTCCATTCTCCAATGGAACTTCTTTGTCCTTATTTCACTACTGTTAATCTAACAACAGTAGCTTCGCATTCATTCGAATTATCTCAAAATCTCTGTCTAACTTTTCTTCGCTAAAGATCTTCATTTCCCACGCTTTCTTCCATACGTCACTTCTTTCCCAAAATTTTTTCACTTCTTCTTTAAACTCTTCAACCGAATAGTCCTTCCATACCTTACCTTCCTCTAAATATGCCTGTAACTCTCTAAATGTTTCTTCGTATAGTTGCTTTAGTTCATCCTGATCATTATTTTTACCCATAACCTTCACCTTCACCTTCTCCTGTCAATAATGTCAATTATTCTATCAAGTTTTAAGATAATCTTATTTAAGCCCCAATTCCGTATCCTTGTTCTTGGAAGATTACGGTTTCTTACTCGCCCTCTTTTAATTCTTGCTTTCTTCATGGGTTTAAATCTCTATTTCTCGTTGGTCTTGCTCGGACTACTATTTTCTCTGCGGAATCGTGAGAGAAGCATCTTTTGCCGTCTTCTTCCCATACATCTGTAATAATTATGGCATAGTCTGCCAACCCCCGAAGTATGACCACATTTCCAGGTGAAAGTTCTTTATCAGTTTCGATCGATGATCCATCTTTTCCATCGAACCAGTATTCAAAAATTTCATCAAAATCGTCATACGTTTTACGGATCGGATGATAAAGTAACATGATACCAACTCCTTTTTGACTTTAATTTCCCATTAATTATTCGATTACTATTTCACCTTTTTATTCAACATCCTGTTGGCCGCATTAATTTGCAGATAATTTAATTTGTATGATAAGGAAATCAACCTACATCAAAACAACCAAACTTTTAATGAATATCCAACCATCAAGCCAATCATAAGAAAGAGAATTTTACCAGATACCTCAATAACAAGATTTTGCATTACGTCTTTTGCTTCTAATTTTGAAATTATCTTTTCCATTCCGTTCTCCCTTTCAATAAATGTGATATCGTTGCTTTGGCAACATAATAAAAAACGCCCAGACAAAAGTGTCTGAGCATTATTCTTCCATTTATTAAATTGTGAGGTTTCTCTCCTGATATCCCCATCATTTTTCACCTATTCAAATATTGTATTTATACAGTTATCATAAATGAACTTCACTTACACGTCAATAAATCATGTTCCTCCATTTTAAATCTAAGTTTTATTGCATTTAACGCCAACCTTCGATTCTTTTCATCCAAATTTCCAAACAAATCAACCACCGTACCACAAGGATAATTGTTGTATAAATTAAATCCCAATTCTACTAATGATTTTGCACTACTGGACAGACATACTTCATCAAAACCTTCAATTCGAATCATTCTTTCCGAGAAGTCATAGAAAAAGTCAAGTTTGTCCATCAATTCACCATTCCCAGCAAAAATGTAAAACATTGCTTGCCTCTCAACATCCATTTGGTGAGTTCCATCTCTCTTAAAAAAATAATCAAACCTTACCTTATGTTCTTGACCTAAAAACATAGAAATCTCCTCCTGCTTTTGTGAATTTCTATGTTATATGCAGAAAAGGCAATAATAATAAATTATGAATCTACTACTTTTATTAAAGAGGGGTAAACCCATCTCTACTATTTTGATAACTATTTATATTTACAACTCTTCCTCTCTCACCCATTAATCCTCGAATGAGATTATTATTATAACTGACCGCTAAGACCTTGTATTTCGATACAAAGGAATTTAAAGAAAACACCCTATGTTTTTTATCTTTTTCATCATATATGACAATTTCATTATAATCATAATCATAGCCTCTTAGTTTCACATTGTTCTGTTTGAATTTCATTGCAACAGACTTTAGTAATACATCCATGGAACGTTCATCCTTAATTACACTACTTCTAACGAATTCAATTACATCTAATTGCACAAATGGCTCCTCTTCAAATAAAACCCATCCAAAGTTTTGTAATAAAACTTGGTGAGAAATATTAAAGTAACAGCCTTCAATTGATTCAATTTCAAAATAATAAGACTTATCTTCATTGTCAGCTCTAATTATCAAAACACGAATCTTTTCTAAATGCTGATTTAATAACGACATTATCTTATTCATAAACATTTTTTCCGCAATACGGTGAGCGGTCTGATATGTAATCATACCGTCATCTTTGATTATATCAAAAGCTGTTTGAATACTTGGATTTCCTGTATTTTGCTTGAACCATCTATAAATTGACTGCGTTACTGCAAAATCATTTCTTTTATTACGATCAACATAGTCCTTAAATATACTAATTTCATTTTCCCTTAGACTAAGTAATTCTCTAAAATTGTTAATGGAATCCTCTGAACCTTTTCCATCCAAAAAATCAAGGTAGTTCTGTTTAAGTACCTTACCAATTTGTCTATATTTATATGAAACTGAATAAGGAATCCAAATTTCATATTTTTCTATTTCATTCAACCAGTTTTCTATTATTCTTTTAATACCTGGAAGTTCAGTATTTAGTATGTTGAGTCTTCTAATTTTCCTTGCTTCTTTTCTTTGGTATTCTGTGTTGCCATCGTTAAACGCATACTCTTTTACACATTCGCTTCCTACATTAATTTCTCTTCTGGTCTGTCTATTGACAATATAATGAATATAGCGATTAGGTGTACCACAAAGAGAGCATTGAATCCACTTTTCTTTATTTTCTCCTAAATCCTTGGGAAGTTGAGCTTTTTCTTTCCACTCAAGAATTGCTTGTTGTAAAACAATTGGAAACATATTTTCCATAAAGTTTTTTTCTTTTGCTTGAAGGGAATCTATGAGGTCTTTTGTAATTCTTTCATTCTGCTTTAATAAACCATAGAACCAGTCATAATCCTGTGTGATTCGACTTAATAAAAGCACTGTATGATCTTTTTTTGTAATTGCTAATTTCATTGATTAACCCCCTCTTTTACGAATGTACGTTCCAATTATATCATTTATCTTAGGCTTCTAAAAATTATATAAAATTTAGTAAATTAAAAAATTGTACTTCACCTTTTCAAGTTACCAATTTGCTCCACGTATAGACTCTTAATACATGTTGAAGAAAGCAATTATGGAAAACACACTGTAAAATTGAAAACGAACATTAAAATTAGCACGCTAATTAGCGTGCTAAACTTTGCTTTGAGTTTTTAGTATTGTGATGAAACATAACCTTCTATATTTGCCTTTACTATGAGAACCATCATTTTTATGTCGTCATTTGTCATTGGTACTCGAACCACCACTTCTGGTTTATTTCCAGTGTATCTCGGCACAATTAGTCCTGTTTCAGTCAGCTCACCTGGGCCTGATTCTGCGGAAATAATCCATGGAACTTTATCACCAGGAGTTATTTTCATTTGTCGAGATAGACTTTTTCCATCAGGTCGCTCCTCCCCTTTTTCTTTTAATACATGTGATGGTCTGCCACCCATATCACTCCAAATTTCCTTACAGTATTTATAATTACCCTTTTGCTGTTCTTCCCTTGCCTTAGTAGATAAGGCATTGATTCTTCCATTTAAAGTGTCATTGGCAAGGAGCAAGAACTTATCAATGTTTACGTAAACAGAAATTTCGTTCTTTATTCGTTCACCCTTATCCTTAGTCACATCATATTCCAAAAAATTTATTTGAACTTTTCCTATTTGAAATGCATTATTTAATACTTCCAAAAACACATTCTTCCCATCAATTCGAATGATTTGATTGGATTCAGGCATTTCATGTCATCTCCTCAAACTATTCATTTGCAATAGTAGTACCACTACTGCAATGTTAGATTGCCCGATTTTCCAACTTATTATCTTTCCAAATTATATGGCTTTTATGTAAATTATTTTTTACCAAACACCTTTATGACAATGTAACAATGTTAGTCTTTGTAGTTGGTGAAAACAAAATTAACCCATGATTTATAAAGTGATTAATCAATCCGAACACTTTTCTGAACTCAAATTTAACTTTGTTGAATTTTATATGAAGCATGGTTTGTTAATATATGTATGTTATTGCTAATCTCCTTATTATATTTATTGATCGATTCAGCAATCAGAAAATAAAAAACCGAAGGATAGTGAACCATCTTAACCTTCGGCTGATACTTTTTTATTTAGTTTAGATTAGGTCAGTAACTTTTTTTTTATCTTGTAAGGGAGCAAACTCTTCCTCAAAGCTCATAAACCAATAATTCGATTCGTCTTGTTTACATACTGCTCGTCTACTTTCCCTTAAACCTGATGGCGTAAAATAATACGCATTTACCCTTTCGATATCATTATCACTGTCATAATAACGATAAATCATCAATGCATTTGACTTTTGGATTGAATTCCTTTTAGAAATTAATTCATTTAAAACGGTTATTCTCTCAACTGATTCGATGTATTGTATCCCGATAACATTATGTGGAACATAGGCTTCCTCCGTTTTCGAAAAGAGCTTTTCAATTGTATCAACATCTTTGTCCCATACATTTTCTCTTTCGAGATGTAACGCAAGATATAGGAAGTTTTCCTTATCTTTTCGTGCATCCCACTTCCACCATGACAAATCCATTGGCCTTGAACGACCCTTAATTCGGTCAAATTTAGAATCCTCAACAAATGCATCAAAACCCAACATTTCCCCCAAATTGGCAAAATAATCAATTTCCCTTTTTGTAAACATTGAGCGGTTATGTAAATGGGTCAAATTCATTCTTCGATAATTTCGAACGTACCCATCAAAAAATTGCATAAGATTAAAATATTGTTTTTCCAACCGAAAGATACCTCACTTTCCCCATAAATGTCTATAAATTTCTCGTTTTTTCATACTGCTTTATTCGGGGAAATTCCCTTCCATTAACAAATAGGTAATACTTTCTTACCGCATTTTGATAAACATTGTGATGTAATCCATCATTCATCACCTCTTGTATTTGAAGCAAGAGGCTATACATTTTCTCGTCATCCTTAACCTCATTATCCAAATTTACTTTTAATTGCCTTTCAACCATTAATGCTTTTGCAACCCTCGAATTAACCGCTTTTACTTTACTTTCAATATCACTATTGCTAATAAGAAACTGTCTAAACTCTACCTCTCTCACTTTCATATCCCCCAATCAGCATTTTCTAAATAGTACCATATAAAAGTGCAGTTGTGATTTAGCATTTTCCCGATCAAACACTGGTGTTTAGCCATTTATGATCAAATAACGGTTGCACAACCAACACCTTGCTCGCAATTTCATTTCCCTTAAAAAGAAATAGACCACTCATTAATGAGCGGCCCGTTTCAGGTGACTTATTTCCCTTTGATGCTGACTTCTTATTGAGAAGAAGTCATTGGAAAGGTAGAGACAGTTAGTGTTACCCGCACCTACTATCACTACTCTTTTATTGTACCATTTTCCTTTACATTGTCATTACACTTTGTAAATGTGAGTAATAGGGGACAACAATTACTCCATTGCTGTCTCCATTGAAGTAATGGCATCTTCTATGCTTGATATCGCATTTTCCATTTCGCTTATTGCATTTTCCATTGCTTCACCTCGTTCTGATACTTGAAGCCCTTCTGGAAAATTATCAAAAGCATCCTGCTCCTCGTCTTTGACACTCTCCAACTCTAAATTGCAATCATTTAGTTTATTTATTATTGATTGCAGTAATTTTCGACGGGTATTGTTCATATTTAATCCCTCTTTCAATATAGAAATTCTGAATAGCATTTCTAAATACGTACTTACATATATAACATCGACAAAAAATTATAGTCTATTTATATATGTCTGCAAGTATTAACAAAATGTCCATATTTGAAGGGGTTTCTTCAAATACTTTTTTGTTTTAGATGAAGTAAATTTATTGTGTGACAAACTCTTCTATCCTAATGTCTTATTAATATACTCCTGCCAATAAGATTCATCTCCATCAATTTCATGAATCCAACAATACATTAACAAAATTTCAAGAAACTGTTTTTTTCCTTTCATAAAAGGCTTATTGGATATTCTTCTAAACAAAGAATTAATATTGAATAAATTGCTCTTTTGCTTGTAATCATACTCATATTTCCGCCAACTCTCCTTGCTCCTAATTCTGTGCTTTACATCCCAAGTTTCCTCATTGTCATAAAAACGGGATACATAATCAGAAGCGAAAGCCAACAAATTTACTTGGTGTTTGTCCCAAGATTTATTCAACCATTCCTTCATCTCTTCTGAAATATATACATTGTCAAAGTCTGACTTAGGGTAACTTTGAATCCGATGTTGGTCTTTAATGAAGTGGAATAACATTTCTGCTTGCTCTTTCAAAAAAGGATTTTTCTTTATGAGTTGAGCATAGCATTCATATGATATACTGCGGAACTCTTGTTCAGTATTGTATAAATAAAACAGGTCATCTTTTTTTAAAAAAGAAACTATAGACCGATTCAGTTGCTTATCATAATTATCAAAAATACTTACTAACCATTCTTGAATCTCAGAATCATAGTTATGGAGCGTCTTTTGGTACTTTTCAAGTCTTTCTTCATTTAACACTGTCTTTTCATCCAACCTTGATTCATCAAGATATTGATTAAAATACTCAAATACATAGTTCACACACGTCTGCATATTTTGCGTTTTTAAATCAATATCAAATTCATTTATTCGATCTTCCTTTTTCCTTTTGGATATGTACTCTTCAAGGGAAACAAGCATATATTGTTCACATCCTATCTACTCTTTTCCTAACCTTTTTATTAATTATACTAAATTCAACCTTTTACCCTTAACCCTAATCGTCTACGTTGTTCAGACATAAAAATCCATGGGTAATTTTCCTCCCCCTCTTTCCCCGCTCCATCCCTTCTCCCGCTTGCCCTCACGCTCCTTTTCCATAATTTGTAATTGAATATAGTTTGCCCAGCGTTTTTCCCCACTTTTGCTCAATCTTGTATCGAATTTGCAATGCCCCAGAGAGAAAAAAGATTGTCCAGAATGGAGAGATAAGGGTTAAGGATTTAAGAGTTAATCAGCCATTCTTTCCCCCTTCTTTTTCAAGCCTATTCAGGCTTCTCTTCAAGCTCCTCCTCCCGCTTTTACTCTTTCATCGCCCCATTTTGTGTATAACTTGTTGATATCTCACATTTTCTCATTCTCTTTTTCCCGCTTCATTTCCGTTATTCACAACTTATCCCCCATTCACCCCAAACCTTCCTATCACACTTTTTTTATCATGCAAAAAAAGAACCGAATGGCGTACCGTCGGTACGCTACTCGATCCTTTAATAAACATTCGTCTTTTCCTTATCCTATATTTTTCCTTGGCTTGGACATTTCAACTATTACTTTACGAATATCATCCAACATTCCTTCAAATTCCCCATCAAAGTCAGTATTGAGGTGAAGCAAGGCATTGTCATATTCTTTGTAAATTTGGAGTATCAATCGGATAATATGCCTTGCTTTTCCATCCACTGCTATTCTTGATCCTAATAAAGCAGTAACGTTAAGCTCTACTTCATCCATGTGAGAGATGGCATACAGATCCTTTACTATGCTTGATTTATCTTGAATTGGTACATGGTGGATAAGTGATTTCCTAATAAAACTAAGAAGGTGAGAGACTCTTTCCACATAAGGATTATAAGCGGGGTGTGTAAACAGTTGTTTAATCTCACTTTCAAGCTGGTTGATATTAGATATTACCTTTTTGAACTTCTTTTGGTTTGATTTTATTGTGGACATTTTCGTGGTCTCCTTTGGGGGTATAGTTTGCGGGTAATCATCAGATGGGAGTGCCAGAGAAGTATTTGATGGCATCCTTTGAGGTGTACGTCGATTGCTTACATTTATATAATACATAGGATAAAAGAGCGGGACAATCCTTTATGTGTTCTATATTGTCGTAGCCCCTATCCCTTGAAATTACAGTATTCGTACCGATGGTACGCTACCCAATCCTTTGTACTTACTAACTCCTATTAATCTTCTTGAAGAATCTTATCTATAATATGCATTTCAAAGATCGTAAGCGGTGCTTCCATTAGCTCTGTTAAATCAAAGCCATCTTTCTGCATCTGTCTTAAACAATCAATACACATCCCTGTATCTCTGCCGACTAATTCTCTAAAATACAAATAAAATTCTACTGCTTTTCCTTTTAAATCCATAGTTCCTGGTGTGTTCATATTAGAGGTCTCCTTTGTATGAGGTATAGTTTGTGGTAAGCGTAAGACGGGAGTGCTTGAAGGGAAGGATTAGCACACCTTTGAGGAAGTTCATCTACCGCTTATGTATTCATTTTATAACGGAGAGTAATGCAGGACAATGGCTTGGATGTTGGAGTTTGTTCTACCCCTTCAAGCCTTGATACCACTGGAAAAGACCATAGGTCTTTATAGTAAGAGCGAGAGAGAATGGCCGAGAATAACCGATTAAAGGATCGTTAAAATGCCAGAAAAGAAGGCCTGGCAAGGAAGTGAGAAGATAAGAACATAGGAAAAAGTTTGAATAAATGTTTGAAGAAAGGGAGCGGAACAGAGTAGAGGCAAGGGTTAAAGGTATGAGATGAAGGAGCGGGAAAAAATGCCCAAAAAAAAGCACGAAGAAATGGAGCCAAAATTTTAGCTTTATCTGCTGTTCATGATTCGTTTGTTCAAATAAAAAAGAACCGAGACGTACCAACGGTACATTCCCGATTCTGATTTGGTTACAGTTGAGAATAAACTTACATACATAATTGACCCTGTACCCCTCAGTCTTGACCAGACTTTTTTCTTTAAGCCTATGATTTTTTCATTAAGCCTAAAGAAAATTGGGTGGGAACAGTGCAACTTTTTTATAAACGGTATAACTTTATTTTAAACGGTACATCTTTTTTACAAACGGTACAACTTTATTTCAAACCTACAAAGTGTTAAATTAGAATAAAGTTTGCAGAAACGAGTAAATACGTCCATCCCTTGCCATATATAGCCTCAAAGGCATTACCCAACTTATTTCATGAGAATAAAGTTTGCACAAAGATTTGCTCGTTTTAAGTCAGAAATGAAATCAATAAATAATAAAGATAAGAATAAAGTTTGCTTAAACATAGAGGAGAGATCACCAAACAAAGAGAGTAACCTAAACCTCATGAAGGCACCTTACGGTGACACCTGAACCAAAACCGATTCTTGACTTCTGATTGTTATAGGGTAATGCAGTTCTTTACTACCCTTGGAATACGGTATAATTGCCATGTTAATTAGTTATCAAGGGTGGGCATTAAATGATTTACACAATTGTATTGTTTATATTTGCTGGATTTGCAGAGATTGGTGGAGGTTATCTTATCTGGCTATGGTTAAGAGAAGGTAAGCCATTTTATTGGGGTGCTTTCGGAGGACTAGCCTTAGCGTTATATGGTATTATTGCCACATTTCAAACATTCCCATTATTCGGCAGAGTATATGCTGCCTATGGAGGAGTATTTATTGTTCTTTCTGTATTGTGGGGATGGGGGATTGATAAAAGAACACCTGATTTATACGATTGGATAGGTGCTGGTATATGTTTAGTGGGTGTTTCAGTAATGTTATTTGCACCTCGCCAATAAAGTAAAAAGACAAGAATACATTGAAGGGAAATCAACTAACGAAGGTGTATCCCGAACCGTGTAGGTGTGAGTTTGAAAGAAGGTCTTACGATGTCCACTATCCTCCTAAATCCCTTTTCCCTCTTACTCTTTTTCATTTTTCTAAAATGGAACTAATTTTTAATAAGTAGAGTTATGTATTTGGGAGACAGGCTTTTCTGTTTATTTTCACCTTTATCAAATAAAATAGAACCGAGAAGAGGTATCGTAGATACATTTCCCCGATTCGTTAGACTAATACATCAGCCTAATACATAGTTGGCTCCCTCTTCCCCTGCCTTGGACAGTTACTTAATGTATAAGAGAGTTGTAAACTTGCAGATACAGATAATCCATTAGTATACCTTACGGTTTCCCTTGTACCACCACAATTCACCTACTTACCACATGACCTATGCCTAATCATTTATTTATATATTTATTTATTTTTTATGGGCGAGTGCTTCTTTATGAAGCATGTTATACACTTCTGGACGTGGGCTTCCCTTGATTGAGTTGGTTTGAATGCTCTTCAGAGAAAAAGGGGGACGTCCCTTGTGTTGTACTTATGCAGGGATTATCCTCCCCGTAAGGGTAAGCCTGATCCTCTCAGGGAACCTCGTTAAGACTCAGTTTTATATAAAAAAGCCCTGTAATTATATCCATACTCTGGATACACTCAGGGGGCTCTGTATAAACTTTTTTCTTTATAAACAGATTTTTTCCCATACTTCAAACTTCAGTTTGGTTTGACACCCACATATAATGAACACATTTTAAAAGCAATACCACAATCAACATGCATCCTTATCCATTATTTTCACCTTTGGCTGTGAAAGTAATTCTCAAACCTTCTCCAAATAAAAAAACCGAGAAAAGATATCCTAGATACGTTCCCGATTCGATAGTCTATATATCAGACTCATACATAGACTGGCTCCCACTTCCCTTTTTTGAAAAATCATTTTCAGATTGTAAGTGGGGGATAAGTGAGACTGACACTTTATTAACAGAAGTTACATAGGAGACAATAAGAAACCTTACGGTTCACCAATACCACCCAGTTCCCTTGTGATATCCCCGTATAGACTTGGCTGTCATACAGTGGTATCCCATGCTCTGGACAAACAAGAACCCCCGATACCTGATGACTCCTCTTACATGACCAATCCCTTATTATTTATATATATTTATTTCATAGGAGAAACCACTTGAAGCATTTTACACGTTACAGGGTGTGGGCATTCGTTCATTGAATTAGTTTCGGGTCTGTATACCTTTAGAGAGACATAGGGACATTCCTTTCACCCTACTTACTCAAGGGTTACTCTTCCCGTAAGGGAATTCCCTACAGATACCTCATTATGGCCATAAATCCACATAAAAAACCCCGTTTATACATCCATATACTGGATACACTCACGGGGCTTTATGCAAACTTTATTCTTCTTATGCAGACTTTTTTCTTATTCTGCAAACTTTATTTTGTTTTAACATAGTTACAAAAACGGTTAGGTAATTTAAAAGAAATTAATCTACTAAAATTGTTTAATTCACCGTTTTCTTGAAGCAGGAAATTCTTTTAATCGAAAAACTCCATATGTGTTTTTTCTTGCTTATAGTAATCCAATCTATCTTGTAAAGTACCTGTATGGAACTCAAATTTATGACCGTCTGGGTCAGTAAAGTAAATAGATTTTTTATCTCTGACATCTCTCGGACGACCTGATAAGATGTTTATGTTCAATTCCTTTAGTCTATCGTACATTTTATCAAACTCAGTGTCTTCAATTGAAAATGCTATATGTGTGTATGATTGGTTTATTTCATTACGAGGTATATCTTTTTCAACATTCAGAGCCAGCCACATTCCATTCAAATCAAAATATGCGGTGCTTCTACCTTTAACTAACAATTTAGCATCAAAAACATTTTTGTAAAACTCGATAGAATTATCTAAGTTAGAAACTGAAAATAAAAAATGATTAAGCCCTTTTATCGACACTGTATCACCTCAACTTTTTTAAGAAATAAGGGAATCCCTATTG
Organism: Bacillus tuaregi; assembly: GCF_900104575.1. NCBI lineage: Bacteria > Bacillati > Bacillota > Bacilli > Caryophanales > Bacillaceae > Bacillus > Bacillus tuaregi. Next base: position 4,256,521 of record NZ_LT629731.1, read on the forward strand.
TTGAAGATTAGCCCCCGTTAATTAAATAAAACAATTTACTGTGAGTTTGATTTAGTAACAGTCCCTTGATGAAAAAACATTTGCCATCTACCATCTATATATTTCCAAATTGAACTTCGCAAAGTGTCCTGCTTTCGTGTTTCATCTCTTACTCGGTATGTAGTTAACACAGCCTCCGAGGATAAAGGATGAATTTCAAAATCATGAAGTGACAATTCTCGTACTCCTACTCCACCCTCACCAACACAATCTTTTTTGTATATAACAATACCTGAACTTCCAAATTCAAAAAAATTATCTGCCAACAATCTATATAGTTCCTCACTTGATGTACGAATTTCAGGATTTAAATGACTTTCCTCCAGTTCTTTCAAATGACTTTTAAGGTTTGGTTCATTTATCATTTTATAGTAGCCACCTTTCCCTGCAAAATAGAATTAAAGTTAATAATTCACTATAAGTAGTCAATTAACCTTCTTGAAGTAAACTGCTCCAATAGCACAAGAAGCGACTGCCTTGTTCTGCAATCACCCCTGTTGAATAAAAGCACTGGTTTGCCTTCCTTTAACTTAATAACTATTTTTTCCCTTGGTGCATTAAGTTCAATTGAAAGAAAATTCCACTTAATAAAGCAACTATCATTCCTAACATTACAGCATAACCTGTAAATACTTCATTCCCATACAAAACACTACAAATAACTATTCCACCAACTCCACCAACAACCATTAGTAATAACCAAGCAAATAAAAATGCCATTTTATCCCCCCGTACATATATTTATATGTTTTATTTTTATCATTTTAATTAAAGTATCTGCTTCGATAGCACAAGAAAGTTTATGACTATTCTTCTTTCGCTTTTTGCAATACTTTTTTTATAAAAGGGGCTTTATTCTCTGTATAAGCAACTCTGTCAAAGCGATAATTTCTTGCCAAATCAATTTTTAGTTGGTGGTATTCTCTCATAACATCAGGATTATTTCTTAAATAATCTCTAAACAAAATTTGATTGTTCCAATGCTCCCCTTCAAACTGATAAAAATGTAAATGATGTGTACCTGCTCTCCATTTTCCCTTCCTAAAGAAGCGTCTTTCTGGAAACTCTTTATGGTAGACAAATTCATATCCTATTTGTTTTAAAGGCTCGATAAATTCGTTAACTACCTCCAAATCATTTACTCCAATAGCAATATCTAAAATCGGTTTAGCCACTAACCCTTCAATAGAGGTACTTCCTATGTGTTCAATAGATATAACCTTTTCAGATAGTATTTCCTTTAGTTTAAATTTTTCATTTTCATATTGTTTCGACCAATTTGGGTGCCACTCTTCAATTGTTATTTCCTTATCCATACTCCCCCCTAACTTCAATAAAAAAGTTTTTATTGAACAGGCCTACTTCTTTAACATAGGAGTGACTGTAGTGTTCTGCAATCTTCACCCGTAGTTCAACATCACTATTTAATATTCATTATTTTTGTAATATGTATCTGGCTCCAGATGTTCTAATTAATTTGGATACTCCTTCAGGATGATAAGGCATTAATCTATCTGCCTCCTCCAAATCTACCCATTCAACTTTAAGAATATTTTCCTCTGTTGGAATTTCTTCAGGTGATTTCAGAACTTGACCCTGAAAGGTAATAAAATACACATGATTTTCATTAATAAATGCTTCATTAACTGCAATAATATCGCTAACTGTAACATCATAACCTGTTTCTTCTTTAACTTCTCTAATGGCTGCTTCTTTTAGAGTTTCTTTTACTTCAACTGCTCCTCCCGGCAAGGACCAAGTTTTATTCCTATTTAGTACCATTAAAACCTTATTAGTATTCTCATCAAATAAAAGTGTATATGCTACATCAACACGCTTCAAATTTCATACCTCTTTTCTCCAAAGAATTATTTTATTTTTTCTTGTTAAACTTTCCTGCCATTAGCGAAAGAAGCGACTGCTCTTGTTCTGCAATCGCCACCATTAGTTGAATATCGAAGTTTATATTTGATGAATGATTAACTTACTCCAAGTCGCCTTCCAATCCTTTTTTAAAATACGCTGATTGTAAATAGATGCAAGGTCTTTGTTTTCCAAAAAATATGGAGTCGGTTTAACTACCAAATTGACAACATCACTAATCCCATAAGGAGCCGTTAAAATAACTTTATCCCTTTCATCTAACTTTACTCCTAATGCTGTTGCTGTTTCTGGAAATTTTGAAATAGCATCAACAGAAGAAAAGTATGGTTCAACATTATTCCTGAGGTGCATTCTGGCTTCATTCTTAACCGACCAAGGTATGGTTGGTAAAAGAGATTTGAGTTTTTCTTCCAACTTCTTTTCTTCAAATTCATTAAGTTTTGTTGTATCAAAGTAGATCACATCAATATCTGGAATCGGTGTCCTTACACTAAATCCATGTAAAGCATCCCAAACTTTTGACCTAACAAAACCTGCACAAATCCACCAATCTAGTAAGTTTAATGATTTGGCAGTTTTCAATATTTCCATCATCCATTCATCTTCTTCTATAAGAGTAATGATTTCCTCCTCATTAAACACAACAATAAAACTCCTTTTTAGAATAGGTAAGAATAAAATTATTCTTTTTTCAGTTTGGATTCTTCTTTAAGGAATGCACCCGTTAACTCAATAAGTTTTTTCTTTCATATACATGAAAATAGTAGTTATACGGATTTTTATCATTCTTTATCCCTTTTTGGGCAAATACCTCATTCCATTCCTCATAATTCACTTCTGGAAAAAAAGTATCTCCTTCGAATTCATGATGTATTTTTGTGATGTACATTTTCTCAACATAAGGGAAAAACAAATTATAAATCTGTTCTCCTCCGAAAATAAAAATTTCTTCTTCGTTTTTACATAACTCAAAAACATCTTCTATTGAATGAACAATTTCACAACCATTAAAGGTAAACCCCTTATCTCTCGTCAGAATAATATTTCTTCTGTCAGGTAAGGCTCTTCCGATTGATTCAAGGTTCTTCCTACCTAATATTATCGGATGTCCCTTTGTAGTATTTTTAACATATTCCCAGTCCTTGGGAATCCTCCAAGGAATGTCATTCTCTTTGCCAATCACTCTATTCTTATCCATCGCAGCAATCAAAGAAACTTTCATTTATAACACAGCCTTTTTAACTAATTTACCATCTAATTTCTTATTTCTATCAAAAAACCTTTTCTCATTATCCTGCCCGTTAGTAAAAAATCGTTCCTCCCTTATTACTGAAACACTACCTGTTAGTTACATAAGACCTCCATCTTCTAATCCAGTTAAATATGCATTTTTAAATAGTTCATAAAAATAGGAATCCTCACCAAAATAATCTCTGAATCCGTTTAATACTTCTTCTTGGAGTTCTTTGTCAGATTTCCATATAGGCATTGCCCCTAAATCATCTTCAAACTGTCTTTCAATTAGATCAAGAGTATCATCTGAAAAAAAATTCCTATTTTCATCTATCCACGTTAACCATTCAGTTATTATTTCTTTCTCTTGTTTTCGAATAGAAGATTTGCCCTTGTGAATAACTTCCTCTATGTCAGATAGTATAAGCGAAACAAATAACTCGATGGTAAATTCACTAAAATCTCTAATATTCATTAAGATTAACTTCCTCCAGTTCTATCCTTGTTTAAATGCATCCATTAGCGAAATAACAAATCAACGTTTAAGGCAAAAAAATAAGCATTATCCAGTATGACCACAGTTTGAGATAAAAAAGCCCCGTGGCCATAACCATATGCTAGTTACACCCACAAGACTTATGTTACCTTTATTCTTCTTATGTAGACTTTTTCATTCTGCTAACTTTTCTTTCTTTTTGACACAGTCTTTCTCTAATGTTCCTATTAGCGGGAGTTATTTTAGACGTAAGCATTTGAATCAACCTCAATTTTAGGTTCAAAGTGTTTAAGGAGTTTCATTATATTCCTCTGAAGACACTTATCAACTTTCCCCTCCTTTATCACTTGTTTGTATGCTTTAATTTTTTCAATATCATTAAAACAATCTTTGTTTAAATCATAAAAGTCAGTAGGAGTTCTTTCTGTTATTGTACAATATCCTTTATTTAAATAAAGATTTACAACCACTATATTGAATTTTCTTTCAATAAAATACCTCATAATATCTTCATCCAAAAGTGTTAATATGTCATGAATGATTACACTTTTAATACCTTCCGATTCCAATTCGTTTAAATACTTTCGTAAAGTATGTTTGTGATTACTATACTCAAACTTACTTTTAACAAAAATCCCTTTCATCAACGCAGCATTACACTTTATCGCATATTCGTAATCCAACATTTCCTTGTTATCGCTAGGTTGAATATGCATAAAATATCCAGCATTCTTTAATTCCATATTACCGACCTCCTTCGGAAAAGACTACATATTTCTTTAACACTTCAATTCCTTGTTCAAAATCCTCATCTGTTCTAAGGGGAGATGGTAATTCTCTTATTATTTTTTCTGCTATTCTCTGAAACTGAAATTCTACACATAAATTCATAACCCGTTCATTATTTACAATAAATTCAACCATTTTATTTTCATTCGGGATATAATCCAAATAGATTTTACCATCGTAATTAATATTAAATTTTTCCATTAAGAGATCGCCTCCTTTAAGTATGTTAATGCTTGTTTTCTTAAATTCTAAAACGTTTATATCCTTTATAATCTGAATCTGCATTATCATAATAGTTCTTTATTTCCTTTTCTAAATCACTAAAATGATACTTCAGGCTCACATAGGTCGGAATTCCAACAAGTAGACCTAATATGGTTATCAATGCTTCTTCTTCAATATTCATTAGAGTGTTAACTACAAGCATGATGGATAAACATGATAAAAACACAAACCACCTTGTCATTTTTTTGTTTACTTCCCCATGTAGTTTTATTTTTCCAGATAAAACCCCTGCAGCCATTCCTCCAACGTATAAGAGCCATGTTTCCTGTGTCATTTCAATTTCACTGACAAACAGTATAAATGGGTAAGTTATCGTTGTTATGATCATCATTGTAACGATCTTTCCAATTAATAAGACAAACTTAGTGGCTTTTTCCTTTTTAAAACGTGGAGTTTTCAATCTTTCACCTCCCGTTTTTCATTTGCTCTTGTCCAGCGATCTACACTACTGGATACTGAGGATACGATTAACAGAATGAGAAATGTTGTAACAAGATTGGGTTTACTATTTACTATGTAGACTGATGCTAACCCTAATACTGGACCCATAATGATTGAGGATAATGCCATTCCTTTATAGTTCATTTCGGTTATTGTTTTTCGAAGCCAATTCATTTTGTTACCTCCTTCTCTTGCCCATTCATTTAATAAAAACAACTACATTGTTATTTGTGAAAGTATAGCGTGAATTTATTCACCTTCAAGGAATTGAGGACTAGTATTCAAAATAATAGATATCATACGACTTCCAATAAATCCGTCTGTAACACATTCAAAAAATGCGCCAGAATCCACTCCAGTATCATTAATCTTCCCAATGTTCTTCTGTTGGGCATATCGACTTATCATAAAAATTCAATGCCATCTTAAGGCTACCCCAACTTTACCTATGATTAATTCTCATCGCCATCAAGTTCAGTTCTAAGCGAATAATAGTCATCCATATTCTCAATTGTTACATACTCATTAATTAAAGTAAGAACTTCTTCATAACTATTCAAGTTATCATGTTTTAACCGATAATTTAGTTCCTCTAACTTATTAAATTCCTCAATATGTTCAAGAATTGCTTCCGCCTTCCACATAATGTGGTACACATTTCCCTCTGGACCAGACCAATCGATCTTCATTACTGCTTTACTGTATTTAGTTCTCATAGTGTCATCTCCCTTCTTATAAATTGGCAAATAAGTTTTTCAACTTTAAAAGTTAGGCTTAGGAGTGTAACCTGTTACCTGATGCTCAAGTATACGTATTTCTTTAACAATTTGGTGCTCAATGTTTGCTAGAAAATCTTGTTGTTGTTCAGACATTTCAGGCCAAAATCTTTCATATAAGGAGCGAATGATATCCAACTCCTCTTCTAAGTCTTGTAATCTCATATACTTTGTATTAATCATCCCTTCCACCCCCTTTAAATTTAACGAAGATCTTTTGAAACCTTCGTTATAACTCATCACGAGTAAGGAAATCAAATAGATCTTTAATTTCATCTTTGTTTGACTTTTGAAGACTAACCCTTTGAGTAGGAATTCTACAATCCTTTTCACTTATAACTTCGATATCTTCTTTACGATAGATTCTTTCTTTTTTTATCTCACCGTTAAAAACTCTAGTTACTCTTACGTTACCTCGTTCATCATAATCAATTACCTTTACCATTTTATCTCCTCCTTAATTTTGCTCTTTCTGCTGATCGGTACGAAATACTTAAGCAGTATTTATCTTTAAGATTTAGAATTAGGGCATGATAGTCATACTTCATATCAATTTGGCAAATGCATGGTCCTATCCGCCCCTACTGGACTATAACCTTATTTGATACTTTGTCTGTATTTTCTACTTGTTGGCTTCCAACTTACCCTTCTTGCCCATCCATTTTCATAGGCTAAATCTAACCTATCTTCAATTGTTTCTATTACGTTATTCCAAGTTTCATCATCAATCTCACTATAATCCCATTTCCATGCTCCAAAAACCTTAAATAATGGCTCTTTTCCACTAGTAATACCTGTTCCTTTTAAGACCTCTTCAAGAACCAGATTTGGTCTTGGAGCCAGTGGATCGCAGTCAATTAGAATAAATTTGTCCGGTTCTTTTGTTGTTTCTAACTCCGTCACAATTTGAGCATTTCCTTCTGATATCAATTTTTCAAGTGGATTCATTTTTTACTCTCCTTTGTTTCTTATTTTTATTTTTCTAACAAACTAGATATTTTTTATATCGAACTAACTTTTGCCTCTGCTGTTAATAACTCTGCTTTAAACAAATTTTCTACCGCCAGTGGAATTTTTGTTGTAGTCGCTTCTTCTAACCAGATTTTTTTTAGAAGTTTTGGTTTCATAAGATAATCCCCCTGAATGACTCTAAAGGTGACATCTTTACTTATAAATAAATCTAGAATATTAGAGTTTGCAACATGTACAGGAGATATTATTAATACAGTTGACTTCTTTTTCAGTCTAGAAAAATACTTATCATTCATACTTTTATCCTCAAAATTTGAAATTGCGCAACCATTAACAATCTTAAGGTTGTTGTTCTCAGCAAATATATCCACCATCATGGTGTATTCAAAAAATTCCTCAGTAGAATTCCTTGTTCTCCCTAGAATTGTCTCCGGTAATAATGTGAAAAATGTTACGTTTTTCATAAAGTATCATCTCCTTGAATAGTTTTTTTGTTTTTTTGTTTTTATGTTCACTTATCACTAAATCAAACACTGTATTCCTTCAATAACGAACTTAATAGGCAGAAACGTTAATACCAGTAGTAGATTCGAATTCATCTACTAAATCATTCGACATCCTTGCAACTCTTTCATAATTGATTAAGGCCTTTCTATAGTCAGAACCTAAGTTTTCCCATTTAACTTTACTGATTCTGGCTACATTATGTAGATCTGACCTCAATTGGTTGTTAGTAATTTCCTCAATCCTATATTTTGTCTTGCTACGATTAACTTCAATCAAAATGAAATGAAACCCCTCTTCGATAAACAGATTGATTATGTCCTTATTAAAAATTGAACGATCCTGTACAGCAATTGTGTCGATGTCCTGCTTTCTTAATAAACTGATAAAATACTGGGCAACTAGTGGATTACTCTTATAAGAATGGTAATTTGCAACACTTATCCCTTTAACATTCTCTAATAACACCTCTAGTACGCGACTTTTCATTTCTAAGTCTATGCTGTCATCTCTTTCAGCACTTAAGTGAACCATATAACCAACTTTATTAACTGCATTATTCTTCATATGAAACTCCTCCTAGATATCAGTAATTTGAATTAAATAGAATGGACTAAGCACTTCACTCAAAATTTTGACTTATAGGTCTTCCTCAATTCATAATATTCCGTCTTTTATCGCTAGATTAATACTTCAATCGCATTTTACTCTCTATTGATTGCTCCAATTTTATTCAATTGTTTTAGTCTAAAAATGCTAAGTTGGGAAAATATGGAAAATTCGCATAAAAAAATCTCCTCCTTTTTATCACATAATAGAAAGAACAAAAATATACAAATATACTCAAGGTTGCGCATGTCAAACACATCCTTATTAGGCGTGTAAATGCACAGAGATTATGAGCCCAGATCAATACAGTGAACTAAACTCATCATCTTATTTACTTAGGGTATATTCTGTATATTTTTTGTTCCCTTCCCTTTTAGTGATAAAAAGAAAGAGATATATATATAATCAAAAACTATTAAAATTAAATTCAAAATAAAATTAAATAATGTATATTACGTTTATTATAATATCACGGAATATTTTGCCTGTAAAGCACTATTTTGATATTTTTTTAAAATTTTTCTCTAGTACGATAATATCTTCAATCAATTAATTCAGAAACTACTAAATAATTCCGTGTTCCATATTATACCTTTCACAAGTCTCTTTAAACTTTTTGTAGTATTCAATGTCTATATGGCTATCATTACTATGTAGCATTATCCGATCTACATGGCCCCTATTAATATTTGATAATAGCAATTCTAAGATACTTAAATCAGCCATTAAACATATTATTCCTTGATTATTTTTTAACCCAACTTCTATTGGTAACCCCCACACATTCTCATACTCCTGATTTAAATGAATTTCAAAATATCCAAACACCTAAATACCTCTCTCTTATACTAACCTCATGTACTCATACAGGTTAAAAAAATGAAATAATGTGTACCCAAGTGCTAATGATAATGGAATACTCAGTAAAAAGATCCTTTCCTGCAATTTTTCTGTTTTCTCTTTTCCTTTTGTTACTACTAATGGTACATACTTCCCACAAAGAATCATCAGAAACCATACTAGGCCAACAACGCAAAAGTAACTAGAAATATAATCTAAATAGAACATCATTATCCTCCCCTGACTTTATAGGGATATTTTAACGTGTATAAAACATAAATTCCGCAAAATGATTACAGTAGATGGTAACTACTTCCCTATGGCTGCTGCAAGTCAAAGAAGTATTATGCAAAATGAGAAAGGGCTAATTATTTTGATAACAGTTGAAAAGCCAAACAGTTGTACGGACCGTTTGGCTTTTGTGGTAAGGAAAAGGTTCCTAGGCTACCCTTTCCCTGCAGTATATTCTATATATTCGATGTATTATATATAAATCATACTACGTTTAAAGAAATTAGTAAATTCCCCAAATTCCGTTGAATTAGGTTATTTCCCCTTAAAATCAGTCAAAATAATTAAATGTCTACAAATATCTATTTTCTTCTCCAACCAGATTTTTTTCATTTATTTCAGTCATAGTAAACCCTTCTGTAGCATTTTTTTCATTTTTCTTATCTGAAAAAAATCATTTTTTTCGCCTACAGTGCTTTTTAGATTCTCAGTTAACTACTATTACTAATCATTATAATGATTATAATAGTAACAATCATAAAAACTATTAATTTTCATTATAATGATTAAATGTTTCTTCCCAGTGTACTAGGCAATATAAAACACGTATTAAATATTCCTTGGCTGCTTCTTCAGATTCAAACCTTCCACCATGAATTAGTTCAAACGTCTCATCTTCAAATATTTCTGCAAAAACCGAATAATATAATACTCCGTCTTTTTCCTGAAAAATTGCAATACGGTATGTATGACCTTGAACTCGTAAATCTTTTTTCAATATATATTCTTCCATAACAAATCCCCTCCTTTCTATGTGTAGTTATAGAAAAGAGGGGGACGTCCCTTGTAAAATATTAATAGTCTTAATAAATACCAATATAAAATTTATTTAGATACTGCTTGGACACTATTTTTATCTACTTCAATTATAGTTCCTTTTTCTTTATTTATTGTTAGGAGTTTTCCATCAATATTATATTCTAAATTAGTTCTTAAATTGGGGTCTTCTTCTCTTAACAGTTCTAAACACTTTAAAGTTGATACAAGTTGACCTTTACAAACTTCTATGAAATTCTCAGTAGACATCCCATTTATTGAATAGATTTTAGAGTGTTCTACCCCTGTGTAGTAACCTGTTAATTCCTGCATTAGATTATTTGAAAAATATTGCGCACATTCAGCATTGATTTCTTTCCAAGTGTCCAATTTAGTATGAGCAACTATATGGCCTTTAGAAGTCCTATCGATTGTGGCTCCCCCACTAGTGATATAGTGTCTAAGTTTCTCTTTTAGATTAATCTGTTTACCATTAAGTAAGTAATATTGAGAAATTACATAAATAAATGAATTCATATAGATTTCGCTGTTAATTAAATATATCAAATTCTTCTTTATGGTTTCTTCACGTTTCTTTTTCTCGTTAACTTCATTAATTGTATGTTCAATTGTCTTATTTGAAGTTCTTGAAAGACTTCCTGTTAAAACTACATATATTACAGTGACTATAACCAGCGTTAAATTTATTAACACTGATAGTGCACCAGTATTATTGTTCAGAAATTCAAATAGACTCACAATACTATTCATGCTAATTTGACTTCCTCCTCTTAAATTAGATTTCATAGGCTTTCTTTTATAGTATGATATACGTTTAAATCTACTATAAGGTTCAATTCTTTGGAATACTAAACATTAAAAAATAGGGAAAGCGATCTCCCTATTTGGTCAATTGAATATTGAGTTATTAAAACTCTGTTTTCTTCAAAGCATTCTGAAGTTCTTTTATTGATGGTGTAACATAAATACGGGTAGTGTCCATTGATGAGTGTCCTGCCAATTCTGCAATACTTTGGAGTCCTACGCCACTATTTGCAAGTTGTTTACAAAAAGTGTGTCTAAGAGAATGGGGAGTAATCTCTATTCCAAGTTGATTGCTATACTTTTTCAGAATATGCTGTGCTGCTCTGGTACTTAATTGACTGCTTTTGCTACTAATCAGTATATAATCAGAATCTTTTTCCCTTTTATCTAGCCAATATTGAATATGTGATTTTGTTTTATCCGTAAAAGGTACAACTCTGTGCTTACCTTTACCAGTTACATTTGCTATATTATTACGAAAAGAAATTGAAGATTTTGTTAGAGAACATGCCTCCTCAATTCTTAAGCCTAAATTTACTAGAAGAATGATAAGCGTTTCATGCAATAGACCTTTTTGAAAATTTTGGTGTTTTGTTATTTCCACAGCATGTAATAACCTGCCTACTTCTTGTCTTGTTAACCAACGAATGGTATTCTGTTTTTGAACCTTTTTAATTGAAATCTCTTCACCTAAGTTAACCGGTGAGAAATTAGATTCAAATAAATAATTAGACCACTTCTTTATTGCTACTAATCGCCGATTAACAGTTGTAGCAGATAAAGATGAATTGACTTTAATTTCACGCTCAAAATCTTTAATGTCAGTTTTCGTGATAGCCTCAACAGTAATTGGATTAGAGGTTATGCTAGACAACCAATTCTCAAAGAAACGTAAATCTTGTTCATAACTTTTAATGGTATTTGCACTTCTATTCTGCTCGATCAAATAGTTTTTAAATCCTTCGAGCGCTTGAGAAAAAGTAACTGAAATGATTTCCAAAGGAAGCCCCTCCTACACTATGTTATACGACAAAAATTGAATAATGATTATTTATGTTATGCGACGAAAAGATATAGCCCAATCCATAGGTTCTGTCGCATAAGACATATTATCTGACAAAACTTATTTGGTCGTATTATAGCGCGTTTTAAACCCTTTGCCAGCACTTATTACATCTCCATATCTAATATATGGATTCTCACCATAAAAGAAAAAAATTCCTCTTCACTAATATTAACTCTTACTCGTCAGAAATCTTTATATCAGCATCGCTTAATCCCTTTTTAAATAACACAATGTAAATATGTTAAATATAATTAAAAAAAATTGCACACAAGTACTTAATTATTATTTATCAATACTCTTTTAATAGTTTTTTATAAGAATATCATGTGTAATAATGATTTTCATATTTTCAAAAAAATCAACCACAATTTTCTCGGAACATACTCACCTCGTCTTTTTCTTTTTATGCTATAACAAATGTAAGCCAATTAATTTGGCAAAATGAAAGGAGAGGATGATTAATGACAGACAATATCTATAATCAATTACACCTTGAACTGAACGAGCAACTAGATTTAATTAATAAGAAAAAAATGATGATGGGATATATTAGATCAACAAGTAATCAACATGATTTAACAAAAGAAGAAAGCAATAAAATTATTGGGGCTTTGATATCAGTGTGTACCTCTAAAAATCACAAAGAATATGAATATTACTCTGAAAATATTCTTGATTACATAAAGGAACTTCTTACACGGAAAATTTAATTGTTAATATATTAAAACAATTGAGTTCAGAGAGGAATGAGCAAGTATGACAGATTAAAGAGAAGGGTGTGTTTTTATGAACGATATAAATCAAGTTGTTGAAAAAATGAAGCAGTTGTTTATAACGGTTAGATACAAATATATCAAACTTAATGAAGATGGTAGTTACCATACATTCAATATTTATAATAATGACAAACATGTAAGTCTTAATGATGGGTTTTTGAAATCCCATATACTGCAGAAAAGTACTTACGGCATTTTTTGCAGGAAAATACATACAAAATTTATCACCTTTGATGTGGATGTTCCATTTATACCGGAGGCAAAAAAAGTAGTATTGGCTCTCTATGAGTCATTAAACACTCTCGGAATCCCTACGGATAAAATTTTCACCAGTTGGAGCGGTACAAAGGGATATCACGTTGACGTTTATTTTTCAGAGGAAATCCCTTACAACTCAATGAAGGTACTTTTTAACGCAGCAGTTTCAATTACATATAACTTACTAGATGGAAAAATAAATGGAAAAATCGAACTTCGACCAACACCCACTAAGGGGCTGAAACTTCCCCTCAGTATCAATCACAAAAATCGAGATAAAAGTAGTAATGTCTGCTGGTATGTTGACGTGCAAAATAATTTTACTACTTTTCAATCCTTTGATTATTTTTTAAGTATTGAACCCATGAACGCTGAAATTGTGATGGATTTAATATCGGATTTACAGGAAGATGACGAGGAAGTACCAAATATAGAAAGTGAAAGTAAAGAATTAGATAATACTGCTCTGGGGAACTTGGATCTTTCAGAAGATACACTGGATTCCTTAGCAGATTTATACAAAAATGGATTAAGGAAGCCGGGCACTAGAAATGCTGTTACTTGTAAAATGGCCGTTTATTTAAACACTTTAAAGGAAAGCAAATCTGAATGTGAACAAAAACTAAGGCAATGGATGGAGCGCCAAGATAGAGCATTTTTCAAGACCCCACTTGAAGAATGTTTTAAAGAAATAGCGAGAATCGTTAATTTAGTTTATAAAAAAAATGTTGTGTTTTCCAAAGGCTTAACAAAAATTATTGTATCCAGAAGTGAAATGTTAACACTGTATCAGTACCCAAAAAAATTTCATAAAACACTTTTTGCTTTATTTATTCACTCAAAACGATTTGCAGATAGAAATAATGAGTTTTTTATGACTTATGAACAAATTGCATTGGGTGCTAAATGCTCTGTCAAAACAGCCATAAACCATATTAAGATACTTGAGCAAGAGAACATTATTAGAATTGCAAGATCACCCAAATATTTAAGAGGAAACAAGCCGGAAAGCCATCCAAATTTTTATGAACTTAACCTAAATTGGCTCAATGCAGACAAGGAAGTTTCTATTAGTGTGAGAGCGGATAATGTAAAATCCTATCATGAAAAAAAGATTAAACTCATTCTGGAGATATTCCCCAATAATGAATGGTGGAATATTAGTGAGTTACTAAATACAGCACTAGAAAAACAATCTAAAGAATAATAATTAAGTACTTGTATGTAAATTGATTCAGTCATATTTAATCATATCGTTATGTGTAATTGTCTACAAAAAAAATAATAAAAGCGTGTAAAACTTATGTAGTTCACACGCTTTTGTTTGTCTTTATTCATTACAAAGAAAGGAATCCCCACAATTTACAGCAAAAGAGAAGGTTACATCGTGAAAATGCAAACATAATGTACCTTTAAAGAAAAGAGATTATTTATAACATTCCACAGATATTTTCTAATACCTTTATTTTTATCTAAAATCTTCATTTGTATCTCTTCCATATGTTTTAAACATTGATAACTAACTTAGCAAGTAAAAAACAAATGAAACAAATAAAACCATCAATTATTGGTGACGCTACTCACTTCAATTTTCAATCTAGTAGGAACCAACTTTGGTTGTAATTTTTATTTCTGAATCTTTTTCCCTTTCTATCTTCACCTTAATATAGCCCTTCAATATACTAAACCAAATCCACCCCCCTATTAAGAGAAATACAGGGATATATATTGCGAGGAAAACATCCCTTTTGAAATAATAAATCGCAATGCCAGTAACTATATATGCAATCATCTTGCCAGCAAACATTGCCGTATAATGTATTTTATTTAATGCTTCGTAGTCATTATCTAAGTCTATATAGAAGTATGTAAATGCCCTTTCAAAAAACGCTCCTCCTAATGCTAACAAAAACAGAGAAAGCAAGAGATAGTCTGTTGTAGATAATTCTAAGTTCCAAAAAGATAGCGGGTAAAAAATGAGCGTGAACAAAGACGCATATAACAACCACATAATATAAAAGACTAATTTATGTGAAAATCTCGTAATTACGTATTGCAATGTATGGCCCCTTTCCCCAAAATCATTTGGAATAATTTGTATACTATTATACCTGATAATTGCTTAAAAAGCAGCGTAAGAGCGGCTATTTTCACTATTAAAAAAACAAGGATTTTACTCCTTGTTCTGTCAATTTTTCGGATCAAGTTTTTGAACCTCGTTTAGGCACCTAAAAACTTCATCTTGATTCAATATATATTCCGACAAAATGGAATAGAGGTTATGAACCATTTCATCAAAGGTATGGTAGCCCTTATTAAAACAGATAATGTTAAAAGTGCCCCTATCCGTATCGCTATTCCGTTTTTTTGCTAACTTATGCTGTTTGCGGAAGATATAAATTAAATATAAATATTTGGCTTCTTCCCGAACGTTTGTGTCTGTTAAACTAATACGCTCGAACCTTGTGAACAAAATATTGTGTTCTCGGTGACGAAATTCAACAAATTCTGTGTCCATTCCTTCAACTTTAAAGTGCTCCTTTTTCATGAGTAATCTCCTCCATTGTCTATGCATTATTTAATATGTATACATGTTAAACACGAATACACGTTTCCCTTTTGGTCAATAAAAAAAAGAGCAGAAACAAATCCACTCTTTTAATTCCAAAATTTCCATTTAATGTTACGCTGATAAAGAAGTACTCCATTGCTCAATTACTTCATCGACACTTGCTAACCAAGCAGTTGAGTCATTTCCTGCATCAATGTTTTTATTAAATATGTTTGCAAGGAGACTCTGTAAATCTTTATGATTTACTCTAACACCTTTCTCATTTAGTTCTTTTACCTTTTTCAAAACATTTATATACTGATTTATTGTGAGAGGGATAATTTTTTGTACTCTTCCTTCATAGCCTAATTTAACACTCATCCAAAAAGTATTTAACGTGTCACGATGAATGTTAGGAGCAATGAATAAACAATAATTATCTAGAGACTTGTTTAAGTCTTTATCTTCAAATTCCCTTAAATGTCTCATTATAGGTTGTCCTTCATTAAACCACTGATCACGGCCTCTAAGAAGAGTTACCTCACAAATCATGTTAAAAGAAGAATACTTACACTCAATATCTGGATTATTACCCGCAGCAGTAAATAATGGTAAGTTATCATCCCCGACTGAGTAATTAGGTGTAATTTCCTTTGCATCATCTAAAGCCATTAAAGATAACGTAGTATAATACTCTAGGTTTAAT
The DNA here is from genome assembly GCF_900104575.1 of Bacillus tuaregi. Classification (NCBI taxonomy): domain Bacteria; kingdom Bacillati; phylum Bacillota; class Bacilli; order Caryophanales; family Bacillaceae; genus Bacillus; species Bacillus tuaregi. The sequence goes on from NZ_LT629731.1 coordinate 4,272,618, forward strand.
GGATCTTGGCCACTTATGCTTCTTTTTCTTGTGGCTAACTCTGTTAACTTTTTAATATATAAATCTATATTTTCTAAACTTCTCTCTCGTAGTATTGATAAATCATTATTTAATGTTTTTATTATTTCTCTTAATTTTGCTATTTCTTTGTTATAATCATTTATACTCGAAAGTTCAACTTTGGTCAAAGTGAATTGGTGGAGAGCCTGATCTCGATATTGGTTGTTTATATCAGTTTGTAAAGACCTCGCTTGTTCTAATAAGTTTTCATAAACAGATTTTAAATCACTTAGGTTCTCCCATGGTAGAGCAGGTTTATCGATATCAGACATATAAGTTAAATAAGCCTCAGCATTTTTAAAACTTATTGCTCGCCCATCAAAGTTTTCTAATAGCCTTTTAATCTCTACTCTTCTAGTAGGGGCTAAATCGACATATCTACCATTTCCTCTGTAGTAAAATAACTTTGTTTGTCTAAAGTATCTTATTGCAGAGTCTCCATAATCATAGAGGTTATTAACTTTAGTTTCTACTTTTTTCTTCTCACTAGGTTTTAATTTAAAGACCTCTATTGCAGTTTCAACAAATCTTCTTTCAACATAACGTTGTGCTGCATTTTTATCTAATGATCTCTTTTCTTTCCTAAATTCAATAATTTTTGACACACGATCTTTGATATCTTTATAATCAATCAAGGTTGTTAAAAATAAGGAAAACTCTTCTTTTGATACTCCAACAGGTTTATGCCCTAAGTTTTTCCATTCTTTATTTACCTTACTAATAACATGCATAACTGCAATAAAGGGTACGATATCAAAGTCCTTGTATCCCTTGTCAGTCGGATTTGGTAATTGCCATTTTAAAAAGTATCTAAAGAAAACATTAACTAAGTCTACTTCTTCATTGATTAATTTTTTTCCTAAATCGGTTATTCTAACCGCACCCATTGATTCCTTAGCAATTGCCAATCCCATCTTAGTAATATTACTTACTGCTGTTCTTCCTCTCATGGCATATGCCATTTCTTGATCATTATTGAAACTCTTGTTCTCATAGTGAACTTGACTTAAGATATCTTCTAATTCTTTATTAGTAAACTCTTCAGGATCTTCAAACTTTTGCTTGTAATAATCTGAAATTCCTGTAGGTGTGTACAATTTTGTTTTAATTAATTCTTTAAAAAATAAGCCTTGTGTTTTATCATTAAAAGGTCTTCCTTCAAACCTAGAAAGCACCTTTAAAAAATCAACTATCCGTTCGGGATTTCTCAAAGTTGTACTTATACTCCATGTACCCGGCATATAAACTCCCCCTAGATGAATATGTTTGAAAACTCTGAACCATAATTCCTCTTATTTTCATTAAAATTTCCAAAGAATTCTTGGTTATAATGAATCCCTTTAAAATCGGAAAAATAATCTCTATTATTAGAATTATAATTCTTCATATCGTGTAACCACCCTAAGAAAATACTTCTACTTATACAATACTTATTCTCAGAAGTAATGCCTCTAGCAGTGTCCAAACTTAAAACTTCAATTACTGAGATTTTTTCATTAGGATTATCACTATAGTTAATTAAAAATAATCTGCCATTTAACTGCTGTTTTGTATTCCATAATGATATATACTTTTGTTTATTATCACTTGAACTACCCGTCCAACAATACCTCATTGGATGGGCTTGTATATTATTTATATGGTGATTTTCCCTTTTAAGAAATTCATATATTACATATTCATTTGTTGATGGTATATATTGGAATAAATCTAGATCAAAACCTTTAGTGGTATCACCATTAAGCAAATTTTTGGTTAAGACAAGACCATTATCATCTTGAAATTGGTTGTCATTATAAATGGATTGTAATAAACCATTTACATAACTATCAATGTTTGTATTTCTAGCAGCCCCTAATCCCTTTGAATTGCTTTGTCCGTCAATATTATTTACTCCTCTAAACCACTGTTGAAGTTGATCAAAAGTCAGGATATAACCATTTGTTTGATTAATGTAAGGATTTATCTCAATCAAAACGTACTTATTAATTCCTTGTTGATAAAAAATAAATAATCTTACTGCATGTTGATAACCCCTAAGAAAGTTAATTTTACCAACTTCTACATTACTAATCATAGTAAATAATGCTTCCCAAAAATGCCCTTGATTAAGTAACTGATTATTATTTCCTATAAGACCATTAATATTATTTACTTCCATAAATTCAAAGAAGTAGTACTGTCCATTGGTATTAGCATACTGAACCCTATCAATTGTGTATAACAAATAGCATCTTCCTTTTTCTAGAATCTAATATACTACTACCATCATAATTCATATTACCTATTTGTTAAATAGTTTCCAGAAATATATAAGAAAAAACCTTCCCAACAATGCTGGAAAGGTTTCATATTATTTCTTATAATTAGTGATTAGTACTTCAGAGGTCTTTGTTGTCTTTTCTTTAATTTGATAGTTAGAATTATTGTAATTATAGTCTAGATAGTTAATTTCATAATTTTTAGCCCAATTTATTAGAATTGTATTCTCTTTGCCCTTATGTTCAAGTACATTTGATAATGCAAATTTAACACCTTGTGAATCTAACTTATCTAATAGATTTAACAGGTCATATTCTTCAGTTTCAGTCCACCCATTTTGTTCATTATATGTTGCAGTTGAAATTAAATAAGGAGGATCTGCATAGAGAAAATCCCCTCTTAAAAGTTCTATCTCCACTTGACGGAAGTCGTCGCATACAAAATCTATATCCTTATCCTTTATTACCTCAATAAACTTATTTAAGTTTGACTGAATTTTGTCATTAAAATCTCTTTTACCAACAGGAATATTGTAATGACCTTTTTTATTAAATCTTATCTGATTATTAAAACCATAAACAGTTAACAGATAAAATAGAAGATCATAGTAAGTGTTGTCACTTGTCCGACAATTGTAATCCTCTCTTAACTTTAAAAAACGCTCTTTGTTATAAAAAGCAAGTCCATTTCCAGACTCACAACCATAATGAGAATATCCATTCTTCTGGGTATCAGTTAACTCATACTTTAATATTATATTAGAAATAATATTAAACACATCTTCTTTACTTGTGTTCTTTAAAGTATTAAAAAGTCGTAAGACCTCTCTCTGCTTGTCTATGCCAAGCATATTCCCTTTTGCACTAACATTGATAGCAACATTTGCCCCGCCGCAAAATAAATCAACAAAATTATTTATTTCTTCGGGGAACAAAGGAACAATTTGCTTTAATAATTTATGCTTTCCACCTGTATAATTTAAACATGATTTGAGATACTTCGTATCTGTTTGTAACAATTTTATCACCTGCTTATTTCACAAAGATACAGTATTTCCTTATGATCTTCAATGTTTGTTTTTCCAGTAGTATAGGCTTGGAAATCCGTATCAAAAATACTCACCTTACCTCTGGTTTCTAGAATCTCTACTATTTCTTCAGCAGAAATTTTTGCATTTGAACGGCCAACACCTTTTTGTGCCATATTGTTATAAGAAACAAGAATATACTTACCAGAGATATTCGAAATTAAGTCTTCAAAAGCCTGAGTAGCCTTCATAGTACAATAATCACTCTTAATATGAGAACGGTTTATCATTTTTTTGGCAACTCCTGAAACTTCAGGTTTCTTCCATTCTGCGATATTCTCTAGGAGGTGATAAGCATCTCCATATTGACGTGAGTTATAAGGAGTGTCTATATAAATCAAGTCTGCACTTATTTTTCTAACTAATTGGTTCGCATCCTCGTTAAATATTCTATTTCCTTTATTATAATGATCATTAAATTTTGGTACTAAAAGTTTAATTTCTTTCAAAGAATCTAATTTTCTTCTATAAGCGTCATAATGCCCCACTGTATTAGCAACTTTATCCATAGCATAGAGCAATGAAGTAATAAGGGTTGCTTTTTCACGAAAATTAATTTCCTCTGATAATCTCTCAATTTCTTCCCTAATATAGCCTATTTTTTTAGCATTATATTCTGAAAAATAAGTACCACCATAATGTTTTGATACATAGTTATCTTCAGTAGGCTCAGCGTCATTAAATTGTTTAATTATACTCTGTATCTTTTTATAATCAATTTTTTCGTCACTAAACCATGTCCAATATGCTAAGTGATTTGAGTACAAAATATCATTAACAATTATGTTTTTGCCGGCAATGTTAAATCTATCAGCAACTACACCTGTTCCACCAAAAATATCTGCCACAGTGTTTACATTTATACAATTCTCATTAACAACCTTCCATATGAATTCTAATAATTTATATTTACTGCCTAAATATCTACGATTTTTGATATTCAATTTTATATCATTTTCAATTGGTAGAGACAGTTGCTTCTCTTTTTTTCTAATTACATTTGTTATTTCACTTACGTGTTGTTCAGTCCACATTCTCCAGCCTCTCCAATCTTTCTTAGGGGCAGAAATATCTCCAATTTTCACCCAATTGTAGAGTGTTTGCCTTGTTAGATTAAATTGTTCTAATAATTCTTTAGTACGTATTTGTTGGTTCATTTCCCCACCCCATTTACGCATCACCGCATCGTTCTATTTTTACTATTTCGATTATATCATCAACTAGAAGGCAATTAAACGTTTTTTTCTGTCGAATTTTAGAGAATGTTAATGGCATGCTTCATAAAAGCCATGATGTTATACTTTTAAAAAGATGAATCCTTTTTTGATATAAAGAACTTATGGAGGTAGTCATGGGATTTCCAAGGTTTGATGGTAATAAAGGAAGCAAAGGAGTAAATTTAGTAGAGAGAAAGGTTATAGAGGAGTTGGGCTGGATATTTAGAGAGCAGCCTACACAAGATTATGGAATTGACGGTCATATGGAAATCGTTGACGATGAATATGTAACTGGAAGACTTGTCGCTATTCAGATAAAAGCAGGAAAAAGTTATTTGAAAGAGGAAATAAGTACAGGGTTTGTATTTAGAGGTAAAATAGAACATTACAACTATTGGAACAACCATTCATTACCTGTTATTTTGATATTGTGTGACCTTGAAAATGATACTTGCTATTGGGAACAAATTAATAAAGATACTGTAGAATTAATCTCAGACACTAGTTGGAAAGTCACTGTTCCAAAGGAACAAATAATAAATCAAGAGTCCTTATCTAGTCTAAAATATATTGCCGAGAATACCACAGATTATGAAAGACGCTTAAATTCATTAGTTCTATCAAGAACTTGGATGGAGGAACTAATGAATGGAAATAAAGTAATTTTGGAATCAGACGAATGGATAAACAAAACATCTGGGAGAGGATCCTTAGTTTTGAAAGTTATAGAATCAGATACGGAATATGAGAAAGTTGTCCTGAACTGGCCAATGGTATTCTTCCCTTTCGAAAGTTATGAAGATGTATTTCCAGAATTGTTTCCTTGGGCAAATTTCTCAGTTGATGAAGATTTTTATGAAGAATATGATGAAGCAGAATTACTTGCCGATAATGCTGTTTGGGATAAGGAAGAAGGAGAGTACATAGTATTTGGAGATATACAAGAGTGGAAACAGGAACGCACTGATATTAGACCTTATGCTATTCTTTCTGGGGAAGTAGCATCTTATCGACTATACTTAAGTCTCAATGAACTTGGGAGTTCGTTTTTACTCTTAGACAACTATCTAAGAAATGGGTTTGAGAAAAGGGACTCTGAAAAAAACAATAATAAACACGATAATTGGTTTTAATAAATGACTATTCTCTGTTCTGGGAATAGTCTTAATTTCTTTTTGATACTGAGATCCCATAGTTCATAACCCATTTTAAACCTACCTAAAGGCTCTATTTTGCAAAGTTTTATTAAGCCAGCACCTAAATGTGTGTTATGTAATTTAAAATTGATTCTAGGGCTATTTTAAAGCCCATTTTATGCATATTCGGGACAGGCTTCGTCTTTTGTTAATTCTCTTTCCAAAAATTAAATAAAAAAAGACAAAGCCCTCACAAAAAAGGCTTTTAATTAAAGTTCTAAAATAGAAGGAAATCTAATTGTGAAATAAAACATTTTACCAATCACCTATTTTATCTAATTTTGAAAATGCCTCAGAATTTACTACAAGTTTTCCTTCACTCTTATTAATTAAGTTAAAACCAACAAGATATACATTAATTCTACTCATTTGAACTCTATTTGTATGTTTTGCTCTCTTTCCATATCTTTCTTCATATAGGGCTACCCATTCATTAAATAAATCTTTATTATATTTTGGCGCATTCTTATGAATTAGGTATAAAAGTTCTAAAAATCCAAAGTAACTATAAATAAAACCTTTAGATAAATAACTTATATCTTTAGTTTGCAGGTAATTTTCACTCATATTAGTCAATTTAACTATCTTATTACTTTGCCTTAGTAGATTTGCTCTTTCTAATATAGGTCTAACGTTAAATGCTGTATTAAAGGAAACTCCAAAAGTTTCCATTATTATAGTTGTTAATTGTTCATGATTAATTTCTTCATGCTCTTTTACTATTAGTAAGATTGCCTCTATATCCTCAACTAAAGTGTCATTCTTTCTTGGAATTGCTAATATTGATTTATACCTATCAACAGATTCTTCTATATCATTTTTTATTTTAGTTAGTATTAAATTTGTCATTATTCCCCACCCTCACGTACTTACTAAAATCCATACTATCCTGATTAATATTTCAAATTTTTGTACAATTTTTAGCAGTCAAAATTCTGCATAGACCACTAATGACAAAAGCAATCCAAGTTATAAATATGTGATATTCAAATATAGTTATCACTAATCAATGTAAAAAGCATAATAGACATATATTTATACTCGAATTTATTATTCTTTAACTGTACTATATATCCTTTTTAATTATCAATATAATAATGTCGAATATAGTCGGTGCCTGTTATAATTTTCCTATAAGTCTATTAGGAGGGTTTTATGTGAATAGTTATTTTGCGAAATTTTACAAGTGTGCATTACAAGTAAATCCTTTTGATTATATTAAATATAGAGGGAAAGAACATTCCTTTACTGAAGAAGAATATAATCACAGTATTTACGAAAATTGTATTAAAGAAGGCATTAAGGTTGTTGGACTTGCTAATCACGGTGATGTTCAAAATTCAAAGTCTCTCAGAAATTACCTACAAGAAAGAGATATTGTCGTTTTTCCCGGTTTTGAAATCTCCACTTCAGAGAGAGTACATATTGTATGCCTGTTTGATGAAAGTACGAATGAACTCCAATTAGAAAGGTATCTTGGCTCCTTAGAACTTACTGATACAAACGACGGTATTTCACCAAGTAAATTAAGTTTTATCCAAATTGCACAAAAGATAGAAGAATTGGGTGGTTTTTGGTATGCCGCCCATGTAACACAAGATAATGGCGTATTGAAACTTCATCAATACCCTATTTGGCAATCTAGATTTTTAAAAGCGGCACAAATTCCAGCAAAACGTCATGAAGTAGAAGACAAATTTATTAATATTTTAAAGAATAAAGACCCCAACTACAAAAAAGACACATCCTTTGCTTTGATAAATGCAAAAGACGTAAGTAAACCTGAAGATATATTAATAGAGACTGCAAGTTGTCTGGTTAAAATGTCTGAACCAAATTTCAAATCTTTTAAATTAGCCTTTCAAGATCCTGAAGCAAGAGTAAGACTTACTTCTGATTTAAATGAGGTTCATCAAACTTCAATTGATCAAATAAATATTTTTGGGGGTTATCTCGATGATTTTGAGATAAAATTATCACCTAATTTAAATACCATTATTGGTGGACGCGGTACTGGTAAATCCACATTGATTGAATTAATTAGATACGCACTAGACCAAAAACCTAAAGGAAAAGACGCCAAAAAGACATTTGATAATATTATAGAGGCAAATCTTGGTGCGGGTGGTAGAGTAGAACTTTTGGTAACCTCACATAAGCAATTTGGTAAACAGTTTAAAATAATTAAACGGTTCAACAGTCCTATCGCTATTATGAATCTTGATGGTACAAAGTCAAAACTAGAAATACATGACATTCTTCCTAACATTGAGATATATAGCCAAAACGAAGTTGTTGAGATAACTGACAGTGAAAATGCAAAATTACAAATTTTAAATCGCTTTTTGGGTAAGCATAACAGTTTTGAACAGGCTAAAGAGGAGAAAAAAGGTAGTTTAAGGAAAAATGCATCTCTCCTTTTAGAAAAATTAGAACGATTTGATGAACTATCTTCCAAGATAAATAAACTACCGAGTTTAAAGGAAAAACAAAGAACCTACGACGAACTTGGTATATCACAAAAATTGAATATTCAAGGACAAATAACAACTGAAGAGAGATATATCCTAACTTGTAAAGAAAATATAAAAAAACATTCTCTTCAGATTCAAAAAGCAGCAATCCCTTTTAATGATGAGTTTATTGAAAAGACCAAAAATGGTAGTATTTTTAAAGATTTGAAGCGGGAAATTAATGATTTCAACGAGCGGATTGAGCACCTTCTAGCCCAATACACTGACATAAAATTATCTACTTTAACTGCCCTTGATTCTTTAAGTGAGAAATGGCTAGTTGAAAAACAAGGTGCTGAAGTTGAAATTAAAAAAGCAATAAAATCATTAGGGGATCTAAATGGACAGAATGGTCAAGATATTGCGAAAGAATATTCCAATACTTTGGAACAAATAGCGAGCATAGAACCTCTTACTCAAGAACTCTCGCTATTAGAACAGGAAATTAGTGATTTAGAATATGAAAGGGATAACTTAAGAGAACAATTAAATGTTATAAAAGATACAGAACTTGACACGCTTAGAAAAGCAGTAAAAAAAATCAACAATAAAAAGTTACAGGGTAAAGTTAAAATAGAAATATATCCTAAGAAAAATCGAGATTTTTTAATAAACTTCTTAGCACAAGAAAAAGGTCTCGGAGTTCAGGGGCTGAAGTGGCTTGAAGAGATAGAAACTTTTGATATAACTAGTTTTATAGAAAATGTCAAAAATGGTAAAGATGCTTTATATAACGCTTACAAGTCATATGGTTTACAGCAAAATAGAGCAGAAATTATATCAGCAATGAGCAAAGAACGGATTTTAGAATTGGAGATTATTGATTTACCAAATATTATTGACATACAACTCAATGTATCCTCAGGTAAAGAGGAAAAATATAAGTCTTTAGATAAATTATCAAAAGGACAACAATGTACAGCAGTGTTAAATATACTTATGTTAGAAAATGAAGATCCTTTAATTGTAGACCAACCAGAAGATAATCTGGATAATGCATATATTGCAAATAATTTAGTAAAAGGTTTAAGGGAACTAAAAATTAATAGACAATTTTTATTTGCAACTCATAATGCTAATCTTCCTGTTTTTGGAGATGCGGAACTAATTGGTGTAATGGAAGAAAACGAAGGTACAGGCTGCGTCAATGAAGAGTGTTTAGGTTCAGTTGATAATAACTACGTAAAAGAAGCAGTTGTAAATACATTAGAAGGCGGAAGTATGGCCTTTATCATGCGGAAAGAAAAATATAACATATAATACTATAATCCCTCTAAATCTAATTAGAGGGATTCATTCTCTATATTTATATGCAAGATTAATGTATGGCTCAATTTGACAGAAGTTCTTTACCCACTCAAGACGTATATATGCTTCATGTGGATACTTTGTATATTCATAATCCTTTCTTGGATATTTAATACCTATTTCTTTATCTATCTTGTCTTGAATTTCTAAACCTAACCTTAAATCCTTCTCTCCAATATGGAGTATTAAACATCTTTGTCTTGCAGTTGTTAGAGTAGCAAACTTTGTTTTCCCCACCCTTTTGTAGCCTATTCCATTACTTGTCCCTGCATCTACAACATTAAATTCTTCATTAGCCCAAATATAAGCATCTATTTTTCTTGCAAGTTCTCTTGCTTTTGATTTCTCAAACTTCAAAAAAAAATATTCTTTTGACTTTTGCTTGTCACCTATACTATTAATGTTACAAAACTCCTCAAACTGAAATAATAAAAAGCAGGTAACTAAATCATTTTTCCTTTCAAAGCATTGACTTTGCTTCTTAAAGAAGTTCCTAATTTCTTTCCACGTTATGATTATTGGTTTATTTTTTACTATTTGTTCATTTGCAAAGTTCTTTTTATGCCTATTTAATTGCTCTTGTTCTAAATATGAGTTAAAACCTATTTTGTTTTCAATCAATAGAGAAACACTATCAGAGATTATTGCTCCATCAGGTATACCATATTTCTTAGACGCTCCTGCCTTTAATATGTTACTTTCTGCAATTCCGACTACTGCAGCAATTGATGAAACATTTGAGAGTGCTGAACTTAATTGATAACGGTATTCACAATTCTCCATATAAGCGCCTTCAATCCCTAACATCTTTATAAAAGATGTAGTCAACTCAGGAGATGAATGTTGTAATACATTTAAAAATGCTTTTGTTACATTATTTTCAACCTGAAGTATATGTGTCTCTTCGGAACTGTTTTTAGTCTGTCCCCTATAGTAATGAAATATATTTTGGTAAATAGACATATTTTCACTCTTTCTTCGAATCTTTAATCTGCTTTATACCTTTTCTAGATATGAAAGGTATTGAAATACAGTTTAGTTCTTTACATTAGAGTTTAGGTTCCAATTAGTTCAGTAAACCAATAGTCACCATATGAATCCCAGTTGAAAAAGTAATCTTTATTAAGGGTAAAATCAATACCATACCCTCCAACAGGCGTTGAAAAGTTGGCACCTGAATTTATTCTTGTGCCATCAGATATATCATAAGCCCAACACTTTGCATTCTTATTTAAAGGATAAACTGATGTTCTGTAATTAGACATAACTAAACTTATACCTATATCAGCAATATTTTGACTGCAATATTGTTCAAGTAAAAATAGATCATAATAAACATCTTTCATAAAAATATCATGTGCTCCTCTTGGTCTTCCTGAAGAGGCAAATTCTTTGTAGCATTTCAACTCTATTGCAATTGTATACGTTGACAAATCCAAATCAGTACCTTTTATTAATATATCTATTTCTTTTGTTTTACCATTAACAAAGCATGTTGACTCCAATTCTATTTCTATTTTCTGTCTTTCATTAAAAATAATTAGCGGTATGAATTGTTGCAGAATATATGCATACTTTAATTGCATTGATGCCTCTTTATTAATTTTTATTAACCCACTTCCAACTTTTTGAGAAAATATTTTCCATGAGTAACTAACAATACCCCTTAACCGTTCAAAAAAGTTCTCGCTTAATACCATTTTATAATCACCTTTTTTAGTAGGATGTTTCCATAATATAACAGGAAATATTATTAATTTGAAGTATAAACAATAACCTAATTAGAAGTCACAACTAAAATTTTACTTTATAATTAAATAAAAATCTTTTTATAACCTCGAAAAGGAGAATTTTTATGACTCAGCGAAGAGACCACATAATAAATATTCTGGCAAAAAAATATTATGAATTTCTTTGTTGTCTTAAATATAATGAATCAGTGAATTTTAATTTCTAAAGGAAAAAATATCAATCATTTTAAGCGTTTTATTTAGGACGCAATATCCATCACTTAATCATGTTCAAAAGTGATTCTAGAGCCATTTAAAAGAATAATTTTTAAAGGATTATATTCCTAATATAACGCAAAAAAGACAGGTTATTTACCTATCTTTTTTTACGATAATAGTATTTAGTAATTTGTAGTATAAGGTTGATACCAGAGGAGCGGGATCTTTTAGTCAACTATGTTTATAGATATTTCTCCCATGAGATCATTCTAATCTGTCTTTAGTTCATCATTTATATCTACAATTTTTGCTATTCACCTAATATTTACTTAACATTTCTTTTTGGTAATCAATTATGCTGTAGATATAATTAAGTTCCTCTAAATTACAGTAATACTTATGTCCATCTTCAACAGAGATTTGCACAGGATAGTGTTCACTTGACTTATCTACTTTTACATCAATAAAACCATAAACTCCTGAATGGACAATGTCACAAATATCCTCAACGTAAAAGTTTCTAAGAACCATTATCAAATCCCTCCTGTTAAGAATGAATTCTTCTAAATCACCACCAGTATGAAGTTCTAATAGCACCGTATTGCCTGTTGCATATGTTATAGTTACCCTTGATGCACTATTATAAAAATCATTAATTTCTACTAATTCTTCTACACTTAATTTAAGCAATATTACCACCTCCTTTACCCTTTACTTCAAGATTAAGTCGATTATTACTGCATTTTTAGAACAAGAATTTTATCAACACATTCGGGAATTTAATCAATTAAAAAGACAAGGATTTCACTCCTCGTCTTCTTTCAAATAAATAGGATTCAATTTTTCAGCCAGTTTTAGACACTCGAAAATCGCATCATCAACTAGAATGTACTCGCTCAAAATGGCATCTATATTTTGCTTAAGACCTTCAAAGGTTGCAAAAACATTGTCTCTAATCTCTGTATTGAAAACTTCGGTTAAAGAATTCTCTTTATTAACCTTTGCTAGCCTTTTGTCGAACACAAATAAAAAGTACTGATATTGAGCGAACCCCTTGTACTGCTTCCAGTTGATTTTTTTAAAGCGTGTAATAATAAATTGATAATCTTCGTGATGGAATTCAACAATTTCATTTTCCATTGGTTTTCTTGAGTGATTTGTTTGCTGCAAGTGTATCTCCTCCATTATCTTATGAAAATTTATACATGACGACTCTTCCAGATAATGAAGGAAAAACCTTGATTTTTGAAATGAATTTACAAATTGCTTAAAATTGATTTTCCAGCAATATTTCAACCCTTTAAGACCTTTATGCCGGGTTTATTTTTTAGTTATTTCTAGCAGAAAAGAAATAGGTATTTATACCTATCCATCGTTCTAAACCATTTTTACTTTCTAGTATTCTTAGCAAATTAAATAACGAGCATGAAATTATCAATTTTATCTTCAATATCATATTTATCATTTAGGTCTGTATAGTTTTTTAATAGTTTCTGGATTTCTTCTTTACTCAAAGCATCTAATAAAACATCTTTGAAATCCTGATATTCTTCCTCATCATCTTCCTCAATGTATGTATATTCATCTACATAATCAACTAAATCCCATTTTATATACTTTAAAAGTTCCTCTTCGTTATCAAATAAATCCCTGAATCCTACTTTTTCTGCTTGAATTAAAATGTCACCCTCGTTTTCATCAAAAATAGTTATGGAAAAACCATTATCTTCAAGGTGTTTATATAGTTGGAACGGGGACAGTTCATTGAATTGATTTAATGGGAAATCATATTCATCTACTCCTGAAACAGTATTCAAACCTACCCGATAGCATCTTCCCTCCTCAGTAATTACAATTTTTTGTCCATGGACTCCATGAATGTATTCTAAAATGAAATCTTTACTATCCTTTATTTTAATTTCTTTCATAATATATCATCCTCCTTTTCTGGCCGTTTACACGGGTGTTCACCTTCCCATCGTGTAACTGTACGTTCGTTCCCGTATTCCCCTAATGTATAATTAAACGTCCTCCACCTCCTTTTTTTAATGTGGAAAATAACTCCGTATTAGGAACGGAACTGGTTACTTTTTTTATCAATTTGTTCACTAAGTTAGTTGTATCATAAATTCCAAAAGACAATATCGATATAAATAGAAATTCTTGATGGGATATTTTCATTTGGCTATTATATTAAATCGTGAAAATAGTGAAATTAAATATCTTATTATCAATATCTATTTTTATCAGGAAACGCCATTTAAAAGGGGGTTATTTTTAATCCTATACAATCATATAAGGAAACCCTTAACTAAAATTATAGAGCCAATTCCCCCTACATTTTTCAGTGATTTAATACTAAATAGACTATTGCAATAAGATATTTAGAATTACTATATATCAGAACGGATGAAGTAATTTTTGATTAACTAATAATAAAAAAGAGCAAGATAGAAAATTACTTCCTAGTCTTACTCTTCTTTCTTACTGTTATAAAATTTACTAACCTAACCATGAAAAATTAAAGCGATATATACCTATTTAACGAACCCATAGGCACAAGTTATTCTTCTCAATAATTAATTTTATTGCTTCTTCCTGAAGGTCTTTCTGGAAGTTTTCCCTAATCCCCGCCTTTCGATATATTCTCCATAAAGATAAATCCTGACCGTCTTTCTCTAACTCTTGTACTGCCCATTGTAACCTTCTAATTTGAAAATCCTTAATACTCTCAGTTTTGTCATTCAAATACGCTTTTGTCATTGGTAGTTTATCAAGGTGTTTTTCCAATAATGGTCTAATTCCAATTCTACTACCTACTGAACTTATCGTAATACGTACGGGCTTCCCGACAGTCAACATATCATTGACTGCAATTCTTACATTTTCGTAAATTTCCTCGTCCCGTTGCTCCCAGTCAACCCTATGATTATCGTTGACTGTTGATTTTATTTTAGGGGAGTTTCGATTCAACCAGTTCCTATCATTTCGGTACAGCCATGTAAACACTCTATTGTTAAGTTGGCGTAATTCTGTTTTACTGCTGTGCGGATACTGTTTTATTAAATTCAGCCATTCTCTTCTGAAACTTTCTTTCTTCTCAACAGAAGAATCTTCCTCATTGATATTTACAATTTTTTGATCTTCCCCACCTCTTTTTAACCAGTATGTTTTCAAATCTAATTTCTTCGCATATTTTTTGACTGTGGCTGGGTCTACAGCCAATTGCCTTGCCGTTTCCCTTAAACTTAGTCTTTGATTAGTAAGTTTCTTTAATTTGTTTTCCCATACAGAGCCAAAATGCTTAATCTTTGTTATTTTATATCTGTCTTTTTCTTCACGATCAGGGCCCGTTCTGAGGTAAACAAAGCCGCAATCACATATAAAAACACCAATAGGACTTTTACTATCTGCACCATACTTTAATTCCATATCGTTAATCACAGGTTTTAAATAATGGCTAGCAGCAGAATTCAAACATGGCCATGGTCTCTCTCCAAAGGGCTTGTACTCAATTTTTTTATTAAAAATATGTGAAGGAGAAATCCCCAAAAAATGTGTAAATAAAAGATGTCTGATAGGATGGCTTGATTTATTGTTTCTCCGAATCATTTCATATAGCCAATTACTATTACTATTGAAATCAATGTCGGATTGAACCATTTTTAAAAATCTATGACCATAGAAATTCACGAATGATTCTAACAACTCCTTTTGTTTTATCCTACCGTTTATATTTGCAATCCCAAGTTCTTTTAGCCTATTGATATACTGTCCTTTAAACCACTTTAATGATTTATTTTCCATTTTGTTATTTAACAGATAATCAATATCCTGTGCAATATTGATTGCCTTATCCATGATATTGTCAGGGTAATTTAACTTAGGGTAATTTATTTTGCAAGTTTCTGGAGTGGCTAATCTATAATCATGTTTGTTATAACCCCTAACAGGGACTTGGCTATCATAAAGCGGGGTGTTATGCTCTGGACAAACAAGAACTCCCGGTATTTGATGAATTCTATGCCAATACATTTCTCCAAGATTATACATCTCCTCATCGGCACATTTGGGGCAAAATTTAAAGTACTGATTAAACTTAACTGAACTTGCCATCAAACCAATTCTATTGTAAATACTGCCCCCCTTGTCCCCAATCATAGATTCCTTAACTTTAGCAGCATGTTCAGAAGGCAGGAAAGCAGCGTAGAATGGATACAGTGTATGATTTGCAATTAAGTATTCTGGCGTATAATGATGGCCAACAGGAAGGTTTTCCATAATACGATAGATATGAGAAGGCAAGTCCATTATTGCTGTAATACTGTCCGTACCGTATATATCCTTTTGTGTGGCTTTAATACTGACGTTTCCACTACGAACGTGGTATCTCGCCAAAACGCTATATAAAAGTTCATCTTTATACGGTACTGGAAAGAAGGTCATCATTTCACATCACCCTGTCTGACCGAAATCGTATTCATAACTCTTGATAAAACCCCCATTACCAAGACCTTCATAGGCTGTTTTGTTTTCCTTACGACATTCAACAACTAAGGTCCTTATATCATTCTCTACAGAAGATTCTTCTTTCTTTCGTTTTTTATTTCGTTTAGTTGAAGCGGATATACCCTGTATGGTCTTAACAACCAGTTCGTTGATATCCAAATTCGCCTCTTTTTCAGTAATTTCTTCTACAACCTTTTGAACCTCGGTAGGTTCAAAATCCAATTCTATAAGTTTCAAAATTGCCTTTTCTTTTATTGAAATACTCATTTCTTGTTCTTTTTTCTTTTGTGTTCTTTTTATTGCCTCCATCTTCATTTGCAAATCAACAGAAGCCCTTTCTTTTTCCATAAATCCTAAAAAATCTACGTCCACTGTACTGATATCTTCAAACTTTGCAATCTTACTAATGTTGCCCGACTTCAAAGCCTGAATCATTGGCCTAACAAGTTGCAAATGCTTACTAGCCACCTGACTAATTGTTTCTGGCATTATTTCTTCTCTTTCCATCATAATGGCCTCAATTTGAGCCATGGCATAAAGTTTTACAGCGATATCAATAATACCTTGGCTTTCCTCATACAGGATATTTTTAAAATCATCCGTTAAAGGAATCTGTTTTCTTGTCCATTGATAGCCCCAAAGAGCATTAATCAATAAATCCCAGTTTTGGTCGTTTTTCAACCTATCCCAAATCATATCCCCTTGACCACTTCCCCGTCTTGCCTGTCTAAATTCGCTTTGCAAAATAGACAATCCAGCGGGTGTTCCTACTAAAATAACTGGAACTCCAATTGTATTAACTAGTGTTACAAAAAAGTTCAGCATCTTCTGATCCCCACCACTTTTGGCTTTACTTAAATGCTGAATCTCGTCTATAACTAAAACGCCCAGCCCTGTGTTTCTCGCTATTTGAGACATAATCACCAACATATCATTTATAGTTTTTCTACCTAGGCCAAATTTTTTATGATACTCTGTTCCTAATAAATCGTCTACCTTACGGAAAAATTCCAAGGCTAGTCCTCTCAAGGAAGAATCAAATGGGCAATCAAGTTTAAGCCATACAAGTTGATACATACTGAAATTTACTCCATTATAGTCTTTATGAACAATGACTTGAGGGTATAAAGATAAAATCCTATTTAAAGCCGTTGTTTTTCCCATGCCACTTACACCGATTATCGTAAATCCTGCTGCTGTTGTTCTAAAAACACTATTATTGCTTAATTCACTTTGCAATCCGTTGATATTTCGATGCCCTTCCTGCAAGCCCTGTGCATATCCGGTTCGAAAAGGATTTCTTGCCAAATATCCCTGCCGAATAACTCTGGAAATTCTACTTTCCAAATCCAAGTGTATCCATAACGGCTGAAAACATTGGAATAATCTTTGTACCAAATGAATGCGATAATGTTTATCTAGCATTCTTGCTTTTGAATTGTATTCGGCATATATAGCCATTTTTTCAATGGCTTCCTCTGTAGAAAGGATAGAGGGAAGTGCTTCAATGAAGGGATTCCCTCTATATTCCTCAATAACCTGTTCCCCGTATTCAGCGACAACAGCATCACAACCATTTGGAATGATGACTCTATTCATCTTTTTTATTTAAAGCCTCCTTCTGCTTTCTCAACAACAAATCATACCCTGTATCCCTCATACTTTCAGATTGATTAAAAGGAACAACCTCTGAGTTTTCTATATTACTTTTATTTAATTCAAAGGCCTCTTCTTCACGTTGAATCATTTTTTCAACAGTACGGTTTTCTCGTATGCTTCCAATCTTGCTTCTATTACTGGTTTGATTCGTTTGATTTTGAGATGTTTTCTGTTTAGCCTGATTTACAATTTCCTCGATTTCAGTATTTAAATCAACTTTTGACTGTATTGTCTTCTCCTTGTGTTGCCTTTCTTTCAGTTTCTCGTATTCTAGCAAATAATCGACTTCTTCAACTACCTTGCCCTTATAACGTTGTTGATGTTCCAATAAAAAACATTTATCAAAACTCAAACCATCTTCAGCCCGTAAATATATATAATCCATATTTCTTGGATCATAACTTATTTCAATTTTCCAAGTCCCCCGATTCCGTGCTTTTTCAAACCACCTTTCCTTTAAGGACTGTTTTGAACCATATAGTAACCCTTTATACGCAATCCCTTTTGCAGTTACAGTAGCCTTGCCCGTTGGCATGAGATTAAGTTTTACAATATCTTCTGAAGCATGACGTAACTTTCCAGATTTGTTGTTTATCCCCCATTCCCAAAGTTGTATTGGAATAGACTCTATGCCGTCCTCCACCATCATTTCTTCACGCTGATAGTTTGTAAGATAATGTTGATTATTATGATATAAAACACATTTAATAATCACTTGAGTAAACTGGTAAATATCCAATTGTGCTTCCAAACGGTAATCACGATCCCCACGTTCTTTAACAGGCTTTACTGAACCCGGCAGAAAAGCCTTCGTTCTTGTATTGGTCACTCGGAAATGCTGTTCAATTATTCCCTTTAAATCAGCCCTGTAAGAGGGTGTATTTAGAATTTTTATTCCGAAGTTATTAATTAGGGGCTCAACTTTACTTCCCTCTAATTCTCCTCGGTCAGCCAAAATAGATTCTGGAAGATGTGCTGCAGGCCACTCATGTTTTTCAATCTCAATTCCGAAGTCCCGACAAAAACTAACTTTATCAGAGGCAGCATTAGCCAAAGCCATCATTGCACCAGCCCAAGATGGACCTTCCAATCCAATATATAGACCTACGATCATTCTGCTATAAACATCCATTACAGAATAAATTACAGGTCGTCCAATTATCCAATCACGATTAAATCTTGATAACAGGTACAAGTCGCCTACCGTTGCATCAATCTGATAAACTGCACCGGGACCTAATGCTTCGGTTGTAGACTCCCCAATAATTGCTCTATGATTTTGGTCATAGTTTTTTCGACCTTTTCTTTGGCTGATTTCCTTTTTTATGTCTCTTTCCTTTTCAAACCAATATCTAAATTGATTTAGTGAAGGTAACTCTCCATAGGATTTTATTACGGGTATTTCTACTTTTCCTTTCACTTTACTGTCCATGCTAAAATAATCTTTTAACATTAATTCGTAGGTAAGAGTTAGTGATTTTTCAGCAGAGGAGTAATAATGCTTGTTTATAGCAGACCTAAATATTTTTTTAATATTTTCATCAATATTTATTCCTTCTCCTGTAACCTGTCCATGCTTTCTAGGCCTTCCTCTTTTTATTTCACTTGCCCTCTTTTCCTTACCCTTACCCCCACAGAGATAATAATCAGGTAAAAGGGCATTTTTGGTTTTACCGCGTTGCCAATACTTCTTTAAGTAGCGAATAACTGTACTTTCATGAACATTGTGGACTTCACATATTTTTAGAATTAATTTTCTCCTTTCTGCTGAGTGGTAAACAAATGGTTCTAACTTCACGATATCCTTTATGATCTCCCAAGCATTGTCACGTAAGGACAGATGCTTTTCAGGAATATCATTTTCATTTATCAACCGTCTGAAAGGGTCTTTTTCAACAATAACCATGCTACCCTTGTTAAGTCCGTCTTCTACTTCTGAAATATTCATTTCATAGGGCAGAGAGATGGAATGAATATTAAAAAAGTACCCATAATCATGTGCTTTATTAAGCCATAATACCCTTTCAACTACTTTCTCGTTTTCTGACGTAGTAAAGGAAATAAGATTATTCACTACAAGCATTTTCTTTTTGCCTCCTCATGCGTAATTCGTGGCTTTACTTCAATTATTGGGTTGGATAGATTTACATTAATTTGATTAGTCATATCTATTCCAATCTGTTTTGAAGCAATTAAGAACTTGAACACAAATAACCCTGTACCCGAATCGTTATTAAACTCCTTGTCAAAATCAGCAGTTATCTTTCTAACTGAATGCTTGGCATCTATTAATCTTTCTATTAAAGCGTTACCTAAATAAATCAGTTCATCCTGTGTAAAGCCTCTTTCAGCATATGAAAATAAGGAAGAATGCACCCATTCAATATTTTTTGCAACCACATTAGAAATTTCTTTTTGCGTAACAACTCCCCAGTCTATTCCTTTTTCCGTCCAATATCGGCGTTCAATTTCTAATCTTTCTAATGTCATTTTCTTCTCAAGTTCCGAAGCCATTTTTATGCTTCTTGCTAAATACAAATTAACTCCATCGGCTCTATTTATTGTTATTAAGAAATTAGTACTTAGTGTATATGGGTATCCACTTTCCTTATCTGTAAAAAGTTTAAAATTCAAATCTGATTTCTGTTGTATAGTATCTTCAAGATCCAATAGGGGAAAATGTTCTCGTATGTCCACAACCGCATCTTCCCACTCCAACATATAAAAGTATCGAGCCTGCAAATCCGAAAATAAATGATGTACCCTACCACTCTTCCACCCAAGTATTCTTGATACCCGCCCCATAGAAGGAAAATCCTGAATAGTCAACCACGGTTTATATTCCTTACCTGCTCCTTGTCCTCGTCCTTCTTTAACAAACCGATTATATTTATTCTCATTCCAAGATTGATTACGTTTTGTCATACTCCACTTCCTCTACTGCATTATGTATCTAGTACTCTAGTGAATTTTTAGTAACTCGATTCTAACGGGCCGGTTAGACACATTCAATATCCCCCAGCAATCTTTTTTATGATTTTAAGAGAACATTATTATCATTCTTCTAACACCTAAGATATTTACTGCAAATAAGTTTTTGTAACTATGTTAAATTAGAATAAAGTTTGCAGAAACGAGTAAATACGTCCATCCCTTGCCATATATAGCCTCAAAGGCATTACCCAACTTATTTCATGAGAATAAAGTTTGCACAAAGATTTGCTCGTTTTAAGTCAGAAATGAAATCAATAAATAATAAAGATAAGAATAAAGTTTGCTTAAACATAGAGGAGAGATCACCAAACAAAGAGAGTAACCTAAACCTCATGAAGGCACCTTACGGTGACACCTGAACCAAAACCGATTCTTGACTTCTGATTGTTATAGGGTAATGCAGTTCTTTACTACCCTTGGAATACGGTATAATTGCCATGTTAATTAGTTATCAAGGGTGGGCATTAAATGATTTACACAATTGTATTGTTTATATTTGCTGGATTTGCAGAGATTGGTGGAGGTTATCTTATCTGGCTATGGTTAAGAGAAGGTAAGCCATTTTATTGGGGTGCTTTCGGAGGACTAGCCTTAGCGTTATATGGTATTATTGCCACATTTCAAACATTCCCATTATTCGGCAGAGTATATGCTGCCTATGGAGGAGTATTTATTGTTCTTTCTGTATTGTGGGGATGGGGGATTGATAAAAGAACACCTGATTTATACGATTGGATAGGTGCTGGTATATGTTTAGTGGGTGTTTCAGTAATGTTATTTGCACCTCGCCAATAAAGTAAAAAGACAAGAATACATTGAAGGGAAATCAACTAACGAAGGTGTATCCCGAACCGTGTAGGTGTGAGTTTGAAAGAAGGTCTTACGATGTCCACTATCCTCCTAAATCCCTTTTCCCTCTTACTCTTTTTCATTTTTCTAAAATGGAACTAATTTTTAATAAGTAGAGTTATGTATTTGGGAGACAGGCTTTTCTGTTTATTTTCACCTTTATCAAATAAAATAGAACCGAGAAGAGGTATCGTAGATACATTTCCCCGATTCGTTAGACTAATACATCAGCCTAATACATAGTTGGCTCCCTCTTCCCCTGCCTTGGACAGTTACTTAATGTATAAGAGAGTTGTAAACTTGCAGATACAGATAATCCATTAGTATACCTTACGGTTTCCCTTGTACCACCACAATTCACCTACTTACCACATGACCTATGCCTAATCATTTATTTATATATTTATTTATTTTTTATGGGCGAGTGCTTCTTTATGAAGCATGTTATACACTTCTGGACGTGGGCTTCCCTTGATTGAGTTGGTTTGAATGCTCTTCAGAGAAAAAGGGGGACGTCCCTTGTGTTGTACTTATGCAGGGATTATCCTCCCCGTAAGGGTAAGCCTGATCCTCTCAGGGAACCTCGTTAAGACTCAGTTTTATATAAAAAAGCCCTGTAATTATATCCATACTCTGGATACACTCAGGGGGCTCTGTATAAACTTTTTTCTTTATAAACAGATTTTTTCCCATACTTCAAACTTCAGTTTGGTTTGACACCCACATATAATGAACACATTTTAAAAGCAATACCACAATCAACATGCATCCTTATCCATTATTTTCACCTTTGGCTGTGAAAGTAATTCTCAAACCTTCTCCAAATAAAAAAACCGAGAAAAGATATCCTAGATACGTTCCCGATTCGATAGTCTATATATCAGACTCATACATAGACTGGCTCCCACTTCCCTTTTTTGAAAAATCATTTTCAGATTGTAAGTGGGGGATAAGTGAGACTGACACTTTATTAACAGAAGTTACATAGGAGACAATAAGAAACCTTACGGTTCACCAATACCACCCAGTTCCCTTGTGATATCCCCGTATAGACTTGGCTGTCATACAGTGGTATCCCATGCTCTGGACAAACAAGAACCCCCGATACCTGATGACTCCTCTTACATGACCAATCCCTTATTATTTATATATATTTATTTCATAGGAGAAACCACTTGAAGCATTTTACACGTTACAGGGTGTGGGCATTCGTTCATTGAATTAGTTTCGGGTCTGTATACCTTTAGAGAGACATAGGGACATTCCTTTCACCCTACTTACTCAAGGGTTACTCTTCCCGTAAGGGAATTCCCTACAGATACCTCATTATGGCCATAAATCCACATAAAAAACCCCGTTTATACATCCATATACTGGATACACTCACGGGGCTTTATGCAAACTTTATTCTTCTTATGCAGACTTTTTTCTTATTCTGCAAACTTTATTTTGTTTTAACACAAAGGGGTGTTTCTTCGCAACATTTATTACTCAACCGTAACAGATTTTGCTAGATTACGCGGCTTATCGACATCGCAGTTGCGGTGCAGGGCTGCGTAGTAAGCGAAGAGCTGCATTGGGATTACAGAGATAAGAGGTGTTAATAGTTCATGCACCTCCGGAATCACGAAACGGTCATCAGCCATTTCAAGTCCCTTCATGGAGATAATACATGGATTTGCTCCGCGGGCAACGACCTCTTTTACATTACCGCGAATACTTAAGTTCACACTTTCCTGTGTAGCTAAGGCAATAATTGGAGTACCGTCTTCAATTAAAGCAATCGTTCCATGCTTTAACTCTCCACCTGCAAAGCCTTCAGCCTGAATATAAGAAATTTCCTTTAATTTCAATGAGCCTTCAAGACATACATAGTAGTCTACGCCACGGCCAATAAAGAAGGCATTTCGAGTTGTTGCAACATACTCACTAGCCATTTTTTCAAATTCTTCTTTGGTGTCACAAAGGACCTCCATCGCATTAGCAACAATTCCAAGTTCTCGAGAAAGATCGAAGTCGACTTCGATATTCTTGCTCTTTGCAACCACTTCAGCGAGGATTGCCAATACTCCTAATTGAGCTGTATAGGCTTTTGTAGAAGCAACCGCAATTTCAGGACCAGCATGCAGCAATAATGTATAGTCTGCTTCTCTCGATAGCGTGGAGCCGGGAACATTTGTAATCGTTAATGCTTTATGGCCAAGCTCTTTAATTTGAACCAGAACAGCACGGCTATCAGCAGTTTCACCGCTTTGTGAGATAAAAATAAACAGCGGCTTTTCAGATAATAATGGAATGTTATAGCCAAACTCACTAGCAATATGAACTTCGACAGGAACGGCAGCCAATTTCTCAATAAACTGCTTTCCTACTAGGCCTGCATGATAAGATGTTCCAGCAGCAATAATATAGATACGATCGGCATCTTTCACTGCCTTCACAATGTCCTCATCAACTTCCAATTCGCCATTTTCACTGCGATACTTTTGAATAATTTTACGTAGTACTAGTGGCTGTTCGTCAATTTCCTTCAGCATAAAATGCGGATAGGTTCCTTTTTCAATATCACTAGCATCCAATTCAGCACGGTATGGGTTACGCTGTACCACTTCACCGGAAAGTGTTTTGATGGTTACTTCGTTTTTCGTAACAATAACGATTTCCTTATCCATGATTTCAACAAAACGGTCTGTAACCTGTAGCATTGCCAATGCATCACTGGCAACGACATTGAAATCTTCCCCGATTCCAACTAAAAGAGGGCTTTTATTTTTGGCTACATAGATGATATCCGAATTTTGTTCATCCAGTAAGGCTATCGCATAAGAACCCTTCAATAGCCCAAGAGTTTGACAGAAGGCGTTCTCCACATCTGTTCCTTTGTTAACCAATAACTCAATTAGCTGAACGATAATTTCAGTATCTGTATCACTTTGTAATGATACATCCATTAAATACTCATTCTTAATTAATTCGTAGTTTTCGATTACACCGTTATGAACAAGTGTAAAACGGCCAGAATTACTTTTGTGCGGATGTGCATTTGATTGACTTGGTACACCATGTGTAGCCCAGCGTGTGTGACCAATACCTGTATTAGCTAAAAGATCATAATCCACGATACTACGTAGATCAGCAATACGACCTTTTTCTTTAAACACTTGAACACCATCATCATTCATTAATGCGATACCGGCAGAATCATATCCTCTATATTCCAGCTTTTCTAATCCCTTTAATAAAACCTCTTTTGAATCTTGATTACCAATATATCCTACTATTCCACACATATTTCTTCATCCTCCCTATAAGGGAACAAGAAGTCTTTATATAAAGTTCAAGCTGATCAATGGCTCACAAATATTAGGTGCGACCGGTCGCATACGTACTTGCAAGGCATCCCTTTACAACTTTTTTTGGGACATTCTTGTCCCCTTATCTCTGTATTGTTTTTTATCAAATATGATGACGGACCCATGATAGATCCTATCTTGTTTAGCATACCCTTCCCTTTGTCCATTAAGTTACCCTAATGATTTAAGGAAGTGTTTTTCGGTTGTGCTGGCAACCGGGAGGCATCCGCCGAAAATTCGATAAACCTCCTCCTCGTCAACTATCATCCATCACATGGATGTAGTCCAGGCGCTTTTACATTTAATTGGTGGTTATATTAAGCTCTCGCCTCCTTCATTATGATATGTGTTGTTCCTTATATGGTTCAGAAACAAGAACAATCATACAATAGTTTATAAACCTCGTCAATCATGGTCATATTATGTTCACTTTTTTACTACTGTACACCATAAAATATGCGCAGCAAAAAAAATGGTGTCAGGCACCAATGATGGACAAATTAGTACAATTTGTCTTTTTGTGGTGCCTGACACCCAACTATCTATTCCGTTAATCCCATTTCATTTTCAACGACCTGTGCAATGCGGCTGACATAGGATTCGCAAAGCTCCTCTGTTGATGCTTCGGCCATAACACGTACAAGAGGTTCTGTTCCTGAAGGACGAACGAGGATTCTTCCATTCCCGTTCATTTCCTCTTCAACCTCTTGAATGACCTTACTTACCTTTTCATTATCCGTTACATGGTGCTTGTCCTTCACACGAATATTCACAAGCTTTTGCGGATATTTCTTCATTTCCGCTGCAAGCTCTGATAATGGCTTATTTGTCATCTTCATAATATTTATTAGTTGAACACCTGTTAACAATCCATCTCCGGTTGTGTTGTAATCAAGGAAGATAATATGCCCTGACTGCTCACCGCCCAGATTATAGCCGTTCTTCTTCATTTCTTCAACGACATAGCGGTCACCGACAGCAGTTGAAATGCTATGAATCCCTTGTGTCTCCAATGCTTTATAAAAACCTAGATTACTCATAACTGTCGATACAACTGTACTCTGCTTAAGTAAACCATGCTCTTTCATATACTTTGCACAAATATACATAATCTGGTCGCCATCAACGATTTCGCCATTTTCATCAACTGCAATGATGCGGTCGCCATCACCGTCAAAGGCAAGGCCAACATCCGCTCCCTTTTCCTTTAAAAAGGCTGCCAGAGCTTCAGGGTGTGTGGAACCGACACCCTCGTTAATATTCAGCCCATTAGGTGACGCGCCCATTGTCGAGATATCAGCGTCAAGATCAGCAAATAAATAGGTGGCAAGGTTCGATGTGGCTCCATGTGCACAGTCTAATGCAATATGTATATCTGAGAAATCCTCGTCCACTGTTTGTTTTAAATACTGTAAATACTTTTGCACACCTTCAAAGTAATCATTTACCAAGCCTAATTCAGCACCAATCGGTCTTGGCAGTTGATCTTCTTCCAGGTCCATTAGCTTCTCTATTTCATTTTCCTGCTCATCAGATAATTTAAATCCATCAGGACCAAAAAATTTAATTCCATTGTCAGCCACTGGGTTATGAGAAGCAGAAATCATCACTCCTGCCTGAGCTCCCATTGCTTTTGTTAAATAGGATACTCCTGGTGTAGAAATAACGCCTAAACGCATGACTTCCGCGCCAATGGAGAGAAGTCCAGCTACAAGAGCCCCTTCTAGCATGTGCCCAGAAATACGTGTGTCACGTCCAATTAATACCTTTGGCCGAGCATGGTTTTTCGTTAATACAAAACCACCAAAGCGTCCTAATTTGAAAGCCAGTTCCGGAGTTAACTCACTATTTGCCACTCCTCTGACTCCATCAGTACCGAAATATTTACCCATTGTTTGAATCGCTCCTTCTAGGATTATTCCTATATCGTATAGAGGGACACCGGTTCTTCCCTCTAAATCATTTTGTTTTGTTTTATGATTATTTAAGAAAATTCATTTAAAAGCTAAGCCTGTTGTTTTTCCGAAATAGCTACCGTAATAGTATTAATATCGGATGTCCAGGTGACATTTTCCGGACCCTTAACATCCAGCTTGACCTTGTGCTCTCCTACACTCAATTCAGCCACATTCACTGATAATTGGAAATCAGATTCATTAATTCCCGTAAGGACACTTTCTTTTCCTGTTATGGTTAAATCAAGGCTACCACTTGCTGGGTCCCGAAAAACAGCATGATAGTTTTCCGGCAACCCAATAAAGCGGATGGGAAGCTTTGCTAGTGTTTTGGTTGTCTCTACTTCAGTTCCAGACGTTTCTTCACTGTTAGAGCTAATTTTAACCGTCGCTTTAACCGTTTTAGGTGTTACTTCTTTGATTTCATCAGAAATGATAACTGGCAGGGTCAAGTCCGTACTTTCTTTCAGCGAGCTAACGTCGACTTCTACTCTCACAGCTTCTGTCTTATCCAAAATATCCTGATTTGCAGAAATCGTTGCCTCATTTGTATCTAAAGTAATAGACTCAATAGTTACTCCTTCAGCAGGTGCACCTTTCTCAACTACATCGATTTTCACCGTTTTACTTAGCTTCTTAATCGGAACCGTTACATTGACTACCTCATGATCTACAATAACATTTAACTTATTTAAATTTTCATCTAGAACCGTCACTCTAGCTGATTCATCAATGGTGTCATTCACTGTTTTATTGATGTCAATAATAGCCTTTACATAACTAATTTTATCCATTACATCTTTGCCGCCGGTAATTTTTACTTTATTCGGCTTTACAACAGGAGCACCTGCCTCATATCCATCTGCAACTAGCTTATGATTAAACTCAGCATCGATCGTATATTCCTTTGTGACCTTTTCCTGTACGTTTACTTCAACATAGTCTGGATTAATCGTAGCCTTTAATTTATCAGACAGATTCCTGATTTGGAGCTTGACCCGTTGCTTACCAACCTTTACGTCTGATAAATCAGCATATACTTCAAAATCCTTCTGCGTCTTCGCAACCTGCAAATTAGGAGTAGGTCCCTTTAGAGTCACTTCAACTGTTTCCGGGACACCTGTGATGACAAGGTTGTCCGTATCGTAATAGCTCTTAACCGGAATGTTGGGGATAATTTCTGACTGTTCACTGCCTGGAACATTTATTTCATTGGTATCCTTACTGCTGTCATAGACAGTACCAAATAATAACAAAGCTAATAACAAAGCTACTAGTTTCATAAACAGCTTACTATCCGTTAGTTGATCGAGCCATTTATCCATGTTTCTTCCCCCTCCAGTTCCAACGAGCTGAAGAAGCTTGTTTCTCTGTAGTTGGAGCTAATAATTCATTTGTTAGCATCTCGCGAAAAGCTTCCTTGCCTAAATCCCTATGCAGTTTACCGTTTTTGGTCAAAGAAACAGCACCCGTTTCCTCTGATACAACCACTGTTAAACTGTCCGTCACTTCACTAATACCAATTGCGGCACGGTGTCTTGTCCCCAGTTCTTTTGAAATAAACGGACTTTCTGATAATGGTAAATAACAAGCTGCGGCTGCCACTCTGTTTTTTTGTAAAATAACGGCCCCATCATGGAGCGGTGTATTGGGAATAAAGATATTGATCAACAGCTCAGATGATATTTTCGAATCGACTTCAATTCCTGTTTCAATATAGTCACTCATTCCCGTTTCCATCTCTAAAGAAATGAGCGCCCCTATTCTTCTTTTCGCCATATAATCAACTGCTTTTATGATGGCTTCAACCGTTTTTTCCTGATCATCCTCTTCCCGGGAGCCTGTTCTAGAAAAGAACCTTCCGCGGCCTAATTGTTCTAGGGCTCTTCTTAATTCCGGCTGAAAAACGATAATAATGGCTAGAAATCCCCAATCAATAATTTGATCAGTTATCCAAAAAAGTGTTTGAAGATGGAAGACTTCACTTATCAGCTGGACAATGAGAATAACAAAAATACCTTTTAAAAACTGGACAGCCTTCGTCCCTCTGACAATCATTATTATTTTATAAATGACGTACCAAACGAGGAGAACGTCAACAGTATTAGCCAAATATTCCATTAGTTGAAGGTCTTCAAACAACATTGTTCTTCCTCCATTTATTAATTGTTAACTTTGGTACATAAGAATCTATTATATCATGAGAGTTTTTATTTGATTCGCTTCATTATGTATCTTTCCTATTATACCACAATAGGTACAAATACCAATCCAGTAACTGCTCGTATATCCATTATTAGAATAACTTGAACATGGAAGAAAAACTAGCATGAAAAAACCCTGCCTTAGCAGAGTTTTTTTATGGCAAACTAGGCATTATCATCATTTTTCCCGACGACCTTTTGTTCATCAAATATGCTGAAGACCTCTTCACCTGTTTCCTTTATGTGATACCAAAGCCACTCGAACACTTCATTAATTTCTTTTATCTCACCTGTTACGTTTCCGGCTGATGCCATGTATTGTTCTCCATTAATAACGGTAACATTGCCATCAACCTGACCTTCAATTTTTAATTTACCATTACGAACTATAATATCTCCCTCTACAACCTCACCGTCCGGAACGATGACTGTATCATTTTGGACGATTAAATTTGGCTGCTTTGAAACAGAGAATTGTTGATCCTGGTTCCAAGTCGATAACAGACTGCCTGTCATTAATACAAGAAATAGAGAGGCTGCTGTCAGTAATGGATGCTGCATAAACCACCGTTTGACACCAACTTTTCGCTTTTCCTTAGGCAAATTAGCCATAATATTTTCTGTAAAATTGCTAGGTGCTTGAATATGTGATGTACTTTGCACTAAGGCAATCGACCTTTTTAATTGATGAAAATATAATTTGCAATCCATACAGCGGTGAATATGCTCTCTTAATTCTTTTTCATGTTCGGCTGAGATCTCATCATCTAAGTATTCATGCATATAAGCTACCAATTTTTCTGGACATTTCAAAGTTCTCACCCTCTTATCACACATGTCGTAATTGTTTTCTCAAAGCTTCCCGACCGCGATGAATTCTTGTTTTAACCGTTCCAAGCGGCATTTCAAGGATTTCGCTTATTTCATTCAATGACAGTTCTTCTATATATTTAAGCACGATAACTGTTCGGTATTTCTCAGGCAGATTTGAGATCTCTCTTTGTATGGTATCTTGGAGCTCCAGGCTTTCTACATCGTCCTCTGGAAGTCGTGTTTTTGAGGGAATCTGGGAATACATTGTTAATCCTTCAGTTCCTGCAACTTCAGCGTCAAGATAATAATCAGGTTTTTTCTTTCGAATCCGATCAATACATAGGTTCGTGGCAATCCGATAGAGCCAAGTTGAAAACTTTAGGTTAATATTATAACTTTGAATATTGACATAAGCACGAATAAAGGCTTCCTGAGCAATATCCTCGGCTTCATGTCTATTACCCAGCATTCGAAATGACAGCTGAAACACTTTATCCTTATAAATTTCTACGATTTCTCCAAAAGCGTTTCGATCTCCCTTTAAAACCTGTTTTACGCGTTTTTTAATTATTGCTTCCATTCTCTTACCTCCGCTCTATGCGGCTACTCGATATTACGAATCGATACCGGAAAAGGTTTCACTTTTCATCATTTTTTCATATTTAGTTTTTAATTAAAAGAATTTGGCTTGGTCTGCAAAAATGTGATGGTCTATTAGGAATTTTGGCAATTCTCAACCCTGACTTATGTATTTATTTTAACAATATTAGACAAAAAATAAGCAGTAACTGTCGATAATAGTTACCGCTTTTTCGTCTATTATAATAGTTTTTCGCCAAATAATGAACCCATTAATTTCACTGCTGCTGCTGCCGTTTTATTTTTTTCATCAAGGATTGGGTTGACTTCCACAAATTCAGCAGATGTAATGATCCCTGATTCAGCAAGCATCTCCATCGCTAGATGACTTTCCCGATAGCTTACCCCGCCTGTAACAGGTGTTCCCACTCCTGGTGCATCTGAAGGGTCTAATCCGTCCAGGTCCAGCGATAAATGAACACCATCGGCCTTTTCCTTTAAATAGGAGATTGTTTCATCCATCACCTTTGTCATACCTAATCGATCAATTTCATGCATCGTGTATACCTTAATGCCTCTTTCCTTAATTAGCACTCTTTCACCTTCATCTAATGAACGTGCCCCAATAATCACAATATGCTCTGGTTTCACTTTTGGACTATAGCCCATCATATTTGTAAGCAGCTCGTGACCTAATCCAATACTGACGGCTAAGGGCATCCCATGTATATTTCCAGTCGGAGATGTTTCGGCTGTATTTAAATCTCCATGTGCGTCAAACCAGATGACCCCTAAATTCTTATAATGCTTTGCAACACCTGCTAATGTCCCAATCGCAATACTGTGGTCTCCACCTAATACTAAGGGAAAAGCACCCTCTTCTATTACATCTGAGACAGCCTTAGCCAATTCCTCATTTTTCTCTGCAACGAGATGCAGGTTTCGCAAATTAGAATCGGGGTCAACCACAACCTCAGGACGGCCAATTGCAATATCGCCTTTATCATCAATCTTATCAAAGAGCTTACTTAAGTTTTCATAAATTCCTGCGTAACGCATCGCACTCGGACCCATATCTACGCCACGTCTCATTTGCCCTAGGTCCATTGGCATCCCAATAATTGAAAGTTGTTTCATAACGTAACCTCCATGTTGAATTATACATGATCGCATTTTGTATTATCCGCATGTTTCTTCTTATATATTATAAATTACCTTTATTAAAATTGTTAAAATCAAACATCTGTCCAAAATAAAAAAATCTTAGGAGATGTTCTCCTAAGATTTTCAAGATGAGCCATGAAGGACTCGAACCTTCGACCCTCTGATTAAAAGTCAGATGCTCTACCGACTGAGCTAATGGCTCTTATGGCTGGGCTAGCAGGATTCGAACCTACGAGTGACGGAGTCAAAGTCCGTTGCCTTACCGCTTGGCTATAGCCCAATATAATGATATTTACAAAATAAAAAGGACATTTATTATTGTGTCCCGTTGCTTATGACTTATTCAAAATAAATGGTGGAGGGGGACGGATTCGAACCGCCGAACCCAAGGGAGCGGATTTACAGTCCGCCGCGTTTAGCCACTTCGCTACCCCTCCGGAATAATGGTTAATCTTTGAATGTAAGGAATCCTGGTGCCGGCCAGAGGACTTGAACCCCCAACCTACTGATTACAAGTCAGTTGCTCTACCAATTGAGCTAGGCCGGCAATTTCTAGTTACTAGTTGTTAGCTTTTAGTAGTTAGGAAATTACTCTACCTAACAAACTAATTACTAGTTACTAACTACTAAAATGGTGGAGGATGACGGGCTCGAACCGCCGACCCTCTGCTTGTAAGGCAGATGCTCTCCCAGCTGAGCTAATCCTCCGGGTTAGGTTTAGTTGTTAGTTGGTTAGTGATTAGTTAGATAGAAAAAACAGTGCTAATAGATATGACATAATTCTTATCTTTCATTTCTAATTACTAACAGCTAACTACCATCCTGTAAATGGTGACCCCTACGGGATTCGAACCCGTGTTACCGCCGTGAAAGGGCGGTGTCTTAACCGCTTGACCAAGGGGCCAATTTGTCTTTAAAAAAGCTTCCAATCGGGCTCGAACCGATGACCTCTTCCTTACCATGGAAGTGCTCTACCTGCTGAGCTATGGAAGCGTTGCTCTTAAGCCAAGCAATCAGGCTTTATAATAATAATGGCTCCGCAGGTAGGACTCGAACCTACGACCGATCGGTTAACAGCCGATAGCTCTACCACTGAGCTACTGCGGAAAGATAAAATCAGGCTATTGCAACTGTGCTTCAAAAGCCTATGGCTTTTGTTGCACAACTCATCCTCTTCAGGACGATGAGTTTCACTGAGCTACTGCAGAATAGCATAACGCTTGGCGACGTCCTACTCTCACAGGGGTAAGACCCCAACTACCATCGGCGCTGAGAAGCTTAACTTCCGTGTTCGGGATGGGAACGGGTGTGACCTTCTCGCTATCGTCACCAAACTATTCAAGACAAATATTATTATAATGCCTTTTTATGATTTTTCAAGAGGTTTTTTAAAAATTATTCCCTCAAAACTAGATAATGCTGAAGAAAAAGAACGAGTAATAAACAATGTGTTGTCCAGCTGCGGCGCTAAAGAGCGCCTACGCTTTTCAATTTGGTTAAGTCCTCGACCGATTAGTATTTGTCAGCTCCACGTGTCACCACGCTTCCACCCCAAACCTATCAACCTGATCATCTTTCAGGGGTCTTACTAGCTTGACGCTATGGGAAATCTCATCTCGAGGGGGGCTTCATGCTTAGATGCTTTCAGCACTTATCCCTTCCGCACATAGCTACCCAGCGATGCTCTTGGCAGAACAACTGGTACACCAGCGGTGCGTCCATCCCGGTCCTCTCGTACTAAGGACAGCTCCTCTCAAATTTCCTACGCCCACGACGGATAGGGACCGAACTGTCTCACGACGTTCTGAACCCAGCTCGCGTACCGCTTTAATGGGCGAACAGCCCAACCCTTGGGACCGACTACAGCCCCAGGATGCGATGAGCCGACATCGAGGTGCCAAAC
Organism: Bacillus tuaregi; assembly: GCF_900104575.1. NCBI lineage: Bacteria > Bacillati > Bacillota > Bacilli > Caryophanales > Bacillaceae > Bacillus > Bacillus tuaregi. Next base: position 4,306,192 of record NZ_LT629731.1, read on the forward strand.
CTCCCCGTCGATGTGGACTCTTGGGGGAGATAAGCCTGTTATCCCCGGGGTAGCTTTTATCCGTTGAGCGATGGCCCTTCCATGCGGAACCACCGGATCACTAAGCCCGACTTTCGTCCCTGCTCGACTTGTAGGTCTCGCAGTCAAGCTCCCTTGTGCCTTTACACTCTACGAATGATTTCCAACCATTCTGAGGGAACCTTTGGGCGCCTCCGTTACTTTTTAGGAGGCGACCGCCCCAGTCAAACTGCCCACCTGACACTGTCTCCCGCCCCGATCAGGGGCGCGGGTTAGAAGTTCAATACAGCCAGGGTAGTATCCCACCGACGCCTCCACCGAAGCTGGCGCTCCGGCTTCTCAGGCTCCTACCTATCCTGTACAAGCTGTACCAAAATTCAATATCAGGCTACAGTAAAGCTCCACGGGGTCTTTCCGTCCTGTCGCGGGTAACCTGCATCTTCACAGGTACTATAATTTCACCGAGTCTCTCGTTGAGACAGTGCCCAGATCGTTACGCCTTTCGTGCGGGTCGGAACTTACCCGACAAGGAATTTCGCTACCTTAGGACCGTTATAGTTACGGCCGCCGTTTACTGGGGCTTCAATTCAAAGCTTCGCTTGCGCTAACCTCTCCTCTTAACCTTCCAGCACCGGGCAGGCGTCAGCCCCTATACTTCGCCTTGCGGCTTCGCAGAGACCTGTGTTTTTGCTAAACAGTCGCCTGGGCCTATTCACTGCGGCTTTTCAGGGCTATGAACCCTAAAAAGCACCCCTTCTCCCGAAGTTACGGGGTCATTTTGCCGAGTTCCTTAACGAGAGTTCTCTCGCACACCTTAGGATTCTCTCCTCGCCTACCTGTGTCGGTTTGCGGTACGGGCACCTAATCCTCACTAGAGGCTTTTCTTGGCAGTGTGGAATCANTCTTCGGGAGCAAGCTCCCGAAGATTCGCTCGACTTGCATGTATTAGGCACGCCGCCAGCGTTCGTCCTGAGCCAGGATCAAACTCTCCAAAAGAATCGTTTGACTGCTCATAAGTTGTCTTTTATTAAAAAGACTAAAAATTAAAACGTTGACGTTTTTGTTTGTTTAGTTTTCAAAGAGCAATTAACAGACTTTTAAAACAGAATCCTTTTAATATTAACATCTCTTGTGGTTTGTTGTCAACTGATTATTATAATAAAATTGTTTTTTTCATCAGCGACGTTTATTACTATAACAAGATTAAAAATTAAAGTCAATAACTTCTTTGATTTTTTTTGTAGCGATTAGAAACCTTAGATATTTTAGATGTAGTGCGCATATACCTCAAACAGTCCTTCGGGTCCGCTACCCGCTTAAATAACGTAAATAAATGTTTATAGCGCTCCTCCATTCCCTTTTTTACAATAAGATCTATACGTTCATCCTTTAAATCAAATAAAATCTCATCCATCTCTCTCTTTAATAAATATTGCATTTCCTTAATCTCCATCTCATTTAATAACACACCAATCATCTTTCATACTCCTTGCCGTCATTATTTTTACTGTAGTGTTTTCCTTTTTTGAATTTTTTATGAAAAATTTAGTTCATTTTCTTTTAAATTCCTCATAGGATTGTACAGAGAGTGTGGGACGAGGTGATTTAATGAATTTCTTCTTTGTGTTAAATGGAAAAGTAATTAAGCAAATTCTCTTAATTTGTATGGCCTCATTTTTCACTGCATGGTTTTTATTTTTAGGTAATATGATTCAGGTCCCTGTTTTTTCTGCAAAGGATGGTCCAAGAGCCGTTTATAAAGGGGAAAAGGATATTGCGTTAACCTTTAATATTGGGTGGGGTGATGAAAAGGCAGAACCCATACTTGATGCGCTTAAGAAATACAATGTAAAGTCAGCAACATTTTTCTTATCTGGTTCCTGGGCAGAGCGGCATCCGGACCTTGTCAATCGAATTGTAAAAGATGGCTACGAAATTGGAATACTTGGTTATGAGTATAAGGACTATACCGAATTGGAGGAAGAAAAAGTCAGGCAGGATATAGCCAATGCACAAACCGCATTTAAAAAGCTTAATGTCAATAATATTCAACTTCTCCGCTCTCCTACCGGACATTTTGATGCCAAAACCTTGAAGATCGCACAGCGATATGGTTATACGGTGGTTCACTGGAGTATCGATTCAAAGGACTGGACTAATCCTGGTGTTAAAGCGATTACTGAAAATGTAGCTAAGGCTAAGAAGGGTGACATTATTCTTCTCCATGCATCAGACTCTGCTAAACAAACAGAAAAGGCATTGCCATATATATTAGACAGCCTTAAAAATTATAAGCTAGTGACGGTTTCGGAAATGATTGCAAATGCTAATACGAAGACAACCGAAATAAAATAATAAGCAACCTATTAAAGGAAAAAGTCCTTCATCGAAGGACTTTTTTCTTTTTTAATCTGTATTATGCCGATTTATTCGCTTTTGCTTGTCTTTCTTTGATTGAGTTTTCATGTAGTTTATTAAGAATAAGCAGCTGGTAAGCATTACATACTAATAACGGAAAGACCATTAGATAGAGCCAATTATAGTCATTTAACCTCACAATCGGTACCCAATCGAGAATTGTGACTACAACCATAAAAAACAATGCTGGAATAAAGGCACTTTTATTGGTTTGTTTAACCTTGAAATACGCTACTATCAAGCCAACAACTAGAATCAGGATTGCAGGGACTAGGTAAGGAAGAATCCCTTCTCCCGCTTCGGCAAAAGAATTATAGCGGAAATAGACTAAATCATATAGAGCAAAGAGGATAAAAACGACTTGGACTCCATTCCATAATGACGCTGACTTAAAAATCCCCAGTCCAAATCGGTGAACAGTAAGGTAGGCAAAAAATGAAACCTGACTGACTAAGCTAAAAATAAGACCCACACCGCAGAGCCAAAGGAATGTTGAAATAATTTTTAAAATGTTAAGATTCAAAAAATAAGGCGCAAACTCGTCCCACCGAATAATAAATCCCGTTACCCCTGTTACAAATGCGCCGATTAATAAGGTAGTAAAAAATAATCTAACTACGTTTCGACTAGTCACAACGCTATCCCCCAATATAAAAATCTTCCATTAAAGACATTGTATCAACCAAACCTTGAAAAATCTAGGAATAGCTTTGCTACGAATAATATTAATCAAAAATCTTCATCCTAAAGGTAAGAATTACTCTGAAAGGAGCTATCCAAGATGAAACCTATAAAATCCTTTCTCCCTCCCTTATTTGCCATTTTCATTATCGCTGGTTGTGCCCAGGAGGAAGCAGGTGGCGGTCAATTAGACTATGAAGAAACGAAGAAAATGGTTGTTGATATTTTAAAAACAGACGATGGTAAAAAGGCCATTCAAGAAGTGATGTCAGATGAAAAGCTGAGACAACAGCTGATCATGGATCAGGCAATTGTTACAGATACCGTACAAAATACTTTAACAAGTGAGAAAGGGATTGAGTTTTGGAAAAAAACCTTTGAGGATCCAAAATTCGCTGAAACCATTGCTAAAACGATGCAAAAGGAAAATGAACATCTGCTGAAAAATTTAATGAATGACCCAGAATATCGCAGTAAAATGATTGAGGTCATGAAGGACCCTGAGCTTGAGAAGGAAATGACAACGGTTTTAAAAGGAAATGAATATCGGGAGCACCTAAAGCAGGTTGTATCAGAAACCATTGAGAGCCCTCTATATCAGACAAAGATTCAGGAGCTGCTGTTAAAAGCCGCTGAAACAAAAGCATCTGAAGAGAAAAAAGAAGAAGCATAAGTAAGAAAAAAGAGCTCTTTGCTAGAAGGAGCTCTTTTTTCTTAAGCTGATTTTATTTACCTAAATTTTGCACCACTTTTTGTGCAATATCCAAATATACTTTTCCTAGCTGGTGATCCTCTTGGTATACAGACGGTGCAAAATCCTCTTCGTTCCAATCTGGCTGTGCTAATGGCAGTTGACCGAGAAGCTCAGTATTTAATACTTCAGCTAGCTTATCTCCACCGCCCTTACCAAACACATATTCCTTTTCACCTGTTACTTTACTTTCAAAGTAGGACATATTTTCAATAACACCTAAAATTTCGTGATCTGTTTTTAATGCCATCGCTCCGGCACGAGCTGCAACAAAGGCTGCTGTAGGATGTGGAGTTGTGACAATAACCTCTTTACATGTTGGTAGCATGGTATGAAGATCAAGGGCAACGTCTCCAGTTCCTGGAGGAAGGTCAAGCAGTAGGTAATCTAAATCACCCCAGGTAACCTCTTTAAAGAAGCTGTTCAGCATTTTTCCTAGCATTGGGCCGCGCCAAATGATTGGTGAGTTATCCTCTACAAAGAAGCCCATGGAAATAACCTGCACACCAAAGCGCTCAACAGGGATGATTTTTTCCCCTTTGACAGCTGGGCGAGTTGTGATGCCCATCATATCAGGTACACTGAAGCCGTAAATATCGGCATCGACAAGACCTACCTTCTTACCTAATCTAGCTAAGGCTACCGCTAAATTGACAGAGATTGTAGACTTCCCAACGCCACCCTTACCACTTGCAATCGCAATGAAGGTTGTTTTGCTATTTGGTGACAATAATCCAGCATCCTCTTTAGGAGCTTCAGCTTGATATTTAGCAATGACCTCTGCTGGTAATTCAGCAAAGCGGATTCCGACTGTTTCCGCACCCGCTTCCTTTAATAGATTCACGATTTCCGTTTGTAGCTGCAACTGCTCTGCTGTTCCTGTTTTCGTGATTGCAATCTTAACACTGACGTGATTCTTCTCTTCCTTAACTTTGATCTCCTCAATAGCATTTAATTCTGCTAATGAAATATGTAAGAAAGGCTCTTTAATTGGACTCAAAAGCTCCTTCGCTTTTTCTACTGTTATCATTATTAGCACCTACCTTATTCTATTCTATCTCACAGTATACCACAGGGAGTGAAAATCACTATTAATACACATCACACTTTACCGCTAATCTAGTTCAAAAACAAAAAAGGCGTCTAAAAAACGCCTTACTCAGGGATAACTATTTCACTTTCCTCAGTATAATATCTTATTATCCCATTATAAATGGAGGCTGCGAGCATATCTTGATAGCTATCATCCTTTAAACGTTTTCTTTCTTCCGGGTGGGATAGGAACCCTACCTCCACTAATACACCCGGGTTTTTAGCATGCTTTAATATATAGACATGGTTTATCGGCTTTGCTTCACGTTTTGTATTACCCAGATTGATTTTAAATTCATCCTGGATAAACTTTGCGGCTCGTTCATTTTCTTCAAATTGAGGAGCATAGAAGGTTTGCGCCCCGCTCCATCTTGGGGAAGGGATGGAATTAAGATGGATACTGACATAAAAATCCACATCCTTCTTGTTAATCATTTCAAGCCGCTTTTTTAAGTCTTCCACTTTCCTTCTGCTGTAACCTCTTGTCTCCTTATCAGCTAAATCTTTATCGACCTCTCTCGTCATCACAGTGAGTGCGCCTTGCTCCTGAAGGTAGTCCCTTAGCTTTAATGAGACATCTAAGGCAATATCCTTTTCCAATGCATCTTTATCCCCTGCTCCGCCATCCGGACCGCCATGACCAGGATCAATCAATATGACTTTGCCAGACAAAGGCAGGTTCCAGGAATTCCAAGATTCCTCCTCCGAGAAATCATACTGCAAAATAAAAAACAGGACGATAAGTCCAAGTGAAAATAAACTTATTTTCCAGCCTTTTTTCATAAGTATCCATCAATCCCTCCGACTTGTCCTTCTAACACAATATATGGGACAAGTGGAAGGGGTAGAACTATGAAAAGGAATTAATGGAGCTTTAGCTTAATTCTCCTTTCACCTTTAAAAAAGCCCTCCATCCACCAGCTATCTACATACTGCTCGCAGAGATAATAGAGCGATTCACTCATGGCGCCTTCTTCCCCACTACCCCAGTACAATAAAAAATTATATAAAGTATCAACAAGATGCTTCTCCTCCTGCTGACAACGCTTTTTCACTTCCTTTGCCGATTCCCCGTAATAACCGAACCGGCCCATATTAGCTCCCAATAAATAGGCTTCAATAGCTACATCATAGCAAGCCTCTTCTATCCCTGTATTCATAATCAAGCTTTGTGTTAACCGCGATGAACCGAAGTATTGCTGTACCTTTTCCTTTAACGCCTTCACCGATATCTCGCGAAGAACGGACTTTTCATATTTAATCTGTTTCTCTCTTCTTTTTTCTACAAAGGTTGTAATGACATTCACTTCTTTTTCACCTCTTTAAAAGTAGTCTTTAACTACAAGAAAAGAGTCATTCATATCGTGGGTCTGATTTAACTGCCAATTTTTATTCAGATTATAAAAAGGCGAAACGTTAACAGATCGTTAATAAAGATTACTGGAAATAAGTTTTAATTTAGTTAAAATAAAGGAGAAATATGCATGTTGAAGAAAGGAAGTGGAGTATGCTGTTAAAGGAACGAACGATGCCCATTGAATTAAGTGCACTACGCTCACTAGATGCGCGTATCGATTTATCCACCGAAGAAAAGGGCCGATTGATGAGATTAGAAAAAGGCTATCAAGGAGAAGTGATGTTTGACCTGTTAACAGAAAAGCTACAATCTGAAGTTTTTATCTTAAATGATTTATGTTTGGAGTTTAATCGCTCAGTTTTTCAAATTGACACGTTACTCATCTCGCAGGATACATATTACCTGATTGAGGTTAAAAATTTCGAAGGGGACGCGTATTATGCGAATGAAGGCTTCTTTTCAATCAATAAGACAGAATTGATGAATCCATTGGATCAACTCAAGCGCAGTAAATTATTGTTGAGTCATCTGCTACGAAGCCTAGGATATCATTCAAACATTGAAGGATACGTTATTTTTATCAACCCCGAGTTTACTTTATTCCAGGCCCCCATTCATGCACCAATTATTCTCCCCACCCAAATCAACCGCTTTATGAAAAAACTTCAGCAAAAATCAGCAAAAATAAATGTCCACTATAGGAAGCTCGCCGATCAATTAATTTCGCAGCATCAAATTTTACCTCCGAGATTACCGGACTATCAGTATAACCAGTTGAAAAAGGGCGTTGCATGTCCTAAGTGTCATTCTTTTATCACTTCTGAAGTCATCCGAAAAGCTAAATGTATGGTGTGCGGTTTCGAAGAGGGAATTGATACAGTTGTTTTGCGGTGTGTGGAGGAATTGCGTTTGCTTTTTCCGGATACGATGATTACGACGAATATTGTTTATGATTGGTGTGATGTAATTGTGTCAAAAAAGCAGATTGCTCGCATTCTTAAGGAGAATTATAACGTGATTGGTTATGGGAAGTGGACTTATTATGAATGATAGTTATTTAGTTGCGTTAAAGGCTGCCTTATGACTACAGGTCTAGACAATTGGCAGCTAAAATAGCCACGATTACTTTTTTTGGGTAGCCTATGCCATGCATAAGCTACCCTACTTGTTCTGATTCCCTTTTATCGGTCGCTTATCCCCTTTATACGCTACCCAATTGATTCTCGATTTCCTTATTCGGTCGCTTATCCCCTTTATACGCTACCCAATTGATCCTCGATTTCCTTTTTCGGTCGCTTATCCCCTTTATACGCTACCCAATTGATTCTCGATTTCCTTATTCGGTCGCTTATCCCCTTTATACGCTACCCAATTGATCCTCGATTTCCTTTTTCGGTCGCTTATCCCGTAAAATCTTTTATTTATTAACTAAAAAATATATAAAACAAAAAAACCCCCAAGCAATTGCTTGGGAGTCTGATACGCCAATGTAAAAATTAACGTTTTGAGAACTGAGGTGCACGACGAGCGCCTTTAAGACCGTATTTTTTACGTTCTTTCATACGTGGGTCACGAGTAAGTAATCCAGCGCGCTTTAGTGTTGAACGGAATTCTGGGTCAGCTTGTAGTAACGCACGAGCGATACCGTGACGGATTGCTCCAGCTTGACCAGTGTAACCTCCACCATTTACATTTACAAGAACATCATAGCTGCCAAGAGTTTCAGTAGCTACTAAAGGTTGGTTAACAACCTCACGTAATGCAGCGAATGGAATATACTCAACCATTTCACGACCATTGATGATTACTTTACCGTCGCCTGGAACTAAACGAACACGTGCAACGGAGCTTTTACGACGACCAGTACCGATATATTGAACCTGTGCCAAGATAATAACCTCCCTTATAAATTATCCACGAAGTTCGTAAACTTCAGGTTTTTGAGCTTGGTGCGGATGTTCGCTACCAGCGTATACGTGTAATTTGCTGAACATTTGACGACCAAGAGTATTCTTTGGAAGCATACCTTTGATTGCTAGTTCAAGCATTCTTTCTGGGTAGTTTGTACGCATTTCATTAGCCGTTCTTTGCTTAAGACCACCTGGGTGGTTACTGTGACGGTAGTAAATTTTATCTTGTAATTTATTACCTGTCAATTCGATTTTTGAAGCATTTAAAATGATTACGTGATCACCTGTGTCAACATGTGGTGTGTAAGTTGGTTTATGTTTACCGCGTAAGATAGATGCAACTTCAGTAGAAAGACGACCTAAAGTTTTGCCTGCTGCATCAACCACGTACCATTTACGCTCAATATTTTGTGCATTCGCCATAAACGTTGTACGCATGTGTTTCCCTCCTAATAATTACAATTCATTTTTTTAAAAAAGTTCATATCGTATTTAATCACAATAAGTTCCGGGGCTTATCGTGGGATTAAAAATCATACCATATAATAATATAACCTAACATATCTAATGTCAAGAAAATGTTACACCAGGTTTAGTTGTTATGGAAAGAAAATTTCTAACGGCTTTAGAAATGTTGTTCCACTGCCGTTATTAATAATATACCTCCCATAAATACAAGCCATGTGCAGGTGCTGTTTTCCCTGCTAGACTGCGGTCCTTGCCGAATAGAATCCTTTTCATGTCTTCCGGCTGATGCATACCGCGGCCTGCTTCCAATAGGGTCCCGACAAGGATTCTGACCATATTATAAAGAAAACCGTTCCCAGCAAAGCGGAACATGAGACGTTCCCCGTCTTGTTCAATATCAATCAGGTGAATTGTCCGAACTCGGTCATCTACTTCTGTTTTTGCCGAACAAAAGCTGGTAAAGTCATGAGTTCCTATTAATTGGGCTGCAGCCGCCTTCATTTGGTCGATATCAAGCCCATAGCCATATTGATATTGATAATGCCTGGTAAAGGGGTCTCTAGCGTCAGACATGCGGACATAATAGCGATACTCCTTACCCTTAGCATCAAAGCGGGCATGGAAATCTGGAGCAGCCTTTTCTACCTTTCTAACCGCTATTTCGTCAGACAAGAGTGAATGAAGTGCCTTTACCCATCTATCTTCAGGGATTTGTAAAGGAGAATCAAAATGGATTACCTGACCCCGCGCATGTACTCCTGCATCCGTTCTACCAGAAGACGTAATTCTAACAGGATTGCCTTTATGAAGTTTTTCTAATGCGGCTTCGATTTCACTCTGGACTGTTCGATTATTCGGCTGAACCTGATAGCCTGAAAACATCGTTCCATCGTAGCTAATTGTACATTTATAACGCTGCATTCTATACCCTCATTACGTTCTAAAAATGATTAATAGGACTGTTACAGCGGCCAGAAGCAACAGCATGGCCGTATCCTTAAATGTCCAGTTTAACTGGCGGTACTTTGTTCTGCCTTCACCGCCGCGATAGCCTCGTGCTTCCATGGCAATCGCCAACTCCTCTGCCCTTTTAAACGAGCTGATAAATAACGGGATAAGAAGCGGAATAATGGCCTTCAGACGATCCTTTATCGGTCCGCTTGAAAAATCAACTCCACGGGCCGTTTGCGCCTTCATAATAATATCTGTTTCCTGCATGAGTGTCGGAATGAACCGAAGGGAAATCGACATCATTAAAGCCAATTCATGGACCGGGAATTTAATTTTTTTCAGCGGTGCAAGCAGATACTCAATTCCATCCGTTATCTCGATTGGCGTGGTTGTTAATGTCAGTAACGACGTCAACAGGATAAGCAGGAAAAAGCGCAGGGAAATAAAGATCCCTTGTCTAACCCCTTCCTCATAGATCTTAATCCAGCCCCAATCGAGTAAAAGCTCCCCTTCACGGGTAAAAAAGAAATGGATGAGCAAAGTGAATAATACAAGCCATAAAACAGGGATAAGTCCAATTAAAATAAATCGTACTGGTACCTTTGACTGCATGATCATAAACACCGTATAGGCTAATAGAAGACCATAGGTAATGACATTATTGGCAATAAAGACAACACAAACAAAAAGAAACACAATAAGAAGCTTTGACCTTGGATCCATGCGATGAAGTAGAGACTCTGCTGGAACATAGCGGCCAAAAATCATTTTATCCATCATTTTGGCACACCTCTCTTCATACATTCTGCCACTGCATCAGCGAGCTGCTCTATTGTCAGGCAAATGTGGTCCAGTTTAACCTGACAGGTCTCCTCAAAGCTTTTCTGAAACCGAATAACCTCAGGGACATCTAACCCCATCTCCAACAAACCTTCAGGTGCAGCAAAGATTTCCTCGGGGGCTCCCTTTTTAAAGACCTCACCCTTATGCATCACAATAATTTGATCTGCATAACGAGCGGCATCCTCCATGCTATGGGTAACGAGTATGGTGGACAGGTTCTTCTCCTTATGAAGCGAATAGAACATATCCATGATTTCCTTCCGTCCACGCGGGTCAAGACCAGCTGTTGGCTCATCCAAAACAATCACATCAGGCTCCATCGCTAGAACACCTGCAATCGCTACCCGTCTCATTTGTCCGCCGGATAGGTCGAAGGGAGACTTCTGTAAAAACTCCTCTGAAAGACCTACCTGATTTATTACATCTCTAGCTCTCCGCTTTGCTTCGTCCTCTGATACACCAAAATTCATCGGTCCGAAGCAGATATCCTTTTCAATCGTTTCCTCAAATAATTGATGCTCGGGAAATTGAAACACAATCCCAACTCGCTGTCTTACCTTTTTTAAATTCTTTTGCTTTTGACCCGCATTTATCTCTGTATCACCAATGATGATTTTTCCCTTTGTCGGCTTTAAAAGGGCATTTAAATGCTGAAGTACCGTTGACTTACCAGAGCCCGTATGACCGATAATCGCAAGGTATGTGCCTTCGGGAATGTCAAAGGACACATTTTTTAACGCCAGCCGTTCAAAGGGTGTATTGGCCTGGTAACGGTATTCTACTTGTTGAAGTGAGATGTCCATAGCTCTGCCACCAACTCTTTTTCTGATAAATAGGGCTTAGTCAGGCTAATCCCCTTTTCTTTTAACAGCTTGCTCATTTTAACTGGAAAGGGAATATCCAAGCCCAGGGCAATTAATTCCTCATCCATTTGAAATATCTCTTCCGGTGTTCCTTCACGGTAGAGCTTTCCTTTATTCATGACAATGATTCGATCCGCCTTTGCTGCCTCCTCTAAATCATGGGTTATCGAAATGACGGTCATATTATGGTCTGATTTTAATTCTCGAACGGTATTCAAAACCTCTTCTCGACCACGGGGATCAAGCATGGAAGTCGCTTCATCTAAAATAATCAGAGCAGGACGCAATGCAATAACACCTGCAATGGCCACTCTTTGCTTTTGTCCTCCGGAAAGGTTATGCGGCTCTTGATTTAGAAAAGACTCCATTTGTACCTTTTCCAATGAGCTTTTCACTCGTTGGACCATATCCTCTCTTTGGATACCGTTATTTTCCAGAGCAAAAGCAACATCATCCTGAACGGTTGCCCCGACGAATTGATTGTCTGGATTTTGAAACACCATTCCTACCTGCCTCCGAATCTCCCAGACACTTTCCTCTGTTAATGAAATTCCACAGACAGTGATGGTTCCAGTCATCGGAAATTGAAGTCCGTTAAGCAGCTTCGCCAGCGTTGATTTGCCTGAACCATTATGACCAACGATGGCCAGCCATTCACCTTCATAGATATTCATTGAAACATCCTCAAGAGCAAAGGCAGTTTGGTCTTCATACTGATACGAAATATTTTCGATTTGAACAAGCGGCTTACGCATCTTGGTCCTCCTCTCTACTCAAAAATCGCAAAGACACGATTCGCTATCTTTCTACACTATACTAAACTAATCCCAATGAAATCTATAGGAAGGAATAAAAAAAATACTCGCCAATTTGGCGAGCTTATGATTGTGAAGCAATCGATATAGCAGACATAATTATGTGGAGCACATATGCAGAGCTTTCAACCAAGCACAGAGGCCCCTCTGCAAATTGTGAGTAGTGATTGCCACCCAAATCATTGCTCAAACTACTAAATAGCACAAAAAAGCCTGCGTCCTTTCACACAGATAATTTCGATTACCTGTTTCAATTACGTGAAAAGACGCATGAGCTAGACGAGACATATCAGCCCGTATCTCGCTGAATCGTTAGATACAAGCACCTATCCAGTCGTGGATTAGGTACCATCCATGATATATGAAGGGACATGCTCATCGTAACGCTCTTTTTTGGCTGTATGAGAGTAACATCTCATCGTTTTTAAAAAAGGGCAATGAACAAGTTCAATATAAAACTGTCCTTTGCCCTTGTTGTTAATAGCTTCGTAATTAAACTAACTCGATGATAACCATTGGAGCACCGTCACCACGACGAGGTCCAAGCTTCATGATACGAGTATATCCACCTTGACGCTCTTCATAGCGTGGAGCGATATCAGCGAATAATTTTTGTAAAGCATCTTGGTTTGTTTCAGCATTAGCTACCTCATTACGAATAAAAGCAGCTGCTTGACGACGAGCATGAAGATCTCCACGTTTACCAAGTGTAATCATTTTTTCAACAACTGAGCGAAGCTCTTTTGCGCGAGTTTCAGTTGTTTGAATGCGCTCGTTAATAATTAAGTCTGTAGCTAAATCGCGTAACATAGCTTTACGTTGTGAGCTAGTACGTCCTAACTTTCTGTATCCCATGGAAAGTTTCCCTCCTTTGTTGAAGTTTTGCCACTCAGGTTAACCATAAAGAAGTTTATTACCCATTATGAGCAAATCAATCGTCTTTACGTAAGCCTAACCCAAGCTCTTCTAGTTTATGTTTTACTTCTTCAAGAGATTTTCTACCTAGGTTCCGTACTTTCATCATATCTTCTTCAGTCTTATTAGCTAATTCCTGAACAGTATTGATTCCTGCACGCTTCAGGCAGTTATATGAACGAACAGAAAGATCTAATTCTTCAATCGTCATCTCAAGAACTTTTTCTTTTTGATCTTCTTCTTTTTCAACCATAATCTCAGCGTTTTGAGCTTCATCTGTCAAGCCGACAAAGATGTTTAAATGCTCATTTAATATCTTCGCCCCAAGTGCAATTGCATCTTGCGGTCCTGTGCTGCCGTCTGTCCAAACATCAAGTGTTAACTTATCAAAGTTAGTCAATTGACCGACACGTGTATTTTCCACCTGGTAAGAGACACGCGAAACTGGAGTGTAAATAGAGTCGATAGGAATTACACCGATTGGCTGGTCTTCCCGTTTGTTTTGATCGGCAGGAGTATATCCTCGTCCACGGCGGGCAGTCAATCTCATCCGTAAATGACCATTTGAACCAAGCGTTGCAATGTGAAGATCAGGATTAAGGATTTCAACATCACTATCGTGAGTTACATCCGCTGCTTTCACAACACCTTCGCCTTGTACATCAATCTCAAGAGTCTTTTCTTCATCAGAATAGATTTTTAGTGCCATCTTTTTAATGTTTAGGATAATTGACGTAACATCTTCAACTACACCTTCAATTGTAGAGAACTCATGAAGTACTCCGTCAATTTGAATCGATGTAACAGCAGCGCCAGGGAGTGAGGATAACAGAATACGACGTAAGGAGTTTCCTAATGTAGTACCATACCCACGCTCAAGCGGCTCCACGACGAACTTTCCATACTTGGCATCATCGCTGATCTCAATCGTTTCGATTTTTGGTTTTTCTATTTCGATCATCAAAATATACCCTCCTTCAAAACGTCGAAACCCCGGCTAGATTCCTAACCGAAATTCCCCCAGTATACAATCCCATTTGTGCACAACAACTGGAATAATTATCCTGTATAATGAAAATAATTTCTATCATAACCCATTATAGACAAGGTTACAAATTCTATACAGAAAAATTATACACGACGACGTTTTGGAGGACGACAACCGTTATGAGGAACAGGAGTTACGTCTTTAATTGCTGTTACTTCTAGTCCAGCAGCTTGAAGAGCACGGATAGCGGCTTCACGTCCAGCACCTGGTCCTTTTACAGTAACTTCTAAAGTTTTCATACCATGCTCCATTGAAGCTTTGGCAGCAGTCTCAGCAGCCATTTGTGCAGCAAATGGAGTAGATTTACGAGAACCTTTAAAGCCTAGTGCACCAGCACTTGACCATGATAATGCGTTCCCATGTACGTCAGTGATTGTTACAATTGTGTTATTAAAAGTTGAACGGATATGTGCAACTCCTGCTTCAATATTCTTTTTCACACGACGTTTGCGTGTATTTGTTTTACGTGCCATTTATAGTATACCTCCTTTACGGATTATTTCTTTTTGTTCGCTACAGTCTTACGAGGACCTTTACGTGTACGAGCATTGTTTTTAGTATTTTGACCACGAACTGGTAAACCACGACGATGACGAAGACCGCGGTAGCAACCAATTTCCATTAAACGTTTGATGTTTAGGGAAACTTCACGACGAAGGTCACCTTCAACCTTTAGTCTGTCAATGATTTCACGGATTTTGTTTAACTCGTCCTCCGTTAAGTCACGAACACGTGTATCTTCAGAAACACCTGCTTCAGCTAATACCTTTTGTGCTGTTACTTTACCAATACCATAGATATATGTTAATGAGATAACAATACGTTTTTCACGTGGAATATCTACACCTGCAATACGTGCCATTAGATGCGCACCTCCTTCTTATTAACCTTGTTTTTGTTTATGTTTAGGGTTTTCGCAGATAACCATGACTTTACCTTTTCTGCGGATAACTTTACATTTCTCGCAGATCGGCTTTACTGATGGTCTTACTTTCATTATCCTAACCTCCTTAATAGTACGGAGTGCAATGAGATTTATTTAAAACGGTAAGTGATTCTTCCGCGAGTCAAATCATAAGGTGAAAGCTCAACAGTTACCTTATCACCAGGTAAAATACGAATAAAGTGCATTCTAATTTTTCCTGATACATGAGCCAAAACTGTATGACCATTTTCTAACTCTACCTTAAACATAGCGTTAGGTAAAGTTTCAATAACCGTACCTTCTATCTCAATTACATCGTCTTTCGCCATCGAGAACAAACTCCCTTCTTTTTCAAATTGTATATTATTCAAGGCTTTATTCCTAAAGCGCGAATTATTTAGATCCTAATGTAAGTCTTGCCCTATGCTAGATCCCACATACTCTTGCGCAATGGAAAGGCCGTTTGATTCTGTATACGATTGAATGGTGTGGGAGATGTTCGATAAACGTTCACCTAGTCGCATATGTTTACAAAGGATCATTCATGTAAGCTCCCGAGCAATTGATCGAGATCAGCAAAAACGATACGAATATCCTGTTGACCATTGATATTACGTAAGTATCCTTTTGTTTCATAAAAATCAAGCAATGGTTTTGTCTGCTTAAGATTTACTTCTAAGCGATTACCAACCGTTTCTTCATTATCATCAGCACGTTGATATAACTCTCCACCGCATTTATCACAGACATCCGGATTAGCAGGAGGGTTAAAGACAAGATGATATGTTGCACCGCAAGACTTACAAATACGTCTTCCTGTTAAGCGCTCCATAAGAATCTCTTGGTCCACATCAATGTTTATTACAAAATCGATTTTTTTGTTCAAGTCAGAAAGAATGTTTTCAAGAGCCTCTGCCTGGGCAACCGTTCTTGGGAAACCATCAAGCAAAAAGCCTTTATTGCAATCATCTTTACTTAAACGTTCACGCACTATACCAATCGTTACCTCATCAGGAACTAGGTCTCCTTTATCCATAAAGGACTTGGCTTTCAAGCCTAGCTCAGTTCCTTCTTTTATGGCAGCACGGAACATATCCCCAGTTGAAATGTGAGGGATGCCGTATTTTTCGACGATTTTCTCAGCTTGTGTACCTTTTCCGGCACCAGGGAGCCCCATTAATACTAAATTCATGCGTATTCCCCCCTCGGTCCAATGACTTTTATATAAGAATGAAACACCATTCCTATATGAGTAATTTATTTGATAAACCCTTTATAATGACGTTTCACTAATTGTGCTTCCAGCTGTTTCATCGTTTCCAGCGCAACACCGATAACAATCAATAGACTAGTACCACCAATTTGTGCTGATTGCGGAAGTCCAGCAACTTTTGTAAAGAATACCGGCAAAATTGCAATCACAGTCAAAAATATAGAGCCAACAAATGTTAAGCGGTATAACGTTCTTGTTAAATACTGTTGGGTATTTAATCCCGGACGAATACCAGGTATATATCCACCCTGCTTTTTCAAGTTTTCAGCAACCTGCTCAGGATTAACTTGAATGAAGGCATAGAAATAAGTAAACGCGATGATTAAGGCACCATACATAACCATACCAATCGGATTCGTATAATCAAATACCTTTTGGATCCAAAGCGTTACATCATTTTGTTCAAAGAAAGATGCAATCGTCCTAGGTGTCACAATAAATGACACAGCAAAAATGACAGGAATAACTCCAGCTGCGTTTACCTTTAATGGTAAATGTGTGGATTGACCTCCAACAGGGGTACGACCAGCAACCATACGCTTCGCATATTGAATTGGAATCTTTCTTAATGCTTCCTGCACAAAGATAACTCCAACTACAATCGCGATAATCGCAAGTAGGATTAACAATACTGTTACAATACGAATGAAGATATCTTCACCAGCATTTTCGAATTGTTGTGCGTAGATTTGGTTAACTGTTCCTGGTATCCCAGCAACAATACCTGCAAAGATGATAATGGATATCCCATTACCCACACCCTTTGAGGTGATTTGTTCACCTAACCATAGAAGAAATGCAGTTCCTGCTGTAAGCACGATAGCGATTAATAAGTAAGTACTGATGCTTGGATTTTCAATTAACATCCCACCAGCCATATTATTAAAGCCATATGACATACCTAAAGCTTGAATAAAACCAAGTATGATTGTAAAGTAGCGTGTAAATTGAGCTAATTTGCGACGACCTACTTCACCTTGCTTTGACCATTCCGTAAATTTTGGTACAACATCCATCTGTAGTAGTTGAATGATGATGGAAGCCGTAATGTACGGCATAATTCCCATTGCTAGTATCGAGAAGTTGTTTAATGCTCCCCCAGCAAATGTATTCAATACTCCAAACACACTGAGCTGATCTTGAGCAGCAAGTATCTCTGCATTCACATTCGGTACAGGAATAAATGTACCGATGCGAAATACAATCAACATTAAAAGGGTGAATATGATCTTTCGTCTTATATCACCCACGCGCATAAAATTGGAGATTGTCTGAAACATTAAATCACCTCAGCATTACCGCCGGCAGCTTCAATTGATTCCTTTGCAGCAGAGGAGAATTTGTGAGCTTTAACAGAAAGTTTCTTTTCAAGAGTTCCTTTACCAAGGATTTTGATTCCAGATTTCTCGTTACTTACAACACCTGTTTCGATTAATAATTCTGGAGTAACTTCTGTTCCCTCTTCAAATCGGTTAAGAGTATCAAGATTAACGATCGCGTACTCTTTACGGTTAATGTTTGTAAAACCACGTTTTGGTAAACGACGGAATAAAGGAGTTTGACCACCTTCAAATCCAAGACGAACACCACCGCCAGAACGGGCATTTTGTCCTTTATGACCTTTACCAGCAGTTTTACCATTACCAGATCCGATACCGCGTCCTTTACGCTTACGCTCTTGACGTGAACCCTCTGCAGGTTTTAATTCATGAAGTTTCATTTTGGCACCTCCTTATTTTTAAGAAGAATGATATTAGTTTTCTTTTACTGTTACTAAGTGAGCAACTTTGTTAATCATTCCGCGAATTGCAGGATTGTCCTGCTGCTCAACTGTTTGGTGTAATTTACGCAAACCAAGAGCTTTAACAGTTTCTTTTTGATCTTGTGGTCGACCGATAACACTGCGAGTGAGGGTAATTTGTAATTTATTTGCCATTATATTTCCCTCCTTATCCTAACAGTTCTTCTACTGATTTTCCACGTAATTTTGCTACGTCTTCAGCACGTTTCATTTGTTTTAAACCATCGATTGTAGCACGAATCATGTTAATTGGAGTGTTAGTTCCTAGTGATTTAGATAGGATATCACCCACACCAGCCAATTCAAGTACCGCACGAACTGGTCCACCAGCGATAACTCCAGTACCTTCAGATGCAGGCTTTAGAAGTACTTCACCAGCACCATAGTGTCCAATCACTTGGTGAGGAAGTGTTGTACCAACCATTGGTACTTCAATTAAGTTTTTCTTAGCATCTTCAATTGCTTTACGGATAGCATCAGGAACCTCTTGCGCTTTTCCAGTACCAAATCCAACATGGCCATTTTTATCGCCAACAACAACTAATGCAGTAAAACGGAAACGACGTCCACCTTTAACAACCTTTGCAACACGGTTAACCGTTACTACGCGTTCTTCTAGTTCTAGCTTATTTGAATCAATGCGACGCATCTTTTTGTGTCCCTCCTTTATCTATTAGAATTGTAAACCGTTCTCACGTGCAGCATCTGCTAATGCTTTTACACGTCCATGATATAGGTATCCTCCACGGTCAAATACAACAGATGTAATACCCTTTTCAACAGCACGTTTTGCTACTAATTCGCCGATCTTAACTGCAGCATCTTGATTGCTTGAAGATTCAACACTAACTTCTTTATCTAATGTAGAAGCACTTGCTAAAGTAACTCCATTAACATCATCAATTAGTTGTGCATAAATGTGTTTGTTTGAACGGTACACATTTAAACGAGGACGAGCAGCAGTTCCAGAAAGTTTAGCACGCACACGTGCGTGTCTTTTCTTACGGACTGCATTTTTATCAGCCTTCGTAATCATCTTGGTCACTCCTTTCGTTTAGCTATGCAGCATTACTTACCTGTTTTACCTTCCTTACGACGTACAAATTCGCCTTCATAACGAATACCTTTACCTTTGTATGGCTCAGGAGGACGAACGTCACGGATGTTGGCAGCTAATGCGCCTACACGTTCTTTACTAGTACCTTTTACAATAACTTTTGTATTCGCAGGCACTTCAATTTCGATACCTTCTTCAGGTTCAATTTCAACTGGGTGAGAATAACCAACATTCAATACAAGTTTTTTACCTTGTTTTTGTGCACGATATCCGACACCGATTAGTTCTAATGACTTTTCAAAGCCTTTAGAAACACCTTCAACCATGTTAGAAAGCAACGCGCGAGTCGTTCCGTGCAATGCGCGGTGTTCTTTTTGATCAGATGGACGAGATACTGTGATTACATTATCCTCCACGTTGATTTGGATATCAGGGTTAAATGAACGAGAAAGTTCACCTTTAGGACCTTTTACAGTCACTGTGTTTTTATCAAATGAAACCGTAACTCCAGCTGGAATTTCGATTGGTTTTTTTCCTACACGAGACATTTATTGCACCTCCATTCTTGAAAAAATCTATTACCAAACGTACGCTAGTACTTCTCCGCCTACTTGTTTAGCACGAGCTTCTTTATCAGTAAGAACTCCTTGAGAAGTAGATACTAATGCGATACCAAGACCGTTAAGTACACGAGGTACTTCATCAGCTTTCGCATAAACGCGAAGACCAGGCTTACTAATACGTTTAAGTCCAGTGATTACACGCTCATTGCCAGCACCGTATTTTAAGAAAATGCGAATAATACCTTGTTTGTTATCTTCAATGTATTCAACGTCACGAACGAAACCTTCACGCTTTAAAATTTCAGCAATTTCCTTCTTAAGATTAGAAGCAGGAACTTCTAACTTTTCGTGACGAACCATATTTGCATTACGAATACGAGTAAGCAAATCTGCAATTGGATCTGTCATGACCATTTTATTTTACCTCCTTCCCAGTTTGGGGTTTTACCAGCTTGCTTTTTTAACACCAGGAATTTGTCCTTTATATGCTAATTCACGGAAACAAATTCTGCAAAGCTTAAATTTACGGTATACAGAGTGTGGACGTCCACAACGTTCGCAACGAGTATACTCTTGCACTTTAAATTTTGGCGTGCGCTTTTGTTTCGCAATCATTGACTTTTTAGCCACGTTTTCGCCTCCCTCTATTTAGAGATTACTTTTGGAATGGCATTCCGAATTGAGTTAAAAGTTCACGTGCTTCTTCATCAGTATTAGCAGTAGTTACGATTACGATATCCATACCACGTACTTTGCTGACCTTATCATAATCGATTTCAGGGAAAATTAATTGTTCTCTAATTCCTAGTGTATAGTTACCACGACCATCAAAAGACTTCTTAGAAATACCACGGAAGTCACGTACACGTGGAAGAGAAACTGAAACTAATTTATCGAAGAATTCGTACATGCGCTCTCCGCGAAGAGTTACCTTCGCACCGATTGGCATACCTTCACGAAGACGGAAACCAGCGATTGATTTTTTAGCACGAGTCACAAGTGGCTTTTGACCAGTGATTAATGCTAATTCCTCAACTGCATTATCAAGTGCTTTCGCATTTTGTACTGCATCACCAATACCCATGTTAATAACGATCTTTTCGATCTTTGGTACTTGCATTACTGAATTATAGTTAAACTTGCTTACTAAAGCAGGAGTAATTTCTTTAACAAATTTTTCTTTTAGGCGGCTCATTCATTGTACCTCCCTTCTTCATTTGACTATTTATCTAGAACTTCACCGGATTTTTTTGCATAACGTACATTTTTACCGTCTACTTCTTTTACACCTACACGAGTTGGTTCACCGGTCTTCGGATCGATAGGCATAACGTTTGATACATGAATAGGTGCTTCCTGGTTAAAGATTCCGCCTTGCGGATTCATTTGAGATGGCTTAGAGTGCTTCTTAACGATATTTACGCCTTCAACTAGAACGCGATCTTTCTTAGGGAAAGCAGCAAGAATTACACCTGTTTTGCCTTTATCTTTACCAGAGATGACCATTACCTTATCACCTTTTTTCACATGCATCTGTTTGCACCTCCTTAAAGGCAATTAATTTTAAATTATAGTACTTCTGGAGCTAGAGATACGATCTTCATAAAGTTGCTATCACGTAATTCACGTGCGACAGGTCCGAAGATACGAGTTCCACGTGGACTCTTATCGTCACGGATGATAACACATGCATTTTCATCAAAACGGATGTAGGTTCCGTCATTACGACGTGCACCAGACTTCGTTCTAACAATAACAGCTTTTACAACGTCGCCTTTTTTAACAACGCCACCTGGTGTTGCTTGTTTTACTGTACATACAATAACATCACCGATGTTAGCAGTTTTACGGCCAGAGCCACCAAGGACTTTAATTGTAAGAACCTCACGGGCACCAGAGTTGTCAGCAACTTTTAAACGTGTTTCCTGTTGAATCATTTGTGTAACCTCCCTTCGGGATTAACCATATTCCGAACTATTATATAATAACAGCTTTTTCTACTACTTCTACTAAGCGGAAGCGTTTTGTAGCTGATAATGGACGAGTTTCCATGATACGGACGATATCGCCAGTTTTTGCAACGTTTTGCTCATCATGAGCCTTAAACTTTTTAGAGTACTTTACGCGTTTACCGTATAGAGGGTGTTTTTTATACGTTTCAACAATAACAGTGATGGTTTTATCCATTTTGTCAGAAACAACACGTCCTGTGTAAACTTTGCGTTGGTTACGTTCACTCATTTATGAACCTCCTCTCGGTTTATCGATTATTGACGCCGATCTCTCTTTCACGAATCACAGTTTTCATGCGAGCAATCGCTTTGCGTACTTCACGAATACGAGCTGTGTTTTCAAGTTGTCCAGTCGCCAATTGAAAGCGTAGATTGAAAAGCTCTTCTTTAAGAGATTTTACTTTTTGTTCAATTTCTGCAGTGGTAAGGTCACGAATTTCATTAGCTTTCATTTGATTCACCACCAATTTCTTCTCGTTTTACAAACTTACACTTAACAGGAAGTTTGTGTGCTGCAAGACGTAATGCTTCACGAGCGATTTCTTCAGAAACACCTGCGATTTCGAACATTATTTTGCCAGGTTTAACAACTGCAACCCAACCTTCAGGAGCACCTTTACCGGATCCCATACGTACTTCTAGAGGTTTTGCAGTGTAAGGCTTATGAGGGAAGATTTTAATCCAAACCTTTCCACCACGTTTCATATAACGTGTCATTGCAATACGGGCAGCTTCAATTTGGCGGTTAGTAATCCATGATGCTTCCTGTGCTTGAAGACCGAATTCACCGAAAGTTACTTCAGTTCCACCTTTTGCTTGACCGCGCATTTTTCCACGGTGTACACGACGATACTTTACGCGTTTAGGCAATAACATAATTATTTGCCTCCTTCCTCAGTATTCTTTCTTGTAGGAAGGACTTCACCTTTGTAGATCCATACTTTTACGCCAAGCTTACCGTATGTTGTATCAGCTTCTGCTGTAGCATAATCGATATCAGCACGTAATGTATGAAGAGGAACAGTACCTTCGCTATAAGACTCAGAACGAGCGATATCAGCACCACCTAGACGACCAGATACCATTGTTTTGATACCTTTTGCACCAGCGCGCATCGCACGTTGAATTACTTGTTTTTGAGCACGACGGAATGATACACGGTTTTCTAATTGACGAGCAATATTTTCCGCAACCAATTTCGCATCGATGTCAGCTTTCTTGATTTCAAGTATATTAATATGAACACGTTTGCCAGTAAGTGAGTTCAACGCTTTACGTAGTGCTTCAACTTCAGTTCCGCCTTTACCGATTACCATACCAGGCTTTGCAGTGTGGATAGTAATATTTAAACGGTTAGCAGCACGTTCAATTTCAACTTTAGAAACTGAAGAATCTTTTAAACGCTTCGCGATATACTCACGAACTTTAATGTCTTCGTGTAATAGATCAGCATAGTCTTTACCTGCGTACCATCTTGACTCCCAATCACGGATGACACCGATACGCAAACCGACTGGATTTACTTTTTGACCCACTAATTATCCCTCCTTCTTTTCTGATAAAACGATTGTGATATGACTAGTACGCTTGTTAATTTGGCTAGCTCGGCCTTGTGCACGTGGACGGAAACGTTTCATTGTCGGTCCTTCGTCAACAAAAGCTTGTGCTACAACTAAATTATTAACGTCCATTTCATAATTATGCTCGGCGTTTGCCATAGCTGAATTTAATACCTTTTCTACGATCGGAGAAGCAGCCTTAGGAGTAAGTTTTAAAATGGCTACTGCTTCGCCAACTTGCTTTCCTCGAATTAAATCTACGACTAAACGAGCTTTACGAGGAGCAATACGAACTGTTCTTGCAACAGCTTTAGCTTGCATTGAAATGCCCTCCTCTCATTAACGTCTTGTTTTCTTATCGTCATTTCCATGGCCTTTGTATGCACGTGTTGGAGCGAATTCTCCAAGTTTGTGTCCAACCATGTCTTCAGTAATATATACAGGTACATGTTTACGACCATCATAAACAGCAATAGTATGCCCAATGAATTGTGGGAAGATCGTAGAACGGCGAGACCAAGTTTTTACAACCTGCTTACCATTTGATTCGTTAAGTTTCTCGATCTTTGTCATTAAGTGCCCATCAACAAAAGGTCCTTTTTTCAAGCTGCGACCCATATTTGAACCTCCCTTCGTGATTGCTCTACGGTCCTATCGTTGAACCGTAGGTCAACCCCGTTATTTTTTGCGACGACGAACAATGAATTTATCTGACTTGTTGTTTTTCTTACGAGTTTTGTAACCAAGGGTTGGTTTGCCCCATGGAGACATAGGTGATTTACGTCCGATTGGTGAACGTCCTTCACCACCACCGTGTGGGTGATCGTTAGGGTTCATAACAGATCCACGAACAGTCGGGCGCTTGCCTAACCAACGAGAACGACCTGCTTTACCGATGTTGATAAGTTCGTGTTGCTCATTACCAACTTGACCAACAGTAGCGCGACAAGTTGCAAGGATCATACGAACCTCTCCAGAATTCAAACGAACAAGAACGTATTTACCTTCTTTACCAAGTACTTGTGCAGATGTACCTGCAGAACGAACTAATTGTCCGCCTTTACCTGGCTTAAGTTCGATATTATGAATTACTGTACCAACTGGTATATTTGCAAGTGGAAGTGCGTTTCCTACTTTGATGTCAGCTTCAGGGCCAGACATAATCTCTAAACCTACTACAAGGTTTTTAGGAGCAAGGATATAACGCTTTTCTCCATCTACGTAATTAATTAATGCGATGTTCGCAGAACGGTTTGGATCATATTCAATTGTAGCAACGCGTCCTGGTATGCCATCTTTATCACGCTTAAAATCGATTACACGATATTGACGCTTATGGCCACCGCCTTGATGACGAACTGTTAACTTACCTTGGTTGTTACGGCCGCCTTTTCTTTTTAAAGGCTGTAATAATGACTTTTCTGGTTTGTCAGTAGTAATCTCAGCAAAATCAGAAGTTGTCATTCCGCGACGTCCGTTGGAGGTAGGTTTGTACTTTTTAATCGCCATTCTTATTCCCTCCTCGTCTTATTTATAATTTATGCTTCAAAGATTTCAATTTCTTTGCTGTCAGCAGTTAGCTTAACGATTGCCTTACGACGCTTGTTAGTGTAACCACCGAATTTACCCATACGCTTGAATTTACCTTTATAGTTCATGATGTTTACTTTTTCAACATTCACACCAAAGATTTCTTCAACCGCATCTTTAACTTGAGTTTTGTTTGCTTTAACGTCGACTTCGAAAGTGTATTTCTTATCGGCCATTAAATCAGTAGAACGTTCAGTAATAACGGGGCGCTTAATGATATCGCGAGCATCCATTATGCAAGCACCTCCTCTACTTTTTCAACTGCTGCTTTAGTCATGATTAACTTATCATGATTTAAAACATCTAATACATTAATTCCGTTAGCTGTAAGGACTGTTACACCAGGAAGGTTGCGAGCAGATAATGCTACATTCTCATCTAGGTCAGCAGTAACAATTAGCGCCTTAGAATTAACTGAAAGTGCATTTAGTACACCTTTAAAGTCTTTTGTTCTTGGAGTATCGAAAGCAAGACTTTCTAATACCATTAGGTTAGCATCTAACACTTTAGATGATAACGCAGATTTGATTGCTAAGCGACGAACTTTTTTTGGTAATTTGTAGCTGTAGCTACGTGGTACTGGTCCAAATACAGTACCGCCTCCACGCCATTGTGGTGATCTGATAGATCCTTGACGAGCACGTCCAGTTCCTTTTTGACGCCATGGTTTACGTCCACCGCCAGCAACTTCTGAACGGATTTTAGTTTTATGTGTACCTTGACGTAGTGATGCTCTTTGCATTACTACAGCTTCGAATAGCACATGTTGGTTAGGTTCAATTCCAAATACTGATTCATTAAGTTCGATTTCACTTACTTTTGAACCGTTTTGGTTGAATAAATCAACTTTCGGCATTCTAATTTCCTCCTTTCCAATTTAATTACTTTGCTTTAACCGCACTTTTGATTTTTAATAGAGCTTTTTTAGCTCCTGGTACATTACCTTTAACTAATAAAAGATTACGTTCAACGTCAACCTTTACGATTTCAAGGTTTTGCACTGTTACTTGCTCTCCACCCATACGTCCAGGTAGTAATTTACCTTTAAATACACGGTTTGGAGCAACTGGACCCATTGATCCAGGACGACGGTGATAACGAGAACCGTGTGCCATAGGTCCGCGAGATTGTCCGTGGCGCTTGATTGCACCTTGGAAACCTTTACCTTTAGATACACCTGTTACATCAATTACATCGCCTTCTGCGAAAATATCAACACTGACTTCCTGACCAACTTCATAAGCTGCTAAGTCTACGCCGCGGAATTCACGAACGAAGCGCTTAGGAGCAGTACTCGCTTTAGAAACATGTCCTTTTTCAGGTTTGTTAGAAAGCTTTTCGCGTTTATCTTCAAAACCAATTTGAACTGCTTCGTAGCCATCAGTTTCAACTGATTTCTTTTGTAGAACTACGTTATTACCAGCTTCAACAACTGTTACTGGGATAAGGTCGCCGTTCTCAGCAAATACTTGAGTCATACCGATCTTTCTTCCTAAGATTCCTTTGGTCATTAGTCACACCTCCTGATTTCTAAGTTATTATATTTATTAAAGTTTAATTTCAATGTCAACGCCGGATGGTAAATCCAAACGCATTAATGAATCAACAGTTTGTGGTGTTGGATTGATGATATCAATCAAACGCTTATGTGTACGCATCTCAAATTGTTCACGAGAATCTTTATACTTGTGAACCGCACGTAAGATCGTGTATACAGACTTCTCAGTTGGTAGTGGAATCGGACCAGATACAGCTGCACCTGAACGTTTCGCAGTTTCAACAATCTTCTCGGAAGATTGGTCAAGAATTCTGTGATCATATGCTTTAAGACGGATACGGATTTTTTGTTTTGCCATTATTTTCCCTCCTTTATCGCCTATTTTAAAATAGACATTTCTCCGCAGAAATATCCCAACACACTCGCCATGGCAAAGCGGCCGGGTGTGTCGGCAACCTCCTGCATCATCGCAGTCGAAGACCAACATTGTCTATTATACAGAAAAGAATAAAGAAAAGCAATAACAAATATTTTTTTCTTTATCTCTTGAACACTTTTCCTATTATAATGGGTTATATGATAAATTTCAAGCTTGAATATAGTATTTTAGATTGGTACTCTTGCCTATATTTTGTCTGACTGGAAATTGAACTGATTACATATATTTTTCTTCATTATATAAGATAGAAACGGGTGAAAGAATGTGTATAGTCATATAAATAAAATAAAATAAAAAAACAGATAGGCAGTTGCCCATCTGTTTTTTTTATTTCATTATTACTCAGAGATAGTCGCTACTGATCCAGCGCCTACTGTACGGCCACCTTCACGAATAGAGAACTTAGTTCCTTCTTCAATAGCGATAGGAGCGATTAGCTCAACTGTCATTTCGATGTTATCGCCAGGCATAACCATTTCAACACCTTCAGGAAGTTGAATGATACCAGTTACATCAGTTGTACGGAAGTAGAACTGTGGGCGGTAGTTTGAGAAGAATGGAGTGTGACGTCCACCCTCTTCTTTTGAAAGAACATATACTTGTGCTTTGAATTTTGTGTGTGGTGTAATTGAACCTGGCTTAGCTAATACTTGGCCACGTTGGATTTCTTCACGAGCAACCCCACGAAGAAGCGCACCGATGTTATCTCCAGCTTCAGCATAGTCAAGAAGCTTACGGAACATTTCAACACCTGTTACAGTTGTTGATTTTGGCTCTTCAGTTAAACCGATGATTTCGATTACGTCACCGACTTTAACTTGTCCACGCTCAACACGACCAGTTGCAACTGTTCCACGACCAGTGATTGAGAATACATCCTCAACTGGCATCATGAATGGCTTGTCAGTGTCACGTGTTGGGTTTGGAATATATTCATCAACAGCAGCCATAAGCTCGATGATTTTTTCTTCCCATTCTGCTTCACCCTCAAGAGCTTTAAGTGCAGAACCTTTGATAACAGGAATGTCATCACCAGGGAAATCATATTCAGATAGTAGGTCACGGATTTCCATTTCTACTAATTCTAATAATTCTTCGTCATCAACCATGTCACACTTGTTCATGAATACAACAAGGTATGGTACACCTACTTGACGAGAAAGAAGGATATGCTCACGTGTTTGTGGCATTGGGCCGTCAGCAGCAGATACTACTAAGATACCGCCGTCCATTTGCGCAGCACCAGTAATCATGTTTTTAACATAGTCAGCGTGTCCTGGGCAGTCAACGTGTGCATAGTGACGATTTTCAGTTTCATACTCAACGTGAGAAGTGTTGATTGTGATTCCACGCTCTTTTTCTTCAGGAGCGTTATCGATTTGGTCATATCCGCGTGCTTCACTACCGCCTGCTTTTGCAAGAACAGTTGTGATTGCAGCTGTTAAAGTAGTTTTACCATGGTCAACGTGACCAATTGTACCAATGTTAACGTGTGGCTTTGTACGATCGAATTTAGCTTTTGCCATTAGGAAAATCCTCCTTTAATATAGGTAAATTTAAGTATATTTTCTGCCGAAAGGAAGGGGCCCCTTCCCACAGCTATCAAACTTACATAAGTAGTTATACTTTATAAATAAGGTAAAATCAATTATTCACCTTTATTTTTTTTGATGATTTCTTCAGAGATTGACTTTGGTACTTCTTCATAATGATCAAAGTGCATTGTAAATACTCCGCGACCTTGAGTGCTTGAACGTAATGAAGTTGCATAACCAAACATTTCTGAAAGTGGAACCATTGCTTTAACAACCTGTGCATTTCCGCGTGCTTCCATACCTTCTACGCGTCCACGACGAGCAGTAACTTGACCCATGATATCCCCTAAATATTCTTCAGGGATAACAACCTCAACCCTCATAACAGGTTCAAGGATTACTGGGCTACATTTTGATGCTGCATTCTTTAACGCAAGTGATGCAGCAATTTTGAATGCCATTTCACTTGAGTCAACATCATGGTAAGATCCGTCAAACAATCTTGCTTTAACATCTACTAGAGGATACCCAGCAAGTACGCCTCTTTCTAGAGCATCTTCAAGACCGGCCTGAACAGCAGGGATATACTCACGAGGAACTACCCCACCAACAATAGCATTTTCAAATTCAAAACCTTTACCTTCTTCATTTGGAGAGAACTCAATCCAAACATGTCCGAATTGTCCGCGTCCACCAGATTGACGAGCAAACTTACCTTCAACTGATGCAGCTTGACGGAAAGTTTCGCGATATGAAACCTGTGGTGCACCGACATTTGCTTCTACTTTGAATTCGCGACGCATACGGTCTACGAGGATATCTAAGTGAAGCTCACCCATACCAGCAATGATAACCTGTCCAGTTTCTTGATCAGTATGTGCTCTAAATGTTGGGTCTTCCTCTTGAAGCTTTTGTAAAGCGGTTGTCATTTTATCTTGGTCAGCTTTTGATTTAGGCTCAACAGATAACTGAATAACCGGCTCTGGGAATTCCATTGATTCTAAGATAACAAGATTCTTATCGTCACATAGAGTATCGCCAGTAGTTGTATCTTTTAAACCAACAGCAGCAGCAATATCTCCAGCATACACTTCAGATATTTCTTGACGGCTGTTTGCGTGCATTTGCAGGATACGTCCTACGCGCTCGCGCTTACCTTTTGTAGAGTTTTGTACATATGATCCGGACTGCAGTGTACCAGAATACACACGGAAGAATGTTAATTTACCTACATAAGGATCTGTCATAACTTTGAATGCAAGTGCTGAGAATGGCTCTTCATCACTTGAATGACGTTCTACAACTTCATCAGAATCAGGAAGAGTTCCTTTGATTGCAGGTACATCAAGTGGTGAAGGAAGGTAATCTACAACTGCATCAAGCATTTTTTGAACACCTTTGTTCTTAAATGCAGAACCGCAAATAACTGGGTAGAATTCTACATTAACAGTTCCTTTACGGATAGCAGCCTTTAATTCTTCCTTAGTGATTTCTTCACCACCAAGGTATTTTTCCATTAGATTCTCATCTAATTCAGCAACTGCCTCTAGTAATTTTTCACGATATTCTTCTGCTTGGGCTTTGTATTCTTCAGGAATCTCAACCACTTGCATATCTGTACCAAGATCGTTACCATACATAGTTGCATTCATTTCAACTAAGTCGATGATTCCTTCGAATTCATCTTCAGCACCGATTGGTAACTGGATTGCGTGTGCATTCGCTTGTAAGCGATCATGAAGTGTACCTAAAGAATAGATGAAATCTGCTCCAAGTTTATCCATTTTATTAACAAATACAACACGTGGAACACCATATGTTGTTGCTTGACGCCAAACTGTTTCAGTTTGTGGCTCAACGCCTGATTGTGCGTCAAGAACAGCTACAGCACCATCAAGTACACGAAGTGAACGTTCAACTTCAACTGTGAAGTCTACGTGTCCTGGTGTGTCGATGATGTTTACACGGTGACCAGCCCACTGCGCAGTAGTCGCAGCGGATGTGATCGTAATACCGCGTTCTTGTTCTTGTTCCATCCAGTCCATCTGAGATGCACCTTCATGTGTTTCACCGATTTTATGAATTTTACCAGTGTAATAAAGGACACGCTCAGTTGTAGTCGTTTTACCGGCATCGATGTGAGCCATGATACCGATATTACGTGTATTTGCTAAGGAGAACTCTCTTGCCATATTGTTTTTCTCCTTCCTTTTTTAAGGATCTTATTAGAAATACGTTAATTTTACCAACGATAGTGAGCGAAAGCTTTGTTAGCTTCAGCCATTTTGTGAGTATCCTCACGTTTCTTAACAGATGCACCAGTATTGTTTGCTGCATCTAGAATTTCATTAGCTAAACGCTCTTCCATTGTTTTCTCACCGCGAAGACGAGAATAATTAACTAACCAACGAAGACCAAGTGTTGTACGGCGGTCAGGACGCACCTCAACTGGTACTTGGTAGTTCGCACCACCAACACGGCGTGCTCTTACTTCAAGAACAGGCATGATGTTTTTAAGAGCTTGGTCGAATACTTCCATTGGCTCTTTACCGGTACGCTCACTAATGATATCAAATGCTGCATATAAAATCGCTTGTGATTTACCTCTTTTACCATCGATCATCATTTTGTTGATCAGGCGAGTAACAAGCTTTGAATTGTAAATAGGATCTGGTAACACGTCTCTTTTTGCTACAGGACCTTTACGTGGCATTTTATTTCCTCCTTTCAAGAAAAAGTTATCAAGTTAAATTATTTTTTTGCTGGTTTCGGTCTCTTTGTACCGTATTTTGAACGACCTTGCATACGGTTGTTAACTCCAGCTGTATCTAATGCACCACGAACGATATGGTAACGTACCCCTGGTAAGTCTTTTACACGTCCGCCACGGATTAACACAACACTGTGTTCTTGTAGATTGTGTCCAATACCAGGAATGTATGCAGTTACCTCGATTCCGTTAGATAAACGTACACGGGCATATTTACGTAACGCTGAGTTTGGTTTTTTCGGAGTCATTGTACCAACACGAGTACACACACCACGTTTTTGAGGTGAAGTTAAGTTTGTTTGAGATTTTTTGAAACTGTTGTACCCTTTGTTAAGTGCTGGTGACTTTGACTTTTCCACGATAGTTTGACGTGGTTTACGCACTAATTGATTAATAGTAGGCATTTTATGTTTCCTCCTTTCACGTATTCTTAAGCCCACACATCCAGGTGGACCATTTTAGGGTAAAAACAAAGTCTTTGCAGATCATATCCACAAAAACATTATTAACTAATAATCGCTACAACTGCTGCTCCTACCTTTATCCCACATGTCTTGCCGAGTTTTTTCATCGAGTCAACATATGTTATCGGAACATTTACCTCTTCTGCTTGTGATACGATTTTTGACGTCAACCTAGGATCCGCATCCATCGCAACTAGTATTTCGGTAATGCTCTCAGTTCTTAGAGCTCTTGCAGTTTGCTTTGTTCCTATGATAATGCTTTTTGCCTGAAATACTTTTTCATAAGACATAAAAAATATCCTCCAAAGTATCCGGGTATTAGGAGCACCTCTAGAATATTATCACTTCATGTCATTGATGTCAACATCGTAATTATTTTTTTTAAAAACTATTTGTTGATATGTCCAACAGCACTCAGCCAAGGCCAGCAACTATTTAATAATAGATAACAATCAACAGCACTCCCTATAGAGAGTGCTGTATGACCATTTACTCTACTGTTACCGGACTTTCTGTTACTTCTTCGTTTGTATATGGTTCCGCTCTTCGATAACGCGACATACCAGTTCCTGCAGGAATTAGTTTACCAATAATTACATTTTCCTTCAGACCTAATAATTCATCACGTTTTCCTTTAATTGCGGCGTCAGTAAGAACTCTTGTTGTTTCTTGGAAGGACGCTGCAGATAAGAACGAATCTGTTTCAAGAGACGCTTTTGTAATACCAAGTAGCACAGGACGTCCAGTAGCCGGCATTTTTCCTTCGAGCAATGCCTTTTCGTTCGCATCTGTGAATTGGTGAATATCAAGAAGTGTACCAGGAAGCACATCTGTTTCTCCAGCTTCAATTACACGTACTTTACGGAGCATTTGACGAACCATAACCTCTACGTGTTTGTCGCCAATTTCAACACCCTGCATTCTATATACCTTTTGCACTTCTTTAAGCAGGTACTCTTGTACAGCCATAACATCTTTTACTTTGATTAATTCCTTTGGATCGATAGAACCTTCAGTAAGCTCTTCGCCTCTTGACACTTGATCATTTACAGCAACTTTCAATCTTGCTGTATATGGAGCTGTATATGTGCGAGTCTCTAATTGACCTTGAACAACAATCTCATGCTGGCGATCTCGACCTTCATTAAGACCTACTACCACACCATCAATCTCCGAGATAACAGCTTGACCTTTCGGATTACGAGCTTCGAAAATTTCCTGAATACGCGGTAAACCTTGTGTAATATCGTCTCCTGCAACACCACCGGTATGGAAGGTACGCATCGTTAACTGTGTACCTGGTTCACCGATAGATTGTGCAGCGATAATACCAACAGCTTCACCCACTTCAACCTCTTGACCTGTCGCAAGGTTTCGACCGTAGCACTTTTTACAAACTCCATGACGTGTATTACATGTAAAGGCAGATCGAATCCAAACCTGTTCAATATTGGCATTCATGATTTCAACTGCAAGATCTTCCGTAATAAGATGATTTTCCGGTACAATCACTTCTTTTGTCTCCGGATGTCTAATCGCTTTTCTCGCATAACGACCGATTAACCGTTCATCAAGCGGTTCAATGATTTCTGTGCCATCTCTTAAGGCAGAAATCAGCATACCGCGGTCTGTACCACAATCATCCTCTCGAACAATAACATCCTGCGCAACATCAACAAGACGTCTTGTTAAGTAACCTGAGTCAGCTGTTTTCAGTGCCGTATCGGCAAGACCTTTACGCGCACCGTGTGTAGAGATGAAGTATTCCAACACGGTTAAGCCTTCACGGAAACTTGAGATGATTGGTAATTCAATGATACGTCCAGCCGGGTTGGCCATCAATCCACGCATACCAGCAAGCTGAGTGAAGTTTGATGCGTTACCACGGGCACCGGAATCACTCATCATAAAGATTGGGTTCGTATTTTCTAAGGAATCCATTAGCTTGGATTGAATTGTATCCTTCGCTGCACTCCAAATAGAGATTACGCGATCATAACGCTCATCCTCAGTAATTAGACCACGTCTAAATTGCTTTAAGACATTTTCAACCTTATTGTGAGCTTCATCAATAATTTCTTTCTTTTCAGCTAATACCACGATATCTGAAACCCCAACCGTAATACCGGCCTTTGTAGAATACTTAAAGCCAAGATCCTTCATACGGTCAAGCATTCTTGATGTTTCAGTAATTTTAAAGCGTTTAAACACTTCTGCAATGATATTACCTAATATCTTTTTCTTAAACGGATCTACTAACGGCATGCTTTCGATATGAGCTTTGACATCTGAACCCGGATCAACGAAGTACTTTTCAGGCGTCTCAACTTCTAGATTCCGCTTAGTAGGTTCGTTAATATATGGGAATGACTTCGGTAAAATCTCATTAAAAATCATTTTTCCTACAGTTGTTACTAACAGCTTTTTATTCTGTTCTTCTGTAAATGTAGGGTTATTTAATGAGCTAGCACGCACTGCCACACGAGTATGCAAATGTGCATAACCGTTTTGATATGCCAGTAGGGCTTCGTTTATATCGTTAAAGACCATTCCTTCTCCAACATAACCTGCACGTTCAAGCGTTAAGTAATAGTTACCTAAAACCATGTCCTGTGAAGGTGTTACAACCGGTTTTCCATCTTTAGGGTTCAGGATGTTTTGTGCAGCAAGCATTAATAAGCGTGCTTCAGCCTGTGCTTCAGATGAAAGCGGTACGTGAACAGCCATTTGGTCACCATCAAAGTCCGCGTTATAGGCAGTACATACAAGCGGATGTAGACGGATAGCCCTTCCTTCTACAAGAGTTGGTTCGAAGGCCTGAATTCCCAATCTGTGAAGAGTTGGGGCTCGGTTAAGAAGAACTGGATGCTCCTTAATAACCTCTTCTAATACATCCCAAATTTCAGGCTGTACTCTTTCGATTTTACGTTTAGCCGATTTAATATTATGTGCTAGACCCTTTTCAACAAGCTCCTTCATGACAAAAGGCTTGAATAACTCTAAGGCCATTTCCTTTGGAAGTCCACACTGGTACATTTTAAGATTCGGACCTACGACGATAACTGAACGACCTGAATAGTCAACACGTTTACCTAATAGGTTTTGACGGAAACGTCCTTGTTTACCCTTTAACATATGTGAAAGAGATTTCAACGGTCTATTACCTGGACCTGTTACCGGACGGCCTCTGCGTCCATTATCGATAAGAGCATCAACAGCTTCCTGTAGCATACGCTTTTCGTTTTGGACAATAATGCTTGGCGCTCCAAGATCTAATAAACGCTTTAAACGATTGTTACGATTAATAACACGGCGATATAGATCATTTAAATCAGATGTAGCAAAACGACCACCATCAAGCTGAACCATCGGGCGCAGTTCAGGTGGGATAACCGGTAGAACATCAAGAATCATCCAAGAAGGCTCATTGCCAGAACCACGGAATGCTTCAATCACTTCAAGACGCTTAATCGCACGTGTACGGCGCTGCCCTTGTGCTGTTTTCAGCTCTTCCTTCAGCATATCAGCTTCTTTTGTTAAATCGATATCTGATAGTAGCTTCTTAATGGATTCTGCACCCATTGATGCTTGGAATTTGTTTCCGTACTTTTCGCGGTATGCTCTATACTCTTTCTCTGAAAGCAACTGTTTTTTCTCAAGCGTTGTATCGCCTGGATCTGTCACTACATAAGAAGCGAAATAAATAACCTCTTCCAAGGCACGTGGAGACATATCTAGAACAAGTCCCATACGACTTGGAATCCCTTTAAAGTACCATATATGTGATACAGGAGCAGCTAATTCAATATGGCCCATACGTTCACGACGTACCTTCGCACGTGTTACCTCTACGCCGCATCGGTCACAAACTACACCTTTATAACGTACACGTTTGTATTTACCACAATGACATTCCCAGTCTTTTTGCGGTCCAAAAATACGTTCACAAAATAAGCCGTCCTTTTCAGGCTTTAATGTACGATAGTTAATCGTTTCTGGCTTCTTCACTTCACCAAATGACCATGAGCGAATTTTATCAGGTGATGCCAGTCCTATTTTCATAAACTCAAAATTATTTACATCAAGCAAGGGGCCTACCTCCCTTTCCGTCTCCGGGTTTTACCCTAATTGCTGCCCCAAAAATGGTAGTTGGAATTTCAAATATCCATCTACCATTCTTGGGGATTATAAAAGTCATTACCTTCAAGGTATATTTATTCGTTTAAACCAACTTTTTCAGACTCAACATCCTGAGGTTCAGGAGCAACAGTAATGGATTCAGCCTGCTGCATTTCTTCCTCGTCCTCTTGATCGCGCATTTCTATCTCTTCCTCATCACCTGATAGGATTTTTACATCCAATCCTAAGCTTTGAAGTTCTTTGATCAATACTTTAAATGATTCCGGAACACCTGGTTCTGGAACATTTTCACCTTTTACAATCGCTTCGTATGTCTTCACACGACCGACAACATCATCCGATTTGACTGTTAGGATTTCCTGCAATGTATAAGCAGCACCGTAAGCTTCAAGAGCCCAAACCTCCATCTCCCCGAAGCGCTGGCCGCCAAATTGGGCTTTACCACCAAGAGGCTGCTGCGTAACAAGAGAGTATGGTCCAGTTGAACGAGCATGGAGCTTGTCATCAACCATATGTGCTAGCTTAATCATATACATGACACCAACAGACACACGATTATCAAACGGTTCACCTGTTCGACCATCATATAGGACCGTTTTGGCATCTGATGCCATTCCGGATTCCTCGATAGTATCCCAAACATCTTCCTCCGTTGCACCATCAAATACCGGAGATGCTACATGAATATTTAAATATCTAGCTGCCATCCCAAGATGAAGCTCAAGCACCTGACCGATATTCATACGAGATGGTACCCCTAGTGGGTTTAACATGATATCAACAGGTGTACCGTCAGGTAAGTACGGCATGTCCTCTTCCGGTAGTATCCGGGAGATAACCCCTTTGTTACCATGACGTCCGGCCATTTTATCTCCAGCAGAGATTTTACGTTTTTGCACGATATACACACGAACTAACTGATTTACACCAGGAGGCAGTTCATCACCATCTTCACGGTTAAAGACTTTTACATCTAAAACAATTCCGCCACCACCGTGTGGAACACGCAGTGATGTATCACGTACCTCACGTGCTTTTTCACCAAAAATGGCATGCAGTAGACGTTCTTCCGCTGTTAATTCCGTTACTCCTTTTGGTGTAACTTTACCTACAAGCAGATCACCGTCTTTTACTTCAGCACCAGTACGGATAATACCACGCTCATCAAGATTACGAAGAGCATCTTCACCGACATTTGGAATATCACGTGTGATTTCCTCAGGTCCAAGCTTTGTATCTCGTGATTCTGATTCATATTCTTCAATATGAATTGAAGTATACACATCATCCTTCACTAATCGTTCGCTCATGATGATGGCATCCTCGTAGTTATATCCATCCCATGTCATGAAGGCAACAAGAACATTACGGCCTAACGCCAGTTCTCCAAGCTCCATGGACGGACCATCTGCAAGAATTTCACCTTTAGTTACACGATTTCCAACAGCCACAATTGGACGCTGGTTATAGCACGTTCCTTGGTTAGAACGGATAAATTTCAATAATTTATATTTATCAAGGTCACCTTTTACCTCTTGACCATCAATGGTTTGAATTCTACGTACCCACACTTCACGCGCTTCTACATGCTCAACAATACCTTCGTGCTTACAAATGACGGCAGCCCCAGAGTCCTTACCAGACACATATTCCATACCTGTACCAACTCGAGGTGCTTCCGGCTGCATAAGCGGCACTGCTTGACGTTGCATGTTCGCTCCCATCAAGGCACGGTTTGAATCGTCATTTTCAAGGAAAGGAATACACGCTGTCGCCGCAGATACAACCTGCTTCGGTGATACATCCATGTAATCAATGCGATCACGGCTGACTGTTGTATTTTCACCACGGAAAC
The DNA here is from genome assembly GCF_900104575.1 of Bacillus tuaregi. Classification (NCBI taxonomy): domain Bacteria; kingdom Bacillati; phylum Bacillota; class Bacilli; order Caryophanales; family Bacillaceae; genus Bacillus; species Bacillus tuaregi. The sequence continues at coordinate 4,343,803 of NZ_LT629731.1, forward strand.
GAGATACTACCTCTTCATCTAAGAATGCACCGTTCTCATCAAGACGAGAGTTGGCCTGTGCAACTACATAGTTGTCTTCTTCATCAGCGGTTAAATAGTCAATATGATTTGTCACTCTGCCTGTATCCGGATCGATTTTCCGGTATGGAGTCTCAATGAAACCAAAGCGGTTTACCTTCGCAAAGGATGATAAAGAGTTAATCAATCCGATGTTCGGTCCCTCCGGTGTTTCAATCGGACACATACGACCATAGTGGGAATAGTGAACGTCACGAACTTCCATTCCGGCACGTTCACGTGTTAAACCACCAGGTCCTAATGCAGACAGACGTCTTTTATGCGTTAGCTCCGCAAGTGGATTTGTTTGATCCATGAACTGCGATAATTGAGAGCTTCCGAAGAACTCTTTAATTGATGCAATAACAGGACGAATATTGATCAACTGCTGTGGTGTAATCGTGTTCGTATCCTGAATAGACATTCTTTCACGAACCACACGCTCCATTCTGGAAAGACCAATACGGAATTGGTTTTGCAGTAGCTCACCGACAGAGCGCAAGCGTCTATTACCTAAGTGGTCGATATCATCCGTATTTCCTACCTCATGCAATAAGTTAAAGAAATAACTGATGGATGAAATAATGTCAGCAGGTGAAATATGCTTTACAGCCTCTTCCACATAAGCATTGCTGATAACGTTAATGACCTTTTCGTCTTCATTTGGAGCATAGATTTTAACCGACTGAAGAACAACCTCTTCTTCTACAACACCACCATATGGTGTTATCGTTCTAAACCCAATGTTGTTTTCAAGGTTTGGAATAATACGGTCCAATGTACGGCGGTCAAGCAATGTACCCTTCTCGGCAATAATTTCACCTGTCTCAGGGTCAACCAAGGTTTCAGCCAGACGCTGACCAAATAGACGATTTTTGATATGAAGCTTTTTGTTAATCTTATAACGTCCAACATTTGCTAAATCATAGCGTTTTGGATCGAAGAACCTTGAAACTAATAAGCTTTTGGCGTTGTCAACTGTTGGTGGTTCACCAGGACGTAACCGCTCATATATTTCTAATAAGGCCTTTTCAGTGCCTTCGGTATTATCTTTTTCTAATGTATTACGCAAATACTCGTTGTCTCCGATTAAATCAAGAATCTCCTGATCGGAGCCAAACCCTAATGCACGCAAAAGAACCGTAACAGGGAGCTTCCGAGTACGATCAATTCTGACATACACAACATCTTTCGCATCTGTTTCATATTCAAGCCATGCACCGCGGTTAGGAATAACAGTAGCTGTATAACCCTTTTTCCCATTTTTATCTAACTTGCCGCTATAGTAGACGCTAGGTGAACGCACAAGTTGGGAAACGATAACACGCTCTGCACCATTTATGACAAATGTGCCCGTTTCTGTCATTAGAGGGAAGTCACCCATAAAGACATCTTGGTCTTTGACCTCTCCTGTTTCTTTGTTTACAAGACGTACCTTCACACGCAATGGTGCGGAATATGTAACATCCCGTTCTTTCGATTCTGGAACAGAATACTTTGGATCGCCAAGACTATAATCAATAAATTCTAGAGAAAGATTACCTGTAAAATCTTCAATTGGTGAAATATCCTGGAACATTTCACGTAACCCTTCATCAAGAAACCACTGATAGGAAGAGGTTTGAATTTCAATGAGATTTGGTAATTCTAAAACTTCACTGATTCGTGCGTAACTTCTTCGTTGGCGGTGTCGTCCATACTGAACTAGTTGACCTGTCAACTCATTCACCCCTCAAATCAAGCGTTATTAATATTTATTGCCATCCTGTAGCAAGGTTTTTCCCTAACCACAAGACAAAAAGAAAAAGGGTTTTTAACTCAAAAACCACATTCTCACATTACGACTATTATTTGGTTATTTTCTCCATACTAACCATTTTTTATACAACTTATTATAAAATTAGTAATAAAGAGAAATTAATCTATTGGCATTTTACAATGCTATCACAACAGCAAGGGCTAGTCAACGTTTTTCTACCAATTTGAAAAACATATTGACAACCAACTAACTAACCTTCTTAGCCTTTATAATAAAGTAGCCTTTTTTCTTTTCGACTGTTTCCACCACATCAAATAGTTCAGAAAGCTTTGCAATCGTTGACGGTGCTCCCTGCTTCTTTTGAATGACAACCCAAAGCTCACCATCAGGTAGCAGAACCTGGCTGCTTTGCTCATAGATATCATGAACGACATCTTTACCAGCTCGGATTGGCGGATTGGTAAGAACGACAGCAAACTTCCTCCCCATTACAGCTGCTAAGCGGTCACTTTCGTAAACGTCTACATTATGTATCCCATTCAACTCACTATTCTCTTTCGCAAGACTTAGTGCTCGTAGATTCACATCAACCATATGAACCTTACGATCTGACCATTGCTTTGCAATTGCAAGGCCGATAGGACCATAGCCGCAGCCTACATCCAATACATCACCAGGGATTTCCGGCATTTGAAAGGTTTCAATCAATAATCTTGACCCAAAGTCTACTTCGCTTTTAGAAAAAACCCCGTTATCCGTTTTAAAACGAAGACTCATTTCTCTTAATGTATAATTCCATAGTTTCGGTTCACTCTCAACTTTTTGTGTTCGGGAATAATAATGCTCGGACATGCTATCACCTCCGTTGGAGAATCATGAATAATTATTATATTATTGAGGAATTAATTCTGTGCAGTATTCATATGAATGGATAGTACAAAAAAAGCTCGCTTATATAGCGAGCTTTTTGTTGGAAAAATTACTTAACTTCAACGCCAGCTCCAACTTCTTCAAGCTTAGCTTTGATTTCTTCAGCTTCTTCTTTAGAAGCTCCTTCTTTAACTGGTTTTGGAGTGTTGTCAACAAGTTCTTTTGCTTCTTTAAGACCAAGACCTGTGATTTCACGTACCACTTTGATAACTTTGATTTTTTGGTCGCCTGCAGATGCAAGAACAACGTCAAATTCAGTTTTCTCTTCAGCAGCCGCACCAGCAGCGCCACCAACAACAGCTACAGGAGCTGCAGCAGTTACACCAAACTCTTCTTCGATTGCTTTTACTAGGTCATTGAATTCTAAAACAGTCATATTTTTAACCGCTTCAATGATTTGTTCTTTAGTCATGATTGAATTTCCTCCTTATTTTTTGGGTTTGAAATTTATTAAAGTACGATTAACTTACGCGCTTTGTTCTTCCTTCTGATCTGCAACTGCCTTTGTAGCAAGAGCAAGGTTGCGGATAGGAGCTTGAAGTACGCTGAGTAACATAGAAAGTAAACCTTCGCGAGATGGAAGTTCAGCAAGAGCCTTAATTTCCTCAACTGTCGCAACGTTTCCTTCGATTACACCTGCTTTGATTTCTAATGCTTCGTGTTTCTTAGCGAAGTCATTGATGATTTTTGCAGGAGCAACTACATCTTCAGTACTGAAAGCAACCGCATTTGGACCTGTTAAAAATTCATTTAAACCAGAAAGTTCAACAGAGTCTGCTGCACGACGAGTCATTGTATTTTTGTATACTTTGAACTCGATGCCTGCATCACGAAGTTGTTTACGAAGTTCAGTTACTTCCGCAACATTTAAACCACGGTAATCAACTACTACTGTTGATACACTTGATTTAAGTTTTTCAGCAATTTCGTCAACGATTTGTTTCTTTTGTTCAATAATGCTGCTCATCTTTACACCTCCTGTAAGAATTACTGCATTTATACCAGACAATAAAATACCTCCATACTGGTACAGACATGGAGGTAGTATACAATAGCCGCTCAAAACGTGCGTTTAAAAATCTATCGTATGACCTCGGCAGGAAATTAAGCGTTTCAACACACCTGCTGTCTTCGGTACAAATGTTATTTTTTTAACAACAGACTCTATTATAGGAAATAGAGTCAAGGTTGTCAACATTTATTTTATATATTATTTACCTGCTGTAGCAGGATCGATTTTCACACTTGGTCCCATTGTTGATGTAATCGCTACATTCTTCATGTAAGTTCCTTTTGCAGCTGCAGGCTTAACCTTCATCATTGTATCGAAAATTGTATTGAAGTTCTCAACAAGCTTTTCGTTTTCAAATGAAGCTTTACCGATAGGAACATGGATGTTACCAGCTTTATCAACACGGTATTCTACTTTACCAGCTTTGATTTCGTTAACTGCTCTTGTAACGTCGAAAGTTACTGTTCCTGTTTTAGGGTTTGGCATTAAACCTTTTGGTCCTAATGTACGACCGAGTTTACCAACTTCACCCATCATGTCAGGTGTAGCAACGATTACATCAAACTCGAACCAACCTTGGTTAATTTTGTTGATGTATTCAGAATCTCCCACGTAATCTGCACCAGCAGCTTCTGCTTCTTTAGCTTTTTCACCTTTAGCGAATACTAGGACTCTTTGAGTTTTACCAGTTCCGTTAGGAAGTACAACTGCTCCACGGATTTGTTGGTCTGCTTTCTTAGGGTCAACTCCTAAACGGAATGCCACTTCTACAGATGCATCAAATTTTGTGAAGCTTGTTTGTTTAACAAGTTCTACTGCCTCACCGATAGGGTAAGCCTTTGTACGGTCAATTAGCTTTGCAGCTTCAACATACTTCTTACCTTTTTTAGCCATTTTAAATTTCCTCCTATATTGTGGTTTTAGCGGAATTTCCTCCCACGTAAAAAGCGAATCGCTTATTTCAGCGATATAGGTAAACAGATATAAAGGTTGCGAGTAGAACTAATTCATCCCCGCAACCTTTTTGTTAAACCATCATTTACTGCATGGATTAGTCTTCGATAACGATGCCCATGCTGCGTGCAGTACCTTCAACCATACGCATAGCTGCTTCAACGTTTGCTGCATTTAAATCAGGCATTTTTGTTTCAGCAATCTCGCGTACCTTGTCACGCTTAACTGTAGCTACTTTATTACGATTTGGTTCACCAGAACCAGATTCGATTCCAGCTGCTTTTTTAAGTAAAACAGCAGCAGGAGGAGTTTTCGTAATAAATGTAAATGAACGGTCCTCGAATACCGTGATTTCAACCGGAATGATTAATCCAGCTTGTTCAGCTGTACGAGCGTTAAACTCCTTACAGAATCCCATGATGTTAACACCGGCTTGACCAAGAGCAGGACCAACTGGTGGAGCTGGATTAGCTTTAGCTGCAGGGATTTGTAATTTAACAACTTTAATTACTTTTTTAGCCACGAGACACACCTCCTTAAGTCCGTGATGTGGTAATAGGGGCCTTGTTTATTAAGTCCCTCCCACTCAATCTATCGTCTCTATTCTAAAATAAAGAACTTTATTAGTGTCCCGTATTTTCATTCGGGACATACTGACCTTTGAAATATTACCACTTTTTCATTTTGATTTCAAGTTCTTCATGTTATATTTTTTCAACTTGTGTATATTCAAGCTCTACCGGCGTATCCCGACCAAACATATTGACGAGTACTTTAATTTTCGCTTTGTCTTTGTCAATTTCCTCAATAGAGCCTTCAAAGTTGGCAAACGGGCCTTCCTTTACCTTGACGATTTCGCCAATTTCAAAGTCAATATCCACCCGTCTTTCATCAACACCTAAATGCTTTAGAATGGAATTAATTTCATCAGGCATTAACGGAGTCGGCTTTGAACCAGCACCTGCAGATCCCACAAATCCCGTTACACCTGGTGTATTTCGAACAACATACCAGGAATCATCGGTCATAACTAGCTCAACTAGTACGTAACCAGGAAACACCTTTCGTTTTACAACCTTTTTCTTTCCATTTTTAACATCTGTTTCCTCTTCTTCTGGTACAATAACGCGGAAGATTTTATCCTGCATCGCCATTGATTCTACACGTTTTTCCAAATTTGCCTTTACTTTGTTCTCATAGCCTGAGTACGTATGGACAACATACCAATTTTTTTCCATTCAAGGGGACTATATGTCCTTCCCTCCCTGTATATTAAGTTGTGGTTTTTATTGTTTTTCAAACCCGCGGATGAAAAACTTTCCATTACAAATCAAAAAACCCGTTTCCGGGCTTTGTAAAGTTTTCCTAATGTTTCTATCCCCCATTATACCATCTGTTGCTGGGAGTTATTCAAGAATTAATCGAATCAATTCAGAAATACCTAAATCAATAACAGCGAAAAAGACTGAAAAGAATGTCACAGTAGCAAGAACAGTAACCGTGTAGTTGGTAAGGTCCTTGCGCTTTGGCCAGCTTACCTTTCTCATTTCACGTCCAACTTCACGGAAAAATTTCACGATGCGTTGCATTTCGTAACCTCCAAACTGAAGTGATGCTTTGTTCTATCTATGAAAAGTAGCTATTTCGTTTCACGGTGTACTGTATGAGCCTGACATTGATCACAATGCTTTTTCAATTCAAGACGTTCCGAATCTTTCTTACTCATCGTTGTGTAGTTTCTTGATCCACACTTCGAACATGCAAGAATAACTTTTTTTCTCATTCCGCACCCACTCTAGCTTCTTTTATATCTATAAAAATGTAACATGGCGTGCAAGACATGTCAATAACAGGGAATTCACGACAAAACTTATTTTATCATTGTGAGAATTCTCTGATTTCTAAGTATCGTTCAAGCTTCCGCTTCACGCGCTGTAGGGCATTATCAATCGACTTTACATGTCGATTTAGTTCTTCCGAGATTTCCTGATAGGACTGCCCATCCAAATATAGAGCAAGAACCTTTCTCTCAAGGTCACTTAATAGCTCTGCCATTTTTATTTCTATATGGTCAAACTCTTCCTGGTTAATAATCAATTCCTCAGGGTCTAGCACCTTTGCACCTGAAATGACGTCCATTAACGTGCGATCCGATTCTTCATCATAAATTGGCTTATCTAAGGATACATAAGAATTTAACGGTATATGCTTTTGTCTAGTTGCTGTTTTTATTGCCGTAATGATTTGCCTTGTTATACACAACTCTGCAAAGGCTTTAAAGGATGACAGCTTGTCCTCTTTGAAATCACGTATTGCTTTAAATAAACCAATCATGCCTTCTTGAACAATATCCTCCCGGTCTGCTCCAATTAAAAAATATGATCGCGCTTTTGCTCGTACAAAATTTCGATATTTATGAATCAAAAAATCAAGTGCTTCACTTTCTCCCTTGTGCACTAAATCAATAATCTCCTCATCCTCAAGTTGCAAATATTGAACGTTACTGTCGTTAAGCTTTGTCCCGATGTAAGAATTCAACTCAGATCCCCCCGACCGCAAAAGCATGATTAGAGTTATTATACAGCACATTTTTTTCCAACGTCAACCAGTCACTACCGTTCTCGACGCCATTTTTCGAAAATTTCAGCCAATTCCTTACTAAGCGGAATTTTCGAGAGCGGCCTTTTCTGTTCAATTTTCTTTACTTTAAGTTCAATACCCTTTTCGATCATCTTCATCTCAATAAGCAGTTCCCGAGCTGACTTTCGTAATGCTCCCTGCCCAAAAATCGCCCACTGCTCCGTAAAATCTGATGTTGCCACATGTATTTGCGTTCTGCGATTACTCAAACCAATAGCAAGCTTTTCAATTCTTTCATCAGCTGTTTCATTTTCCTTTGTAAAGATAACCTCGACCTGATAATTTTTATATTTTTTCTCCAGCCCCTGAACTCCGTAGGCATCAAAAACAATAATGACCCGGAAACCTGTATAGGCTTGATATTCAGCCATCTTTTCGACGAGCAAATCCCTTGCGGCGGCTAAATCCTTGTTTTTAAATTCCTGAAGGTCAGGCCATGCGCCAATAATGTTATATCCGTCCACCAACAAAATATCCATCTCTATCCCTCGAGTGGGTTGCGTTTTCGATATACCTCATACATTAGCAATGCAGCAGCAACGGAAGCGTTAAGTGACGTTACCTTTCCTGCCATTGGTAGCTTAATTAGAAAATCACATTTGTCACGAACAAGCCGGCCCATCCCTTTACCTTCACTGCCTATTACAAGACCAAGCGGCATTGTCCCATCAAACTGTCGATAATCTTCCTTCCCCTTAGCATCGGTCCCCACAATCCAAATGCCTCTCTCTTTTAGTTCATCAATCGTTCTGGCCATATTAGTTACTCTGACAACCGGGATATGTTCGATTGCACCGGTAGAAGCCTTTGCGACTGTTGCCGTTAAACCTACAGCCCGCCGCTTTGGAATAATAATTCCATGGGCACCGGTCGCATCAGCAGTTCTCATAATAGAGCCTAAATTATGCGGATCTTCAATTTCATCAAGTAGCATAAAGAATGGAGTTTCGTTCCTCTTTTCAGCATTTGAAAATAAATCATTGATTTCTGCATATTGGTAGGCCGCAACTTGCGCTAATACCCCTTGATGATTTCCTTCTACTAAACTATCCAGCTTCTTTTTTGGAACAAACTGTACAAGTACATTCTGCTCCTTAGCCATGCTTGTTACTTGCTGCATCTGACCGCGTTGTGAGCCTTCTGCAATTAAGATTTTGTTAATGTCCCGCTCTGATTTTAACGCTTCAATAACAGGGTTCTTTCCCATGATGTAATCATGATCATGCATCATGTCCCCCGCCTCCTTTCATCCCATCAATCAGTTGAAAAGCATAGTTGATAATTTCCTCGAGCCTCTCATTATTTCCAGCCAAATACAACGAGCCGAGCAATGCCTCGAAGGCAGTACTATACCGATACGTCTGCACATCCGTATTTTTCGGAACGGAACCTGACTTTGCGTTCCGTCCCCTTTTAATAATCACTATTTCCTCGTCGCTAAAATAGCCTTCCTCCATCATATGGTGAAGCACACTTGATTGAGCCTTTGCAGATACATACCTCGTAGCAGCCCGATGTAGCAAATGCGGTTTAACCTGGCCATTTTGCAGTAAATGATAGCGTACATACGTTTCAAATACCGCATCTCCCATATAAGCAAGAGCTAGGCTATTTAACAGCTTTTCATTTACCTTTTGATCATAATGCAGCATTCCTTTAGCCTCTTTTCCATCTCGTACCTTGAGGTGTATCTTCTAAAATGATATTTAAATCCTTTAATTGATCACGGATTTGGTCTGCAAGTTGAAAATCACGGTCCTTACGGGCTTGAATTCTCTTTTCTATCAATGCCTCAATCTCTTCATCAAGCAGTTCTTCCTGCTTTAACTGCAAGCCTAAGACCTGTGTCAGTTCTTCGAATAGCTTCATAAAGCTATCAATAACCTCAATATCCGTTGTCTTCTCCATTATATAACGGTTAGCAAGACTGGATAGTTCAAAAAGAACCGAAATAGCGTTTGCTGTATTAAAATCATCATCCATTTGTTGAATAAATTGACCGCGAAGGCTATTTATTTCTTCCACCCAGGTGCTGTTGTCATTCGTTAGGTTTGTGCTTGATTCCTTTCTGTGACTTAGGTTTTGGTAGGATGTTTTAATACGCTCTAAGCCAGCACGAGTGTTCTCTAATAACTCATCACTGTAATTGATTGGATGACGGTAATGAACAGATAACATAAACATACGTAACACCTGCGGATCATGACGCTTAATAATGTCATGAACCAGCACGAAGTTACCAAGTGATTTTGACATTTTCTCATTATTAATATTGATATAGCCATTATGCATCCAATAACGGGCAAATGATTTACCCGTTAAGGCCTCGGATTGGGCAATCTCATTTTCATGGTGTGGGAAGGTTAGATCCTGTCCGCCGGCATGAATATCAATTGTATCACCTAGGTACTTTCTCGCCATTGCTGAGCATTCAATATGCCAGCCAGGTCTTCCTTTTCCCCATGGGCTTTCCCAATAGATTTCTCCTTCCTTTGCTGCCTTCCATAGAGCGAAGTCAAGAGAATCCTGTTTCTTCTCACCAACTGCAATTCGGGCCCCTACACGCAACTCATCAATAGACTGATGCGAAAGCTTGCCGTACCCTTCAAAGCTACGGGTATGGAAATAAACATCTCCTTCCGACTCATAGGCATATCCCTTTTCAATTAATGTTTGAATAAAATCAATAATAATATCCATGTTTTCCGTTACACGAGGATGGACATCTGCCTTTTTACAGCCTAATGCACTAACATCTTCAAAATAGGCTTCAATAAAACGGTTTGCAATCGTTGGTACATCTTCTCCAATTTCATTCGCCGCTCTGATTAATTTATCATCGACATCCGTAAAATTGGATATATATTGAACCTCGTAGCCTCGGTAATCCAAATATCTTCTAACCGTATCAAATACAATCGCTGGGCGTGCGTTACCAATATGGATATAGTTATATACAGTCGGGCCGCACACATACATTTTTACTTTCCCTTCCTCAAGCGGAATAAATTCCTCCTTTTTTCTTGTCAGGGTATTATAAATTTGAATAGTCATGCTGTTTGGCGCTCCTTTCCTTCCTTAGCTCTTCTAATTCTACTTTTAAATTTACTATTTCATCCTGCAGCTCATTCAAACGATCGGAAACAGGGTCAGGCAAATTGGCATGGTTTAAATCTTTATTTACCTTTACACCAGCCTGTACCTTTACACGCCCAGGTATTCCGACAACCGTTGAATCCGCTGGAACATCTTTGAGAACAACTGAACCGGCACCAATTTTAGCATTTTCTCCAATGATGATGTTTCCTAATACTTTAGCACCGGTTGCAATCAGGGCGTTATCCTTTACGGTTGGATGTCGTTTTCCTTTTTCTTTTCCAGTACCACCTAATGTTACCCCTTGATAAATCGTAACGTTATCGCCGATTTCACACGTTTCCCCTATCACGACACCCATTCCATGGTCGATAAAGAGACGTCTTCCGATTTTAGCACCAGGATGGATTTCGATACCGGTAAAAAACCTGCTTATCTGTGAAACAATCCGCGCTAAAAAGAAAAATTTCTTTTTGTGTAAAAAATGAGCGAAACGATGTGACCATATAGCGTGCAGTCCTGAATAGGTTAGGATAACCTCAATATAACTCCGCGCTGCAGGGTCTTGCTCAAAAATAACTTGAACATCCTCTTTTAAATTTTTAAACATTAGCCTAACCCTCCCTCTTTGATTCGCTTAACTAGACAAACAAAATACAAAAAAGCGTCCCTGTCATAACGACAGAGACGCTTTGTGCGCGGTTCCACTCTGTTTAGACCTCTAAAACGAGACCTCAACTCTACCCTAATAACGGAGGGGAAACCGCCCATATCTACTATTTAAAAAGTTCGACACAGGACTCTGAGACGCATTCAAAAAACGAGAGGCTTAAACCACTTTCAGCCGCTGGTGGTTCTCTCTAGCAAAAGCATCATTTTTTTACTCTTTCTCATCAACATTTTAAAACATTATTTTATTACTTTTACTATATTACACTTTTATGAATATGTTAATCAAATTATATTCATTACTCGAGATTTTACCTTTTCTTTTCCTAATAGTTCAATCGCCTTCATTAAATCAGGACCATGTGTTTGTCCAGTCGTTGCTACCCGAATTGGCATAAAGAGATTTTTTCCCTTATGGCCTGTTGATTTTTGAACAGCCTTAACTGCCTTTTTAATTTCATCAGCAGTAAAATTGTCTAAGCTCTCCATTTCACTTAAAAAGGCCTTAAGCACTTCAGGAACTTGCTCTCCTGAAATAATTTCTTTTGCTTCATCATCCATGCTGACTGTATCGGTGAAGAAGAGCTCTGACAGCTCAACGATATCTGCGCCGCAGCTCATTTTTTCTTGATTCAATGCAATCAATTCATGAGCCCATGCACTTTCCTCTTCTGTTCTTGTTTCCTTCACATAGCCTGCTTTAACCAAATGAGGCAATGCCAGTTCAACAACACGATCAATCTCAATTGATTTCATATATTGATTGTTCATCCAAGCAAGCTTTTGCTTATCAAATAATGCCGGAGATTTTGATAAACGCTTGCTATCAAAGATTTTAATAAACTCTTCTCTTGTGAAAATTTCCTCTTCACCCTCAGGAGACCAGCCTAAGAGAGCGATGAAATTAAATAACGCCTCTGGAACATAACCAAGCTCTTCATACTGCTCAATGAATTGAATAATTGATTCATCACGTTTACTTAACTTCTTACGGCTTTCATTTACAATTAATGTCATATGACCAAAAATCGGGCGCACCCAGTTAAACGCATCATAAATCATAAGCTGCTTCGGCGTATTTGAAATATGGTCATCACCGCGTAACACATGGGAAATTTCCATTAAGTGATCGTCAACCGTTACAGCAAAATTGTAGGTAGGAATGCCATCTTTTTTCACAATTACATGATCGCCAATTCCTTCGCTTTCAAATGATACATTTCCCTTTACCATATCATCCCAAGTGTATACTTGGCCTTCGGGAACTCTAAAACGAATGCTTGGCTCTCTGCCTTCCGCTTCCAGCCTATTTCGTTCTTCAGGTGTTAAATGGCGGCACTTACCTGAATAGTGCGGTGTTTCATTTCGCGCCATTTGCTCCTCGCGTTCCTTTTCCAACTCTTCAGGTGTACAATAGCATTTATATGCCTTACCATTCTCCAGAAGCTCACTATAGTATTTTTGGTAAATATCATTTCTCTCAGATTGACGATAAGGACCGTATTCTCCACCAATATCGACACCTTCATCCCAATCCATTCCAAGCCACTTTAAGTATTTAAGCTGACTTTGCTCGCCGCCTTCAATATTACGCTTCTGATCTGTATCTTCAATTCGGATGATAAACTTTCCGCCTTGATTTCGTGCAAACAAATAATTAAACAACGCTGTACGAGCATTACCAATATGCAGATGCCCTGTCGGACTCGGTGCGTAACGTACTCGAATTTCGTTTGCCATAACCTCCAACGCCTCCAATTAATGCTAATTCTCTTTATCTTTCGTATGTATATACCTTAGTCAGAATACCCTAATTTTCTCAATAAAACAACTGCCTGGGCGGCAATCCCTTCCCCTCTCCCAGTAAAACCAAGCTTTTCAGTGGTAGTCGCCTTTACATTTATATTCTCAGGCAACGTTTCTAGTAGATAGGCGATTTTCTCCTTCATCGGGACAATATAAGGAGCCATTTTAGGCTTCTGCGCAATAATGGTGCAATCTGCATTAACCAGCTCATACCCCTTTTCCTTCACAATCTGCCAAACATGCTGAAGCAGTTTGCTCGAATCGGCATCCTTGAACTCAGGGTCAGTATCGGGGAAATGTCTCCCAATATCACCTTCGCCAATTGCACCTAAACAAGCATCTGCTACTGTATGCAGCAATACATCTGCGTCAGAATGACCGAGCAGCCCTTTCTCATAGGGAATGGTAATCCCTCCAATAATGAGTTCTCTTCCTTCCGCAAATTGGTGTACATCAAAGCCTTGTCCAATACGAAACATATCTATTCACTCCTTTTTGTCATACTACTTCGTTTCCGAATAATCGTTTCCGCAAAAAATAAATCCTCTGGTGTTGTAAGCTTGATGTTATCATAATTGCCTTCTACAATCATGACATCATGGCCAAGTCGCTCTACGAGACTAGCATCATCTGTTCCTAAATAACCTGCTTCCTCTGCTGATTCATATGCTTGGCGCAAGAGGGACATACGAAAAGCTTGTGGTGTTTGAATTGCCCACAAGCTGGAACGTTCAACCGTCTCTATCACTTTATGATCCTTTACCTTTTTCACAGTGTCCTTGACAGGAACAGCAAGCACAGATGCACCATATTGCTCTGCTGATAAAACTAGAGAATGGATTAGACCAATGTCAATAAAAGGACGGGCACCATCATGTACAAGAACAATTCCATTTCCTTCTAAGGCCTTAAGACTATTGTAAATGCTATACTGCCTTTCAGATCCGCCTGGTACAATACCGATTACCTTCGTGATACCATATTTATCTAAAAGAGTTTGCGTTTCTTTTTCGTCTTGTTCATTTATAGCAAGTATTACTCCTGAACAGCACTCGTCTCCCTCAAATACCTGTAAGGTATGAATTAAAACTGGAGCCCCATCCAATTCTAGTAAAAGTTTATTTTTCCCTGCTCCCATTCTTTTTCCCTGACCCGCAGCAGGGATAACGACTTGATAAGGCATAACCCAAGCTCCTATCTATGTACGCATGAAAACGCCGGAATAGACTGCCGGCGCCTGAGCTAAAGGATGCAAGCTCAACATGCATTTATTCAACTTAAATCAATTATAGCGCTTTTTCTAATAATTTGGGCTTTGCAAAAATCATTCTACCGGCAGATGTTTGCAAAACGCTCGTGACGAGTACATCAATATGCTTACCAATATAATCACGGCCATCTTCTACAACGATCATCGTACCATCATCTAAATAGGCGACTCCCTGGTTATGTTCTTTTCCATCCTTGATTACCTGGACGTTCATTTCTTCCCCCGGTAGCACAACAGGTTTAACTGCATTAGCGAGATCATTGATATTTAAGACAGATACCTGCTGTAGTTCACATACCTTGTTTAAATTAAAATCGTTTGTCACGACAATCCCGTTTGTAAGCTTTGCAAGCTTGACCAGCTTGCTATCTACCTCTTGAATTTCCTCAAAATCACCTTCATAGATTTCCACTTTAATCGCGAGCTCTTTTTGAATACGATTTAATATATCAAGACCACGGCGGCCTTCTGAGGAATCAGCAATGTGCTGCAGCTCTGCAAGAACAAATTGAGGAATCACGATGGTCCCTTCCAAGAAGCCTGTTTGACAGATGTCAGCAATTCTACCATCGATAATAACACTCGTATCTAGAATCTTCAAAGCATTTCGACTCTCTTTTTCTGGTTCTTCTTCCGTAGCCTTTTTCTTCTTGTTTGCAAATAAACCGAGCAATTCATCGCGCTTTTTAAAACCGACCGAGAACCCTAAATAACCAAATAAAAGCGTCAACAAAATGGGTGCTACTGTATTAACAACCGGTACTTCAATGGCATTAAGAGCGTACCCAATTAAAAAGGCAATAATAAGTCCAAAAGCAAGCCCTAAACTACCAAAAATAATATCTGTAATTGGTGCTCTTACTAATGTCTCTTCAAGCCACTTTACAAAATTCACTACATAGTCTACTGCCCAAAACGTTATAAGATAAAAAATAATAGAGCCCAAAATGACGGAAACATAGGGATTATTTATTAGAGGAATGTCATCAAAATTCACTAGTTTTAATAAATCAGGGATTAGAAATAGTCCCAGTGTTCCTCCGATAATGAGGAAACAAGCTTGAACAATTCGTTTTAACATTCCTTCACCTCCTTTTTATTCATTATAAACAATTTGCAAAAAACGAAACCTATTTCCAAATATATTTTACTTTTTTTAGTCAATAAAATCTTTGTTATTCTTATCCAATTCGTGATAACTACATTTAGATTAGCACCTTCAGAAAGAATGTGTCAAACAATTAATTTTTTAGCTTAACACAATACCACAAATAGTTCAATGGTCTTTTATTTATAGGTTTCAATATACCTATAAATTTATTTGAAGCTTCGATCCGCAAATAACTGATCCTTTAATAGCTTTAATCCATCCTTAATCTTTCTAGCCCTCACGTCGCCAATCCCTTCGACCTCGTCCAGTTCCGCTACTGATGCTTTAATAATAGTAGGAAGATCGTGAAAACGGTTGATTAAATTCTCGATAATGACTGTTGGTAATCGTGGGATTTTGCTTAGCATCCGATATCCACGGGGGCTCTTTACTTCATCAAGGTGGACATACCCCTGATAACCGAACTGCTTTAATACAAGGTTATCTTCTATTACTTCCATATGTGCAAAATCGTGCAGCTTTCTCATGACATCGCTGACGTTTACATTTCTTGAATGTGCATAATCCTTAATAATCAGCTTTGCTTCCTTTTCCATATCAATCAAAAGCTCATTCATCTGTAGCTGAATCAGTCTTCCCTCCGTTCCTAATTCACTTAGATAGTTGAGTAATTCATTCTTAATTCTTAGTACCATGGTAAATCGATGCATTGTTTGTAAAAGGTCATTATAAGTAACAAGCTCTTCAAACTCTAAAATACTAAGATTAGCGACGCTTTGCTCTAAAACCACTTTATACTTTTCTAATGTCTGTATAGCTTGGTTAGCCTTTGCCAGGATAACGGCAATCTCTCGGAGTGCGTAACGAAACTGACCTTGATAGAGGGTAATGACATTTCTCCGTTGTGAAATAGCGATAACGAGAGCGCCTGTCTGTTTCGCAACCCTTTCAGCTGTACGGTGACGCATTCCCGTTTCAGACGATGAGATGCTGGTATCAGGAGCTAATTGTGCATTGGCAATTAATATCTCGCTACCTGATTCATTCAAAATAATAGCCCCATCCATCTTAGATAGCTCATACAAATAGCTTGGAGAAAAAGGACAATGAATCTTAAATCCACCATTAACAAGTGTTTGTACCTTATCATCACAGCCTAAAACAATTAATCCACCTGTATTCGCCCGGAGGACATTATCAATGCCCTCCCGAATAGGTGTTCCAGGGGCCATAAATTGTAAGATTTTGCTCACTTGATCGCCATACCTTTTGTTTTCCACTCTTTATCCCCCTAAAGCAGCTCGTAGTGCTTCACCGACAGAAGCAACCCCGATTAATTGTATTCCATGTGGTCCTTTCCAGCCGCCAAGATTATTTTCCGGTAGAATAACCCGTTCAAAGCCAAGTTTAGCAGCTTCCTGCACCCGTTGTTCGATACGGGAAACCCGCCTAACCTCTCCAGTTAAACCTACCTCTCCAATCACACAGTCTGTTGGTCTTGTCGGTGTATCACGAAAACTGGATGCAATGCTTACCGCAATCGCTAAATCGATCGCTGGTTCATCTAGTTTCACTCCGCCAGCTACCTTTAGATACGCATCCTGATTCTGCAGGAGCATCCCGACTCTTTTCTCTAGCACAGCCATGAGCAGTGGAACACGATTGTGATCAATCCCGGTTGCCATTCGCCTCGGATTGCCAAAGCTCGTTGGTGAAATCAACGCTTGAATTTCTACCAGTACAGGTCTTGTTCCTTCCATTGATGCTACAACTGTAGATCCTGCTGCACCTTGAGAACGCTCCTCTAAGAATATTTCTGAAGGGTTATCCACTTCCTCGAGACCGGACTCCTTCATCTCGAATATGCCCATTTCATTCGTCGAACCAAAACGGTTTTTTACGGCACGAAGAATACGGTATGTATGGTGGCGCTCCCCTTCAAAATATAATACCGTGTCAACCATATGCTCTAACAAACGAGGTCCGGCGATAGAGCCTTCCTTTGTGACATGGCCAACAATAAATATCGCGATGCCTTTTGTCTTTCCAATTCTCATCAGCTCGGATGTACATTCCCTTACTTGTGAAACACTTCCCGGAGCCGAGGTGATTTCCGGATGAAAAACGGTCTGAATAGAGTCGACAATGACAAAGTCAGGATTAACATTTTCAATCGTACGACTAATTTCCTCTAGGTTTGTTTCCGCATATACAAGAAGCTTATCCGAGGATATCGCCAAGCGTTCTGCTCTCAGTTTTGTTTGACGCAATGATTCCTCTCCGGATATATATAAAACAGAGTGTTGCTTTACAGCTAGTTGTGATGAGACCTGCAGAAGCAGCGTCGACTTACCAATTCCCGGGTCGCCACCAATGAGAACTAACGATCCCCTGACTATCCCGCCCCCTAAGACACGATTCAATTCTTTTGAATCAGTAAAAATACGCGCTTCGTTAACTGTTTCTACAGCTGTTATCGGTGTCGGCTTCGCAGCAATCTTTGATTCCTCTGTGTGTGCGAATGCCCCTCTTCTAGAGGCTGTCTTTTCCACTTCCTCCACCATACTGTTCCAATTCCCACAGCCTGGACATTTCCCCATCCATTTAGGAGATTCATATCCACACTCCTGACAAATAAATTTCGTTTTTCTTTTAGCCAATTGCTTCACTACCATTCTATTGTGTTTAGATATATAGTATACGGGTTTTCCGCGGGTATGAGTACCTAACAACAGACTACCGCTTATATTTTACTAAAAAGAGGTACACGAATATATCCCGTGTACCTCTTGCTGTAGCCTTAGTTTTGCAGTTGTGATTCAGGCTGTTGTTCTGATGCTTTGATTGTAAATTCATCGTTCACTACATCAATGATGACTATCTGTCCGGTTAAGACCGTTCCCTTTAAAAGCTCCTCTGATAAACGATCCTCAATATGCTTTTGAATCGCTCTACGCAGTGGACGGGCACCGTATTCCGGATCATATCCCTCAACTGAGATTTTTTCTAAAGCAGCATCTGTAAGACTAAGCGTAATATTCTGCTCTTTTAGACGCTTTGTTAATTGCTCTGACATAAGAGAAACAATCTCCTTCAGATGCTTCTTCTCTAATGCATGGAATACGATAATTTCATCAATACGATTCAGGAATTCTGGACGGAACGCCTTCTTCAATTCCTCCATTACCTTGCCCTTCATATCCTTGTAATCCTGATTAGAGTCCTGAATGTTAAAGCCAACGTATTTATTTCTCTGTAATGCCGAAGCACCTACGTTAGATGTCATGATTAAGACAGTATTTCGGAAGTCCACTGTCCGACCTTTAGAATCCGTTAATCTCCCATCCTCTAATACTTGAAGCAGAATATTAAAGACATCTGGATGCGCCTTTTCAATTTCATCTAATAGTACAACAGAGTAAGGCTTTCTTCTTACCTTTTCAGTCAGCTGGCCGCCTTCCTCATAGCCGACATAGCCTGGAGGTGATCCAACAAGTCTTGAAGTGGAATGCTTCTCCATGTATTCAGACATATCAATTCGAATCATCGCATCCTCATCACCGAACATCGCTTCAGCTAATGCCCGAGCTAATTCAGTTTTACCTACACCAGTAGGTCCAAGGAATACGAATGAACCAATTGGTCGTTTTGGATCCTTTAAGCCTGCACGCGCACGGCGAACAGCCTTAGAAATAGCAATGACTGCCTCTTCCTGACCAATCACGCGTGAGTGGAGAATCTCTTCCAGCTTCAATAGCTTATCAGTTTCAGTTTGCTGCAGTTTGGAAACTGGGATTCCAGTCCAGCTCGATACAACACTAGCAATATCATCAATAGTAACTTCGCTGTTTTCCTTTCCTTGCTTTTCCTTCCAAATCTTCTTTGTTTCCTCAAGCTGCTCACGTAGGCGCTGCTCTGAGTCTCTTAATGAAGCTGCTTTCTCAAATTCCTGGCTTTGAACAGCTGCATCCTTCTCTTTTCTCACTTCTTCAAGCTTTACTTCCAGCTCCTTTAAGTTTGGAGGCGTAGTATATGAGCGAAGACGAACCTTTGAACCCGCTTCATCAATTAAGTCAATGGCTTTATCAGGAAGGAATCGATCTGAAATATAACGGTCAGACAGTTTGACAGCTGCATCAATAGCTTCATCTGTTATAGAAACTCTATGATGGGCTTCATATCTGTCGCGCAGTCCCTTTAAGATTTGAATCGATTCTTCTGCAGTTGGTTCATCCACCATAATTGGCTGGAAACGTCGCTCTAATGCAGCGTCCTTTTCGATATATTTACGGTACTCATCTAGTGTTGTTGCCCCGATACACTGCAGTTCGCCGCGGGCTAGTGAAGGCTTTAAGATATTAGAAGCATCAATCGCACCTTCTGCACCACCGGCACCAATCAATGTATGAAGCTCATCGATAAATAGAATAATATTTCCTGCTTGACGAATTTCATCCATTACTTTCTTTAAACGGTCTTCAAACTCACCACGATATTTTGTACCTGCTACAACAGTACCCATATCAAGAGTCATAACTCGCTTGTTACGCAGGATTTCAGGCACTTCATTATTAACGATTTGCTGGGCAAGCCCTTCCGCAATAGCGGTTTTACCGACTCCCGGTTCACCGATTAAAACAGGGTTATTTTTTGTTCTTCTGCTTAACACTTCAATTACACGTTGAATTTCTTTGCTTCTACCAATCACTGGGTCCAAGCTTCCTTCACGGGCAATAACGGTAAGGTCGCGCGCTAAGCTGTCTAGAGTAGGTGTATTAGCACTGGCTGCAGAACCACCCTGGTGTGAGCCGGATTCGTTGCTTCCAAGTAGTTGTAGGACCTGCTGACGAGCTTTATTTAAGCTTACGCCTAAATTGTTCAGCACTCGCGCTGCAACGCCTTCACCTTCACGAATAAGTCCTAAGAGGATATGCTCTGTTCCAACATAGGAATGACCCAGCTTTCGTGCTTCATCCATGGATAGCTCTGTTACTTTTTTTGCACGTGGTGTGTAATGAATGGACCCGGCTGCATCCTGGCCTCTGCCAATCAAATCCTCAACTTCCTTCTGGATTTTCTCTGAGCTTAATCCTAATGCATACAAGGCCTTTGCTGCTATTCCCTCGCCCTCACGGACAAGCCCTAATAAAATATGCTCTGTTCCAATATTATTATGACCTAATCGAATCGCTTCTTCCTGGGCTAAAGCCAGCACCTTTTGCGCTCTTTCTGTAAATCGTCCAAACATCATGTCCACTTCCTCCCTACTCTTGTTTTTCTAAATTTAGTCTTTCTCTTATGAGAGTAGCCCGACGAATATCCCGTTCATTAGGTCTTAATGGACCACCGGCATATTGCTGTAAAAATCCAGGCTGGGTTAATATCATCAATTCATTTAAAATATTCTGGGAAATATTTTTAATATAACCCATATCAATACCAAGTCTTACATCTGATAAGCATCTGGCTGCTTCCTTCGTTTCAATAATCCTGCTATTTGCTAACACTCCAAAGGAACGGTAGACCCTATCTTCTAATTGTATATTTGAAGTCTTTGATAATGCTTCACGGGCTGAACGCTCCTGTGAAACTATCTGACTGACAACACTCTTTAAGTCTTCTACGATATCCTCTTCAGATTTACCTAATGTAATCTGATTGGAAACCTGAAAGATGTTACCTAATGCTTCGCTGCCCTCACCATAAATTCCTCTAACAACTAATCCTAATTGGTTAATAGCCGGAATAATCCGGTTCATTTGCTGTGTGAGAACAAGGCCTGGAAGGTGCATCATAACAGATGCGCGAAGTCCGGTTCCGACGTTCGTAGGACAGCTTGTTAAATATCCAACTGTCTCATCAAATGCGTAAGTTACAGAATCCTCAATCCAGTCATCGATTTCATTCGCCATTGCTAATGCCTCTTGCAGCTGTAGTCCCGGAAATAAGCATTGAATTCTGATATGATCTTCTTCATTAATCATAACACTAATTTCTTCATTTTCCGAAAGTAAGCATGCTCCATGATTTGAGTCTTCAGCAAGATTTGGACTGATTAAATGTTTTTCTACTAATACTCTCTTTTGGAGAGGCTGCAGTTCCTCCATAATGAGTAAATCCATCTCTCCTGCCTTTGTAAATGGGAGACTCTGCATTCTATTTTTTATTATTTGAATGACTTCTAGCGCTTCCTCATTTGAATAAAGCAGTGGAAAGCGATATTGGTCAATATTTCGCGCTAACCGTACTCTTGAGCTTAGGACAATATCGGAGTCAGGGCCTTCAGCGCTCATCCAAGAGCATACGGCTTGATTCAAAAAACGCTCCAGCGACAAGTTATTCCCCTCCCCTAGCAGTTTCATCTAATTTTCGATCCAATGAGCGGATTTCATCTCGAATAATGGCGGCCTTTTCAAATTCTTCGTTTGCAATTAAATCCTGCAGCTGTAGCTTTAACTCACCAATATTTTTCATAATATGCATGGTACCGCCAATTCTTTTAGGAATTTTACCATTGTGAGAAGAGTTTCCACTATGAAGCCTTTTATAAATTGGCTTTAATTGATTTTTAAACGTAGTGTAACAATTTGAACAGCCGAATCGACCAGTTTTTACGAATTGGGGAAATGTCATTTTACAATGCTCACACTGTAAAATCTCCTGTTTTTCAAACGGATTATCTTGTGCCTTTTTGATTTTTGGCTCTATATTAAACAAACCCGCCAATATATTATTAATCGAGAACCCCGATGGATTTGCAAGCATAAACATTTCGCCTTTTTCGGAAGCACACTTTTCGCAAAGGTGAAATTCCTCTTTTTGACCATTCACTATTTTTGTAAAATGAAGTGTTGCCGGTCGCTGATTACATTCCTGACATACCATGGTATCCACCTCTTTACGATCCTAATCATTTATTTATATTTTAATGTCTGAAGCATTGCTTTCAACATTCTTGCTCGAAGTTCGTCACGGTGAGGGAGATCAATATATAAAACAGATCGATCAATTACACTAAGCATTATTCTAGCTTCCCTGTCCGTAATAATCCCTTCATCAACAATTCGAAATATAACATCTTCCGCACTGCTTTGAGTTACTCGGGCATGAATAAGGTTCATCAATTGATCAATTAAATCCGCGTGATCATATGATTGAACCTTCATAATTCGAATATAACCTCCGCCACCGCGCTTACTTTCAACAACATAGCCTTTTTCGATTGTAAATCGTGTATTTATTACATAATTAATTTGTGAAGGAACGCATTGGAATTTATCGGCTATTTCATTGCGCTTGATCTCTACTAAATCTTTCTCACTCATCTCTAAGACTTGTTTTAAGTAGTTTTCAATAATATCCGAGATGTTTCTCACCAAGCTTCCTCCTTTCTGACTTTGACTATATTTGACTTTTATTATACATGATTTGCGCTGCTTCTGGCAAATAATCAGACTTTAGTAATTTTCCCATATTTACTTCTTCTCAAACCCGATGTGAGGTGAATTTATTATGATTGAGGCAGTTCGTTATATGTATATGTTAAATGATGATAAAAGAACCAAAAAAACCGCATACAATCGATTGCATGCAGTGTTTTATATGATTTTGACTTTTCATTTAGATAAAACACAAAAAAAAGAGTACCCATTCGGATACCCTCTTGCTTGGCGACGTCCTACTCTCACAGGGGCAAAGCCCCAACTACCATCGGCGCTGAGAAGCTTAACTTCCGTGTTCGGGATGGGAACGGGTGTGACCTTCTCGCTATCGTCACCAAACTATTTGGTTTGAGGACTTGTTCCCTCAAAACTAGATAATGCTGAAGAAAAAGGACGAGTAATCAACATTGTTGAATCGAGCTGCGGCGCCTAGGAGCTCGAGGTCTTAAGCCATGCTGTCAAGAAGGTTAAAGAACAACCTTCTCGACAGCCCGACTTAAGCTTGTCGCTCCTGGCAAGGCGCCTCCGCATCTAAATTTGGTTAAGTCCTCGACCGATTAGTATTTGTCAGCTCCACGTGTCACCACGCTTCCACCCCAAACCTATCAACCTGATCANGGCTACGCATCGTCGCCTTGGTGAGCCGTTACCTCACCAACTAGCTAATGCGCCGCGGGCCCATCTATAAGTGACAGCCGAAGCCGCCTTTCAGCTTTCCCTCATGAGAGGAAAAGAATTATCCGGTATTAGCTCCGGTTTCCCGAAGTTATCCCAGTCTTATAGGCAGGTTGCCCACGTGTTACTCACCCGTCCGCCGCTAACCTTCGGGAGCAAGCTCCCTCAGATTCGCTCGACTTGCATGTATTAGGCACGCCGCCAGCGTTCGTCCTGAGCCAGGATCAAACTCTCCAATAAGATTGTTTGACTTGCTCATAAGTTGTCTTTATTAAAAAAGACTAAAAGTTAAAACGTTGACGTTTTTGTTTGTTTAGTTTTCAAAGAGCAATTGTTGCAGAAACAACTTTAATATATTAACAATAAAGTAAATCATTGTCAATGCTTTTATTGGTGGAGCCTAGCGGGATCGAACCGCTGACCTCCTGCGTGCAAAGCAGGCGCTCTCCCAGCTGAGCTAAGGCCCCGTTTTTTGTTTATAATGGTCGGGAAGACAGGATTCGAACCTGCGACCCCTTGGTCCCAAACCAAGTGCTCTACCAAGCTGAGCTACTTCCCGAATAAATGGCGCGCCCGAAAGGAGTCGAACCCATAACCTTCTGATCCGTAGTCAGACGCTCTATCCAATTGAGCTACGGGCGCATTTATTATTATATTTATGTTTTTTACTATTGTAAAAAAACATTGGTGCCGAGGACCGGAATCGAACCGGTACGGTAGTCACCTACCGCAGGATTTTAAGTCCTGTGCGTCTGCCAGTTCCGCCACCCCGGCATGTATGTTCTGGAGCGGAAGACGGGATTCGAACCCGCGACCCCCACCTTGGCAAGGTGATGTTCTACCACTGAACTACTTCCGCGTATAAGTTGATTAGTTGTTAGCTAGTTAATATTTAGAAAACTTTTAGTGCGGGTGAAGGGAGTCGAACCCCCACGCCTTGCGGCGCTAGATCCTAAGTCTAGTGCGTCTGCCAATTCCGCCACACCCGCATATTATGGAAAGTTATTTTTCCAAAGAAAAAAAACTTTGGTGAGCCATGAAGGACTCGAACCTTCGACCCTCTGATTAAAAGTCAGATGCTCTACCGACTGAGCTAATGGCTCTAAAGAAATTCTGGTGCCGGCCAGAGGACTTGAACCCCCAACCTACTGATTACAAGTCAGTTGCTCTACCAATTGAGCTAGGCCGGCNAGCTCGCGTACCGCTTTAATGGGCGAACAGCCCAACCCTTGGGACCGACTACAGCCCCAGGATGCGATGAGCCGACATCGAGGTGCCAAACCTCCCCGTCGATGTGGACTCTTGGGGGAGATAAGCCTGTTATCCCCGGGGTAGCTTTTATCCGTTGAGCGATGGCCCTTCCATGCGGAACCACCGGATCACTAAGCCCGACTTTCGTCCCTGCTCGACTTGTAGGTCTCGCAGTCAAGCTCCCTTGTGCCTTTACACTCTACGAATGATTTCCAACCATTCTGAGGGAACCTTTGGGCGCCTCCGTTACTTTTTAGGAGGCGACCGCCCCAGTCAAACTGCCCACCTGACACTGTCTCCCGCCCCGATCAGAGGCGCGGGTTAGAAGTTCAATACAGCCAGGGTAGTATCCCACCGACGCCTCCACCGAAGCTGGCGCTCCGGCTTCTCAGGCTCCTACCTATCCTGTACAAGCTGTACCAAAATTCAATATCAGGCTACAGTAAAGCTCCA